>JBCCTF010000137.1:0-9739 GCA_039198765.1 Pseudomonadota bacterium
CGTGTTGGCGTAGGCTTCCTCGGAGGTTTCACCCCACGTAAAGAGACCGTGTCCCTCAAGAACAATGCCTTCGAGACCAGGCGTGCTGGCCTCGAGGTCCCGCAGCCTCAAGCCGAGATCAAAGCCAGGGCGTTGCCAGGGCAGCCAGCCGATACGATCGCCGTAGATCTCTTTCGTCAGTGCTTCAGACCTGCTGGTAGCGGCGATGGCGATCACGGCGTCGGGGTGGGTGTGGTCGACATGCCGTGCCCGGAGAAACGTATGCAACGGCGTGTCGATGCTAGCCGCACGGGGATTGAGGTCGAAGGTGCAGTGGGGAAGATAGCCCACCATGTCGTCCTCATGATCAATGCCTCGATAGAGAGTCTCAAGACCGCGAAGCTTGTCGAGATAAAGGGTCGAGAAGCCGCCAAGCCCCATGGAGCCTAGGTCACCGCCCGAGCCCTTCACCCACAGGACCTCGACATCGTTTCCTGATAGAGGATCGCGCTCGCGCACTTTGGCGGACGTGTTACCACCCCCGAAATTCGTCACGGCTAAGTCCGAACCGAGAAGATTCGAGCGGTAGAGCAACAGCTCCGCCTCACTCTTTCCCCTGGCCTCACCCTCATTCCAGAGATTGTCGGGCACTTTCATCGGGGTCGCTGGCATGGCGCTCTCCTCGCTTGACAGATTGAAGATTAGAGCAGACCGTCGCAACAAACAATCAAAACTGCGCAGAAACGATCAATCTTGCGCACTGGGGAGGAGGCAACGTGGCTTGCGCCGTTTTCGATCTCGGCAAATCGACCATGCGCCTCACCGTGGTTTTGGAAGACGAAAGCGCCGCCTTCCAGACGAGAGCCGCAACACCAGAGCCTCTAAACGGTCCCTACAGGGCGCTTGATCTCAGCACTATAGAAGCTTGGCTGTTGTCCGCCCTCAAGCAGGCCGCCGCAACAACAGCAGTCCGCGACATCATCGTCACGGCCCATGGCGCAGCCATTGCGGCGATCGACCCCCACGGACAACTCTCCGCGCCGGTCATGGACTACGAGTGGGATGCTGCTGAGGCCGCCCCCGCTTACGACGACACCCGTCCGTCCTTCGCGGAAACAGGATCGCCTAGACTTCCGCTTGGTCTCAATCTCGGCCGCCAGCTTGCGGTCATGGATGACGGGTTCCCAGCGGAGGCGACCTTTCTCCCGTTGCCGCAATACATCGCTTTCCTTCTCTCCGGTGAGCGGTCTTCCGAAATCAGCTCACTTGGATGCCACACGGATCTTTGGGCACCCTATCAGCGCCGATGGTCGAGCTTGTCTGCCCGGCGCGGCTGGGCAGAGAGGTTCGCCCCCCGCATCGAAGCACAGGAGACTCTCGGGCGGGTTCGGACAGAAGTGGTTGCCGCCACAGGTCTCGACCCTCGATGCCGTGTGCGCTGCGGTGCACACGATTCCAACGCAGCTCTCGTTCCGTATCTCGACCAAGATACCGCGGTCCTTTCAACCGGCACCTGGTTTATAGCCATGGTCCCCGGCGGCTCAGGCGAGGGTCTCGACGAAGAGCGGGACTGCCTTGTCGGTTGCGACGTGACCGGACGACCTGTCCCGACTGCACGGTTTATGGGCGGGCGGGAATATGCCCTCGCAGCGGGAGCAAAACCGCATACCTCCACATGGGACGATGTCGAGCGCGTCCTCGGCTCCAATCTCTTCGTTCTTCCAAGCCTCACAAACAGCGGTGGGCCTTTCCCCGACCGCAAAGGCGACCTGACGGAGGAAGCCGCCGAGGCTGCAGATCGAGCCGCGGCCGCAAGTCTCTACACAGCCCTGATGGCGCAAACATGCCTCTCTCTCCTCCCCGCGACAGAAGGCATCACTGTTGAAGGACCGGCGGCGACTGATATTTTTTGCGGGTGTCTTGCTGCATTCTTCCCAGAACGATCGATCGAGCGGGTTGAGGGGGGCGGAGCGACCTATGGGGCGGCGCGCCTGGCGATGCCTGGGATAACCCCGCCGGAGGCCGAGACCGTTCCGCCGCCGCCCTTGAGCAACGAGATCAGAGCCTATGCAGATCGTTGGCAGGAGCGGCTCGCAGGATGATCCCCAAACCTCTCAGCGAATGCCACAACATCGCCGACTTGCGCGAGGCCGCACGGCGGCGTCTTCCGCGTATGGTCTTCGACTATATCGACGGCGGTGCCGAGGATGAGCGCACTTTGCGCGCCAACACCAACGCTTGGGGCGAAGTGGAACTCATCCACCGCGCCCTCCGTGACGTGGAGACCATCCGCACAAGCACGAATGTTCTCGGCGCTCAGTCTTCCCTACCGCTCGTCATTGCACCAACCGCAGCAACACGGCTGTTTCACCCAAAAGAGGGCGAAGGCGCGGTTGCAAAGGCTGCTGCAGAAGCAGGAATCACTTACTCGATCTCCACGCTCGGTTCGGCCTCCATCGAGGAGATCGGTCGGCTGACCGACGGGCCGAAATGGTTCCAGGTCTATGTCTGGCGGGACCGGGAGCTTGTGGCGGGAATTCTCGACCGTGTCCGGAACGCAGGCTTCTCGGGCCTTATCCTCACCGTCGATGCGCCTGTTGCGGGGAAACGCGAGCGCGACCCACGCAACGGCTTCTCGATCCCGCCCAAGATCAACCGCAAGACTGTGAGCCAGGCTCTCATGCGCCCCGGCTATCTTTTCGATGTTGCCACCAGCGGAGCCATCGGCCCGGCGAACTTTCCGAACCCAGGCGATATGGACATTATGGATCTCATCAACACGCTTTTCGACAGAAGTGTGACCTGGGACTACGCACGGTGGCTACGGGACGAGTGGGGCGGGCTGTTTGCGGTGAAGGGCATTGGGCACCCGGACGATGCCGAGGCCGCTATCAATGTCGGTGCTGACGTTGTCTGGGTCTCGAACCATGGCGGGCGCCAGCTCGATACAGCGCCTTCGACCGCCTCTCTCCTTCCGATCCTTGCACAGACGATCAACGGCCGTGCTGAGCTTGTCGTCGACGGCGGCATAAGACGAGGCAGTGACATTTTGAAAGCGCTCGCCCTCGGTGCGAACGCCGTCGCTATCGGTCGGCCCTATCTCTATGGCGTCGCCGCAGGCGGCGAACGCGGCGTGACCCTTGCGCTCAATATCCTCAGAGACGAGCTTGAAAGAACGATGGCCCTTGGCGGTCTCAGCTCGATTGACGATCTGACGGCGGATATTTTGTCCGCTTCGCTCTTTGAGCCTCGGCAACCTACCCTCACCCCAATCAGGAGCCTTCCATGAGACACCGCGCGCCCTTCATCTGGACCCCCGATCAGCCAATCCAGCACGATGTCATTATCTCGGGCCTGGCAGGCGGCCCATCACGGGAAGACGGTCTCAATCGCTTTTTCTTCCTAAGACGGAGCTTTGATCTCGATGCACCGACCGGCGGGAAACTCCACGTCACCTGTGACGGACGCTACCGGCTTTTTCTCAATGGAGAGGAGCTCGGGCGGGGACCGGCGCGCTGCACACCCACCTATCAACGCTACGACAGCTACGACCTCTCTGGTAAGCTCCAGCAAGGCAAAAATACACTCGCCGTCCTCGTCCATACCTATGGGGTCGATACCAGTTGGTACGAGATGACCCGAGAGCTTTGGCGCGAGGCCTTCGGTGATGGCGGGCTGTGGCTCGTCGCCGACATGGAAACCAAGGGTGGGCCGAAGACCATTACGACGGACACGGACTGGCGAATCCAGCGCTCGGACGCGTGGGTTCAGGACATACCGACAGGCAACCACGGTCTCGGCTTCGTCGAGGTGCTGGACGGACGCGCCCTCCCCGCAGGCTGGACGGACCCAGACTTTGACGATAGCGGCTGGTCGCCCGCCATCGAACAAGTGACAGGTGGCGGCGGGCCCGACGCTTTCTTTGGCGGGGTCACGTTCCGTCCGTTTCCGATTCTTTCGCCAAGCCTGCTCCCAGCGCAGGAGGGCGTCTTCGAGGCGCCCCGGAGCGTTCTCTGGCAAAAGCGCGCCGAACCGAGGTCGGACCTGCCCATCATCGACCAACCCTACCGAGAGCCTCTGTTGGAGGAGACGGAACTCGACCTTTCAGCGCTCTTGGAAGGCGGCAGCGCGGCCGTCAGGACGTCTCCGGGTCAAGCGGTCACTTTTCTTCTGGACTTCGGGCGCATCGTCACCGGTCATCCGACCATCACGCTCGAAGCGAAAGGCGGCGAGACCATTGACCTCGCGGTCGCCGAAGGCATCCCAGGAGAATGGGAACCAAACTTCGAGCCGAAGACAGCCCGCATCATTCCAGCGCCCCTTATCGGCGCTGATGTGCACCTCGCTCGCTACACAGCGCATCCTGGCGAGCAGACCTTTGAACGCTTCGACTGGCAGGCGGTGCGCTATCTGCAAGTCACCGTTCGCGATGCCGACGACGGTGTGATCTTGAGCAAGCTGGGGGTCGAGACCCGAAACTATCCGGTGACTGAACGAGGATCGTTCAGATCAAACGATCCGTTTCTTGACGACCTCTGGAAGGTCGGGCGCTACACCCTCCATCAGTGCATGCACGATGGTTGGGAGGACTGCCCCAGCCGTGAGCAACGGCAGTGGTCAGGCGACGCCACCGTCGAAAATCTCGTCGGGCACGTCACCTTTGGCCCTGCTATCGCACCCCTCAATGCCGAGTACCTGAAGAAAACGGCAGAAAGTCAGCGGGCTGACGGCCTTACCCAGATGTTCGCACCGGGCAATCACGGGCATACTCGCCTGCTTATTCCTGACTGGACGCTTCAGTGGATCCTCAATGCTCGTGATCACCTTTTGTGGAGCAATGACGAAGGGACGGTCAGCGAGGTCTGGCCATCGATTGTCAAGGCGCTTGCCTGGTTCCGCCGGGCACGCGGCGGAGCGCCGCTCGTTGCCGACATGCCCCATTGGCATTTCATGGATTGGGCGGCCCTCGGACGATCGGGATACGCCACCACGCTGAACGCCCAGCTCGCTGGTTGCCTTGATGCTGCGGCCTGGATCGGCACGCAGTTGGGCGATGAAAGGACAGCAGCGTCGCTTCGTTTGGAGGCGGATGATCTCCGTACTGCTCTTGAGAGCCATTGGGACGAAAACCGCGGCATCTATATTGACATGCGTGACCCGGAAAGCGGCGCGCTTCGCCCCCGTGTCTCGCAGCACGCCAATGCCGCGATGATCCTCTGGGGCGGCGCGCCGGAAACGCGCTACGACCAGATCTTTGAGGCGATCATGGACGAAGAACGCCTCAAATTTACCGCTGCCCCCCCGATCAAGAACGAAGGCGAGGCGGTGAACGAAGAGACCGATATCGTCCTCACCAACACCTTCTACAGCCACTATCTCTACGCGGCCCTCAACAAGGCCGGGCGCACAGATCTGGTGCTCGAGCAGGCCCGTCGCCGCTACCGGCCGATGCTGGAGGCCGGGGCTACGACCCTTTGGGAAAGCTACGGACCGACCGCCAGCCTCTGCCACGGCTTCTCTGCAAGCCCGACCTATCAAATGTCGACGGCTGTTCTTGGGATTGAACCGACCGCACCCGGTGCGCGGGAACTTCGCTTCTCTCCCCATCTCGCGGGCCTCGAGCGAGCCCAGGGCCGCGTCCCACTGACGAGCGGTGAGATTGAGGTGCACCTGGAAAAAGAAGACGATGGCTTCACCGCTCAGATGACCGCGCCGTCTGGAGTTACCGTGAACGTGGAGGCTCGCCGCGGGCTCGCCTTGGCTGGTGAGATTCAAACAGAGCAATCTGGTGGTCTCACGACCCGCCGCTGCCGTTTCCGCAGGCGCTGATTGTATTGGAAAAACCACAAACGCCCAATTAGCGAGCACTTTTGCGCAAAAACGATCAAAAATGATTGCCTCTGGGAAAGAACGGGTCAGTATGACAGTGAACCCATCGGAAAAGTGGGCATAGGAGGGAACCATGAAACGTCTCGGACTTCTTCTCGGATCAGCTGTCGCTGCAGTGACAGCGGCCCAGGCACAGGAGGATCAGTCCTCCTTCGACACCATTGTGGTCACGGCCCAAAAACGTGAGCAAAACCTGCAGGACGTCCCCGTGGCCGTCAGTGCCTTTTCCCAGCAGTCACTCGATCTCGCTCGGGTGACGGATGTGTCTTCCCTCGCCCGCCTCGCCCCGAGCCTTCAATTCGGAGACAATGTTACCTCCAGGAGCCGCGCGAACTTCATCCGTGGTCTGGGTACGCAGTCCTTTTCTGACGGCGTCGAGACTGGCGTCGGTACCTTTGTCGACGGCGTCATTCTTGGTCGCGACTTCCAGGGCTTCGGCCTCTTCGACGACGTGGAGCGTGTTGAGGTTTTGCGCGGCCCGCAAGGAACGCTCTTTGGCAAAAACACGTCCGCAGGCGTCATTCACCTCATCACGGCAGACCCTAAGTTCAACTTTGAAGCGCGGGGCTCCGTTGCTTTCGCTTCGGACAATGAGACCATTCTTCGGGGTATGGTGAATGTTCCTCTTACGGATAACCTCGCTGTTCGGGTGACCGCCTACGATCAGCAGCGGGACGGGATCGTCGAGGATGCGATCAATGGCGGTGACGCGGATGATGACCAAGGACGCGGCGTGCGCGCCAAAGTCCTCTGGGAGCCGACCGAGACTTTCTCGGCACGGTTCAGTGCCGATTATCAAGAGTCCGACGAGGAATGCTGCAACATTCTCTTCCGCAATCTGACGCCTCCCGATCCAGCTTCCCCAACACCTTTCTTGACGGCTTTCGGCGCGCTTCAGATTGCAGGCTTCGACCCGACAGTGATCGACGAGGACAATCGGACGAGCTTCTCGAACACCCCGACGGGCGAAGAAACGGAGAATTATGGCGCTTCGCTCCAGCTTGACTGGGACCTGGGCGCTGTGAAGCTGGTGTCGATTTCGGCCTACCGTGAGGGGAACATCTTCGAGTTCAACGGCGCCGACTTTGGCCCGCTGACGGTTCTGGACGTTGCGAGCACTGATTCAGAAACGGAGCAATTCACGCAGGAGCTTCGCTTAGAGTCGGCAGACCCAGACGCACGCCTGCAGTACGTGGCTGGCTTCTACTACTTCGATCAGGACGTGAACTCGACACAACGCTTCGAAGGCGTAGACCTCATCACCTTTGGCCTTGCGAGCGCCGGACTCGCTGCCTTGCCGCCCGTACCTCCCCAGGAGCAAACAACTCTGCACGGTGCGTCTTACGATAACTGGGCTCTCTTCGGCCAAGGCACCTACGCCCTCACCGACCGGTTCCGTCTTACCGCTGGCCTTCGCTACACCTCCGACGAGGTGAGCGGATTTGTCGATCGTCAGTCCTCCATCCTTCTCAATTCGCCGCCTGTTGGATTGGTGCCAATCTTCGGCGACGGAAGCTTTGAGGCCGATACGGAAGAAGACAATCTCGGCTACCGCTTCATCGGTGAAGTCGATCTGACGCCGAGCATCATGACCTATGTCTCCTACGCTCGCGGCTACAAAGGACCAGCCATCCAGGTGGACCCTCTCTTCCGTGCAGGAGCATCTCTTCCAGTCGTTGATCCCGAAATCCCCACCTCCCTGGAGTTCGGGCTCCGGTCGCAGTTCTGGGACAATCGCGTCACCTTTAATGCGACCGCCTTCCGCACGGAAGTCGAAGACTACCAAGCTGCCGCCTTCGATCCCAGCGCTCTTTCGTTCCTTCTCCAGAACGTTGGTGATGTTGTTAGTCAAGGTCTCGAAATCGAGAGCTTCTTTGAGGTCACCGATAGCTTGCGCCTGACAGGTAACTTCACCTTCCTCGATGCAGAAATCGACAGCTTTGAAGGCGCTTCGTGCTACGTGGGCCAGACGGAAGCCGAGGGTTGTGTTGGCGGCATCCAAGACCTTTCCGGCGGCGATCTTCCGTTCGCGGCGGACACGTCCTTCTACTTAGGTGCAGACTACCTCTTTAATCTCAGCAGTCGGATCTTCGGCACCGCCCACGTTGGGTACGCATATACAGGGGACACCCAGTTCTCTCTCAACAACAATCCGGACACGGTCCAAGAGGCCTATGGCCTTCTCGACGCTCAGCTCCAGCTGACGCTCGATGATCGGTACACCTTCGCCTTGTTCGGAACGAACCTGACGGACGAGACTTTCTCCAGCTTTATCGCATCGACGCCCGTCTATTCTTCGTTCTTCGGCGATCCCTCAACCAGCCACGTCGCCGCCCGCGGCAGGGTGATTGGCGTACGACTTCAAGCCGAGTTCTGATCGCCTTGCGTGAATACGGTAACCGGTTTGGCCTCGGCAGGTTGATTCTCTTCTCCCTGCCGGCATTCCCAGCGGCGGCGATGTTGTTTCCTCTGGGGGCTTATCTGCCGCCGTTTTATGCGCAACAGACAGGCCTCTCTTTAGCGACAACCGGACTGATCTTCAGTCTTGCTCGCCTTTGGGACATCGTGACCGATCCGGTGATCGGCGCACTGGGCGATAGGACACGATCGAGCTTCGGTCGACGTCGAAGCTGGCTGCTGGCCAGTGCTCCGGTTCTCACCTTAGGGCTCTATGCCCTCTTCTTCCCTCCATCAGGGGTCGGGGGTATCTATCTGACGACGGCGCTCCTTTTTGCTTTCGTCGGGTTCACCATGCTGACGATCACCCACTACGCCTGGGGTGCGGATTTGGCGCAGAATGACCACGATCGCTCCCGCTTTCAGGGCGCCATCGTGATTGCGGGCATAGCGGGCACGCTCTGCGCCATGATCCTGCCTGCCGTTGTCGAAGGCGCGAGCGACGACCCGACGACCGCGCGCGTCGAAGCCATGGGCACCTTCGCGCTCTATGCCCTGATCCCGTTTGTCCTCATCTCGGTGTTCACGATCAAAGACGATCAGCGAACGGCGGATCCTGCTGCCTCGACACGCAGCCTGCGGCTCGACCTCCTGTCCGTCGCGCGCAACCGGCGCTTCCTCTGGATCCTCGTGGCGGATTTCGCGCAAGGTGTTGCGGGCGGCATGCTTCTTTCGACGTTCGTTTTCTTCGCGAGCACCTGGCTCGACCTCGGAGATCGCGCGGCGCTCCTGCTTCTCTTGTTCTTTGCGTCTGGGATCATCTTTGTCCCAGGCTGGCTTGGAGTCAGCAAGCGTCTTGGGAAATCGAAGACGGTCGCTCTCTCCTCAGCCGTCACGGTCCCTTTCATCGTAGGAATGTTTTTCCTTCCCGAGGGCCGTCTTCTCCCCGCCGCAATCCTGATGGCCGCCTTCGGCTCCACCATGGGCGTCTGGATCTTCCTGACACGGGCTATCGTCAGCGATTTTGTCGCCGAGGAGGAAGCGAAGAGCGCTTCTCGCCCAACGGGTGTCTACTTCGCTGTGGTCACCCTGACGACAAAACTTGGACAAGCCTTGGCAGTCGGCATCGCTTATGTTCTGCTGCCTGACGATATTGCGACGGCTTTGGGTGACGAGAGGTTTCTGTCTGTAGCGGTTGTATGCCTCGCACCTGCAATCATTGGCCACCTCATTATGATTGCAGCTATGATGCGTCACGATAGAGTCGCCGGAAACTAACCCCTTCACTACCGGTCCCTCGATCATACCGAATTGCGCGAATACTGAAGAGTGACCTGACGCCACGAGGTGCTTGATCGCTAGAGCGTTTTCAGCCAAAATGGAACTGGTTTTGGCGGTTCGAAAACGCGACAGTCAAAGAATCTAGAGCTGTTTCAGTGGCTCGGAGATCACTGAAACAGCTCTAGCATTTGAC
>JBCCTF010000138.1:0-9724 GCA_039198765.1 Pseudomonadota bacterium
GTGTGCGCAAGGTTCTGGCCGAACACCTCGACTCGGCCCGTTGTGGCGAAATGCGCAGCGTAGATCAGCTTCAGAAGGCTCGTCTTCCCCGCGCCGCTTGGCCCGGTGAGGAAGCGGAAGTCACCCGTACGCAAATGCATCGCGGTGCCGGACAGCACTTCGCGCGCACCGTCGTAGGTCAGGTGGACATCATCCAGGCGGACGATTGTGTCTTCGGGCGCGGACGTGCTCATCCCAACCGTTTGCCGCGTTCCGGAGGGCAAGTGCAATGACTCTTCCGGCAACCCGGCGCGATCCTTATCCCCTGCCGGAAGAAGGCCGTTCTCGCGCTGCTGAGCGGGCCCTCGCTGAGAAGCTTCGTGAGCGAATCGCTCTGGCTGAGCGCGCCGCTCGGGCGGCGGCTGAGACGGCTGAAGCGCGGGTGAAGCCCCCTCAACCGAAACAGGACGATAACCTCCGCGGGTTCGGAATCGCACTTCTCGTGTGGTCCTGCCTCGCGCTGATCGCCAGCATCGGCATCCTTGCTTACGAGACCTTTGGCGCCAGCTCCGCTGCTCAGGCTGCAGCGCTCCGGCCCGCTCTCACGTTTGCTGATGTCTCCACCCGCTACGTGCAGTCGGCAGAAGGTCCAGCGCTTGAGCTGACCGGCGTTGTCCGGAACAGCGGCGAGACGTCGGTGCTTCCCGAGGTCCGCTTGCAGATCGCTGGCGAGAAGGTAGCCATCGAAGAGAACCTGCGCCTCGGCGGGGCGAAGCTTCAACCCGAAGCGGAGCGCCCGTTCGCTGTTCGCCTCCTGCTCCCCGAAGGCGTCTCCAGCATCAGCCTTCTGCCGCCCACTGCTGACGGCCAAACCGTCCGCCAACCGAGCATGACTCTCGTCTCCCCGGCCTGGACCGCCGACGCTCCGGGGTATTGATCTTCACCTCTCCCTCGGGAGAGGTCCAAGTCTTCTGATCTGGGGAGAGGGGCCTCAGCGCTCAGTCATCCCCTCACTCGACATCGGAGATGTCGATCTCTCCCGAGTGAGAGATGATCGCGGGTTAGAACCTTTCCAGCAGGCTTTCGAGGTAGTCGCGTTCGGCTTCGCCTAAGCTGGGATCCTTCAGCCTCTCTCGGATCTCAGCAATCAGTGCACGGATGCGTTCGGGGTCATAGAGGCCGAATTCTTCAGGGGACGGACCACCTTCGCCGCGCCAGGCTCGGCCGAAGGGATCGGTGCCTTCCATCGTGCCTTGTTCGCCGTCGCTGCCCGCTTCGCCTTCGAAGAGTTCGGCCAGCTCCTGGCCACCTTCGCGCAGGGCACCGAGGGCTTGTTCTTGAAGAGCCTGGGCGCGGGCGAGGTCGTCACGGTCCAGCGCTTCGGCAGCGCGGCCCATGGCTTCGCGAGCACGGCGGAAGGCTTCGGCGGTCTCGTCGCTCGATTGGGGCAGGCTGTCTTCAAGCTGATCAAGCTGCTCGGACAAACTGCGCTGTTCACCGCCCAGTCCGCCTGACCCACGGTCACCGCGACGGGCCGAGAAGGTCTGGTCAGCCAGCTCACGCTGCTGCTGGATGAGATCACCCGTGCCCGAAAGCGCCTGTTGGCCTTGTCCGCCAGGGCCGCCATTGCCCGCCATGCCAGGTGTGCCGCTTTGGCCGGGCTGGCCTTCGCCTTGGCCCTGCTGGCCGTCTTGGCCTCGGTTCGACGGCGCACCGTTGGCGAAACGCAGGGACTGCAGCAGCGCTTCAAGCTGGCGGAGGAGGGCTTCGGCCTCGGCGCGGGAGCCTTGGTTGGCGAGCTCCTCCATCTGCCGCAGCAGTTCTTCGAGGTCCGTTTCAGCAAGGGCCGTCTGGCCTTCCTGCAGCTCGGTATCCGCGAAGCCGCTTTCGGCGAGAGCGCGGAGGTAGTTGTTCATCGCCTCGCGCAGCTCAGCAATCCGGCGCTGCAGCTCATCCTGCGGCGCGCCGTTTTGTAGCGCCTCACGCAGGGCTTTCTCCGCCGCATCAAGCTGCGCCTTGGCGAAAGCGAGGCCGTCGTCCTCAAGCTCAATCGCCAGGGGCCAGAAGCTGTCGATCAGGTCAGGCACATCACGCTGCTTCGCAGCGGCCACGGCTTGCGCGGTGGCTTTCAGCATCAGGTGCGCGGAGGCCTCCACATCGAAGAGGTCAGGCGCGACGGTCAGGGCACTGATCATCTTTGAAGCATTGTTCAAATGGCTCGGCGCCATGGCGAGCTTCTGGCGCTCAGCGATCACGACTTTCGAAAGCGGGTTGTAGAATGTCCGCTCAGGCATGGTGAAGGCGAAAGGCTCGCTCGTCGCGGTCTGCCCACGCCCGTCGGTCACTTCGAGGGACGCTTTGACGAGCAGGCCTGCCCAGGGATGCTCTACCGTCTCCGCTTCCACCGCACGCTCACCGGGTTGGCCAGCGAGGTCGGCCAGCTCAATGATCTCTGGCGCTTCGAGGATGCGGTTGTCAGGCATCGGCGCATCGCGGCTCAGCTTCTGCCCAGGGATCAGCGAGAGCACCATGCGGCCTTCTGCAATCGGATAATCATCCTGAACGTTGACGTTCATCCGTATGCTGCCGGTCGAGGTGTCAGGCTCGTCGAGCACGGTGATTTGCGGCGGCCGATCCTGGACCACGCGGAAAACAATCTCGTTCGTCTGCCCACCGGTGGTCACGGCCAGGGTGCCGTTCTCGGTCAAGGGCAGGGTCACCGCGCTGGCCTCGCCAGCAGCGCCGCGCACGCGGAAGCGGCGGCCTTCTTCCGGATTGAACGTCAGCACACCCCTTACCGGGCGACCATCCTTGGCGCGTAGGCGCACATGCAGCGTGCTGTCCTCAGGAGTCACCATCATCCGGCGGGTCGAGCCTTGCTTGATCACCGTGGAGGCCATGCCGGTATAGTCAGGCGGCTCAATCCACGCATCGACCAGAATTGGGTCGCCGGGAATGGCGGGGGGCAGAAGGCTGGCGCGTAGGCCGTCTTGGCTGCCTTGGGTGCTGATGATCGCCATTAGGATCAGGAGGCCTGCGATGTAGCGCGTCCGAAGCGGATCCGCGCCGCGCCAATCGATCTTCATGAACGGCGCTTTGGGCTTGCCGATCAGATGGGCGAGCCGTTGCCGCGCTGCTTGCCAGAGGGGATTACCCTCGTCGCTGCCAAACGAGCGCGCGAAGACGCCGTCCAAGATGCCTGGCTTCAGATCATTGCGCTCTTCAATCCGGCGCAGCGCTTCGCCCTTGCTTGGGAACAAGAACCGGAAGGTGCCCCAGGAGAGGAGGAACGCTGCAAAGACCGCGCTGCCGATCAGCGCCGTGACATGCCAAACCGGCGGCAGCAGCGCATAGCTGCCCGTCCACAGGAGCGCGAACAGCGCCGAAGCGCCCACAAAAAGCGGCATGAACGCAGGGATCGCCCTCTCAAGGGCCATCACCGCAAACGCGCGCTGTATCGGGACGTGGAGCTTCATAGGATCAGAGTTATTCCAGCTATGTCTTCATGGCGAATGAAGCCTGCTTCACAAGCTGAGTTCACGCAGCGTGGCGAACAGCCGCTGAAGGTCGTCGGGCGAGGACAGCCGGTGGTCGCCGCCCTTCGCCAGCGTCACGGTGAGGGAAGGGGCTTCGATCAGATCGGCCAGCTTCAAAACATGGTGGGTCGGCACAACGTCGTCCGCCATCCCATGGAGGATGCGCGCGGGGCAGGGCAGCTTGATCGGCCCTGTCATCAGCAGGTTCTCTCTGCCGCTATCGAAAAGAGCCTGGGTGTAGGTCTCTGCCGGATGCCCGCTGTCGCCGGTCCGGACGATGCCGTCCCGCGCCAAGGTCGCTTTCTGCTCCTCGGTGAACCGACCTGGGACGAGCGTCTCCGTGAAGTCAGGCGCAGGTGCGATAAGGATGAGCCCGGCGATGTCCTCAGGCTTCGCGGTCGCGAGGAGGAGGGTGATC
Source organism: Pseudomonadota bacterium (assembly GCA_039198765.1). Lineage (GTDB taxonomy): Bacteria > Pseudomonadota > Alphaproteobacteria > Caulobacterales > Parvularculaceae > Parvularcula. The sequence continues at coordinate 3,934 of JBCCTF010000138.1, forward strand.
CACGCGCCCATGGATGAGCCGATCAGGATCTTCGGGCCTGGCGCGAGGGCCTCAATGGCGGCAGCCGCATCGTCACGACACGTGCTGATCGTGCCGTCCTCGAACGCGCCGTCGCTTTCGCCGTGCCCGCCATAGTCGAAGCGCAGGTAGCTTTGCCCGTTCCGTTTCGCCTCCTCGGCGAGGGCTTCCGCCTTGGTGCCGAGCATGTCCGACGCATAGCCGCCGAGCCAGACGGCCGTCGGGCCATCGCCATTCACCTTGCGGTAGGCGATCTTCCCGTTTGGGCCATCAATGAAGGCGGGCGGCGAGGGGGCGTTGTCATCCATAGGTCTTTGCCGTAGCCGCGGTTGCGGCCTGACGACAACGGGTGCCGATGACACCGTCCCTTCAGAATTTCACCCTCCTCCAAGTGATCCCCAAGCTGATCGGCGGCGGCGCCGAACGCACCACGCTCGAAGTGGGTTGCGCCGTGGTGGAAGCGGGGGGCCGCTCCATCGTCGTCTCCAGCGGCGGGGGCATGGTGGAGGAGCTGACCGCTGGCGGCAGCGAGCACATCACCATGCCGGTGGAGAGCAAGAACCCTTGGCTCATCGCCTCCAACGCCAGCGAGCTTGCCAAGTTGATTGAGAAAGAAGGCGTCAGCCTCATCCACGCTCGCAGCCGCGCCCCGGCGTGGAGCTGCCTTCAGGCGGCGCGCCGGACTGGCGTCCCGTTCGTGACCACCTACCACGGGACCTACAACGCCAAGACTGCGCTGAAAAAGCTCTACAATTCCGTCATGGTACGGAGCGATGCGGTGATCGCAAACAGCGACTTCACGGCTGCCAATGTCACTGCGCAGTATGCGGACAAACCATATTTCACTGCAGAGAAGATGACCACCATTCCCCGCGGAGCTGACCTCTCGCGCTTTGAAGCGGATGCTGTTGATCCCGCGAAAATCGACGAGGCGTGGGCGCTATTCGGCGAAGGTTTCAAGGTCATCCTCCCTGGCCGGTTCACAGGGTGGAAGGGCCAGCGGGTCCTCATCGACGCCGCTGCGCTCCTGAAAGAGCGCCGTTCTGACATCCCCCTCAAGATCATCTGTATCGGGAGGATGGATGAGAAGGCGGACTATGTCGAAAGTTTAAAGAGCGCCATCGACGCGGCCGGTTTGGGCGCTGATGTGCAGCTTCTTCCGGCCACGGACGACCTGCCGCCGTTTCTCCATGCTAGCGATGTGGTGGTCTCCGCATCCACGGAACCTGAGGCGTTCGGGCGTGTCGCTGTAGAAGCCCAAGCGACGGGCACACCGGTTATCGCTACTGCCCATGGCGGCTCACTTGAGACGGTTCGTGATGGCGAGACTGGCATTCTTGTGCCCCCAGGCGATGCCGACGCGCTTGCGTCCGCCATCGAGAGGCTGCACGACGATGGCGAGGACGCGCGGCGAGCCATGGGGGCCAGCGGCATTAACCACGTTCGTTTACGTTATTCTGTTGCGGCCATGACCTCGGCCACGTTAATGGTATACGAGGAGCTTAAGAAACGGTGGGAGACGCGGGGTGAGAGGTAAGGAGCAGCGGCCTGCATCGCGGGTGCTTGTGATCAAACGCGACGGTCTGCGCCAGTTTGTGGAGGCGGAGCCTGCATTCTCTGCCATCCGCCAGGCTCACCCAGGCGCCACGATCGATCTGCTCACAAACCCGCTCCTGCAACGCCTCGCGAAAAGCGCGCCGTGTTTTGACCGGGTCCTCGCCACCCGCGCGCTGTCGCAAAAGGGCGATAAGCAAGAACTCGTCGGCCAGCTGAAGCGCCAGAGCTACGAAGTCGTCTACGATCTCGACGGCACCAAAGAGTCGATGGATCTCCGCGGTGCCCTGCGCGGTTTCCGCGGTCCGAATTGGATCGGTCCGAAGCGTCCGCTCTCTGAAGGCAAACGCTCCCTGGCGCCGACGCCGCTTGCTGGTCCAGCGATGCGAAAGCTCCTTCGCTCCGCTGGTGTCCGCCTTGATGAGCGCCTGCCTGACCTCACCTGGTCAGCGCGCGTCCAGGAGACCGCCGCCAACCTCAAGCCTGACTGGTTCGGCTTGCCCGAGCATTTCGGTCTGCTGATCCCCGCCTCAAACCCGATGCACCGCTGGCCTGCAGAGCGTTACGCTGAGCTCGTCAGCTCGCTGGCGCAGAAGGGGATCACGGCCGTCTTCATCGGTCCGTCGGGCATGGTGAACTTTGCTGACGATGTGATCGACCGCACCGCCGTAATGGGCAAGCTTGATGGCCGCGCGCCGGTGAACCTTTGTGGCAAGACGGATGCGGCGCAGCTCGCGATTGTTGGCCAGAAAGCGAAGTTCTTTGTCGCTGGCCCGGCAGAAGAGCTGCACCTGGTCACCTCGGTCGGCCTTGGCGGCATCGTGGTGATTCCGCCCTCGGAAGACATTTCCGGCGATGCACTCTTCGGTCGGAACGTCGTGAAACTCACGTCCTCGCGCCTTGGCCGGGTGGAAGCGGGCCTTGCGCTCCAGACCCTGGGCAATATGGGCCTATTGAGTGCGCCTGAACCGCGCCCGACCGTTGCTCCTGTGCAAAGGTCCCAGCGAATTCTGCGCTAAAACGCTGGCCTGCGCGCACCTTTCGATTGAATCACAAGCAACGGTTCATTATCTTGCGCCGTGGCAAAACGCTGCGCCCCCGCGCACGCGACGCCACCCACACGCGATATGAGCTGAAGAAGGAGAACGCCCCATCGCCCGCAGACCAATGAACACGACCCCGCCGAAACCGACGGGTCCGCGTATGAATGAGAGTATCCGCGCCCCCAAAATCCTCGTGATTACCGAAGACGGTGAGAAGCGAGGCCCGATGTCCGCGGACGAGGGACGCGAATTGGCTGCAAAGGCGGGGCTGGACCTCGTTGAGGTGTCTGCTGGCGACGATGTCGTGGTCTGTAAGCTGATGGACTGGGGCAAGCATAAGTATCAGCAGCAGAAGAAAAAAGCTGAAGCGAAGAAGAAGCAGAAGATCGTCGAGATCAAAGAGATCAAGATGCGTCCAAACATCGATCAGCATGATTATGAGGTGAAAACCAAAGCCATGCGCCGCTTCTTCGATGGCGGTGACAAGGTGAAAGTGACCTTGCGCTTTCGAGGCCGTGAAATGGCCCACCAGGAGCGCGGTATGGAGCTTCTCAACCGCGTGCGTGAAGAGTTTGAAGAGACCACCAAGGTCGAGGCGATGCCCAAGCTCGAAGGCCGCCAAATGATGATGGTGCTCGCTCCCCGCTAACGGGATCGACCAGAGGACCTGACACGTGCCCGCGGCTCTCATCAATCAGTTGCTGATCGCGGGCGTCGTGATTGCCGCCACGACCATCATCCATGCCATCTCCGCCGTGATGATGCGCGAGATTTCCCACACGATCCGGCACGGAAAACCGCTCGGCGATGTCAGCGGCGTGATCGCCTTGGTGTTCGTCTCACTGTGGTTGATTGGCACGCATTTTTTGTCCGCGTGCGTCTGGGCCGTCGCCTATGTTTGGGCGGGCGTTAGTCCGCATCCGGAGGAAGGGCTTTACTTCGCCCTCACCACCTACACGACCTTGGGTTTCGGCGATATCTTGGCGCCGGAGGGCTTCAGGCTGCTCACGGGCCTTGCTTCACTGAACGGCCTCCTCCTGTTTGGCCTATCTTCAGCGATCCTCGTCGACGCGGCGAGCTGGCTCCGCCGGTCCGAATAATCACGTGAGAGCGAAATCTATCCGTGTGCAGAGAGTTGATTGTCTGCCCACTGGGCGGCTTCCCGGACGACCTCGTCTCCGTCTTTGAGAAGCGGCTTGAGCGCTTCGCGAAGGCTTGGGTCGCCAGAGTTTCCAATGGCAATCGCCACGTTGCGAATGAACCGGTCACGGCCAATGCGTTTCAACGGTGACTTACGAAACAGTGCTCGGAAACCAGCATCATCAAGCGCCGCAAGCTCCCTGAGCGACGGCTCGCGCAGTTCATCTCTCGCATGGAGCTTGGCCTCGCGGCTTTCAGCGGCAAACTTGTTCCAGGGACAGGCAGCGAGGCAGTCGTCGCAGCCATAGATGCGGTTCCCCATGGCGACGCGAAATTCCTCAGGGATCGGACCTTTGTGCTCAATGGTCAGATACGAGATGCAACGCCGACCATCGAGCTTATAGGGCGCGGGGAACGCATCGGTCGGGCAGATATCGAGACAGGCCGTGCACGAACCACATCGGTCGTGGTCCGCGCCTGAGGGCGTTAGCTCCATCCCCACATAGATTGCGCCAAGGAAGAGCCAGGAGCCGAATTCGCGGCTGACCAGGTTGGTATGCTTGCCCTGCCAACCTAGCCCCGCCATTTGAGCGAGCGGCTTCTCCGCCACTGGCGCGGTATCGACAAACACCTTGAGGGGGCAGTCCCAGGTCTCGCTGATCCACCGGCCCAGCTGCTTCAGCTTCTTCTTGATGACGTCGTGATAGTCATCACCCTGAGCATAAACAGAGATGTTCGCTTTCGTCCGTTCCCTGAGCTTCTCCAGTGGATCCTGATCTGGTCCGTAATTCATGCCGAGCATGATCACCGAAACCGCACCGTCCCACAGCACCTTAGGCTGCGCCCGGTGCTCCACCCGGTCCTCCATCCACCCCATCGTCCCATGATGGCCAAGGCTCAGCGCCTCGCGCAGCCCTTCGAGAACGGATGGCGGAAGCTCCGCCTTCGCAAATCCGACGGCATCAAAGCCGAGGCTGCGGGCTCTCTCCTCTATGGCGTCTGGGGCACTCGGCACGTTTTTCCAGCCATCTCTCGGCGCGCTAGCGGCTCCGTCGAAGCCAGCTGACGAGCCTTTCCGCAGCAACTATGAGGCATGTGATCAGCACATACCTCGGAAAGATGGTGATCCAAAACAAGTGGAAGCCAAACCACTTTTCGTAGGATTCGTGTTCTTCGTTCGGACTCGAATAGAAAAAAACGGCGGCTAGAATAAATATTAGGCTCAAAACGAGCAATTTCAAAAAAACAAAAACGTAAGTAGTCTTTGATTTTTCCTTCAAAAACATTGTATAGCAAGACGTGAAATATATTATGAATTCACCCAGTGTCGTAGAAAATCTCGAGAATCCCTCTGGAATGACGTAGCTGTTCAGATAAGTCAATAAAACCAAACTTGCAGCTGATGCTAAAAAAATGGCTGTGTGAATCTGAGCATGGGGTTTCGATCCTTGGTCCATAACTCAGAGTCACCCAGCGGTTGGAATGTCACTCTTTCCCGATAGCGAGGAAGTGGGGGTTGTCAAAACCGCGCTCTTCTTTGCCGTAGCGGAGCGGGGCGCCGCGTTCTTGGTTGTCGAACACATACACTTCGCCGCCTGCTGCGCGCAGGACGGCGTGCGCTGCCGCGGTGTCCCATTCCATCGTCCGGCCGAGGCGTGGGTAGATGTCCGCGCGGCCGTCGGCGATGGCGCAGAACTTCAGCGATGAGCCTGCGGGCATGACATCGGCCACGCCGAGGCGTTCCAGCATTTTCTGGGTCTCTTCATTGCCGTGGCTGGCCGAGGTCATGGCGATGAGGCCGCTTTCAGGCTTCTCCCGTACGCTGATCGGCTCGGGATCGCCCTTCGGTTCGCCAGTATCGAAGTCATAGGCCTGCCGGGTCGCGCCCTTGCCCACTTCACCGACATAAAGCGTTCCGGTGGCTGGTACCGTGACCACGCCCGCGACGGGCTCGCCGTCCACGATCAGGGCAATGTTGACGGTGAATTCGTCTGTCCCTTTCAGGAAATCCTTCGTCCCATCGAGGGGATCCACGA
>JBCCTF010000139.1:0-9681 GCA_039198765.1 Pseudomonadota bacterium
GGAAGCGGAGATCCGGCCGCCGCAATTCCACACCGGTCACTCTTGCGCCGGTCAGGCTTGGCGCCAGACCTCGGCGCACCGTTTCCACTTCAGGGAGTTCAGGCATGGGCCCTTAAAGGCTGTGCCGAGGAACTTGGCGAGAGGATTTTAGCGAGGTGCCAAACTACCGCGGGAGCGCGCTCACAAGCTCTTGCTTCTCTGCACCGTCCAAGAGGTCGAGGGAGTGAATAAACGCCTCAGCCTGCGCGCGGCTGGTGATGCCATCACCAAGCAGCGGAACAACAGGAGGCACGTCCTCGGTGTTGCGCACCTCTTCCAGCTCAGAAAGGATAACGCCCGCAGCAAGCCCTTTGACGATCTCCGCTCCGCGCTCCGTCACTTCCAACGCCGTGGCTTGGCCGCCAGGCTTCTGGAACGCAATGATGGAACGGCCCGGCAGGCGCGCGGTGGTGATATCGAAGCCATCAACGACGTCATCCGTCTCAGCGGTGTCATCCTGCGCCCGGCGGCGCTTCAGCAAGCTCTTAATCATCAGGTCACCTCAGCTCCCTTCCGCCCAAACGGAGCAAAGGCCCTGTTTGGAGGTGAGACAATACGTCAGTGCTGCGACATCTGTGAAGCGAAAAAGGACGAAATCGCCTAAACCCGCAGAAACATTGCGCTCACGCAAAGCCACAAGCAGGCTCATTAAGTGTTAACCCGCAACAAGGCCTGCACTTCGTTCACCTATAACGGGACTGTACTGGCTGCTTGCACGCGAATGCTGTCTGCGATCTCTGATTTGTTCGCAGTTGCAGCATAATCCACATCGGTCGCGCCGTCCCCTCGACGCAGGAGCACTGCGCCCTACACTCGCCCCCGGACACGGACGAAGGATCACCCCATGATGAAGAGAATTCTTGCGCTCCTCGCGATCACCGCGGGCCTTTGCGCATCGGCTGCTGCGGACGATCACAACCTGTTCACGGCAATGGACGTCTTCGATCTGGAATGGGCTGCCGATCCGCAGATCGCGCCTGATGGAAAGCACGCACTTTATAGTCGGCGCGGCTACGACATCATGACGGATCGGGCGACAACCGACATCTGGCTCGTCGCGCTCGATGGTTCGCTGCATGAGCCGCTGCTGACCGAGATCCCAGGGCTTCGTTCAGCGCGCTGGTCGCCTGATGGCGGAAGGATCGCCTACCTCGCCTCGGCGGGCAGCGGCAGGACCGGTCTTTATGTCCATTATATAGAGAGCGGTCGCTCGTCCGCCTTAGCAACCTTCTCCGAAAGCCCTGGCAGCCTGACCTGGGGGCCCGATGGGGAAAGCCTCGCCTTTGCCAAGGCTGTGCCCGCGAAAGGCACCTCGCTCGTCAGCCCGCCCAAGAAGCCGAAGGGCGCACAGTGGGCAGAGCCGCCGAAGATGATTGACCGCGCCCGCTACCGCTCCGATGGCGGCGGCTTCCGTGAGCTTGCGTACACGCACATCTTCGTGATCCCTGCCGACGGCGGCACCGCTCGGCAGCTGACGAGCGGCGAATTCAACCATGGGGGGCCGATCAGCTTCGCCGATGAGGGCAGCGCGATTGTCTTCTCAGCGAACAGACATGAGGGATGGGAGCTCGAGACGATCGAGTCCGACATCTTCTCCGTCTCCGTCGCCGATGGCACGTTGTCCCAGATCACCGATGCTCCGGGTTCGGAGGGTTCTCCGACAGTCTCGCCTGACGGCAAGCACATTGCCTACATCCAACGCAATAACGAAGCCCAGAACCCCTACATCATGCCCAAGCTGATGGTCATGGATGCCGACGGCTCGAACCCGGTGCAATTGGCCGGCGACCTCGACCGGCGGCCGAGCAGCCCGCAATGGAGCGATGACCGTACACTGACCTTCACCTACCACAATGAAGGCGAAACCCAGGTCGGTGTCATGAACCTCGCGGGCAAGTTGGAGGAGAAGCTCACAATATCCGGCACCACCGTGGGCAGGCCCTATCTGTCGGGCAGCTACGATGCCCAAGGCAAAACGTTCGTGTACACCAAGGGATCAAGCAGTAGGCCGGGCGACCTCTACGTCCACGCCGGCAAGCCGCGCCAGCTGACGGCGCTGAACGAAGACCTGCTTGCCCAGCGCGACCTTGGTGAGGTGACGGCGTTCACTTACCCCTCCCCGCTTGATGGGCAGGAGATTGACGGGTGGATGATCACCCCGCCTGGCTACGAGAAAGGGAAGACCTATCCGCTGATTATCGAGATCCACGGTGGTCCCCACCTCGCCTACGGGCCGCATTTCTCTGCGGAGCTGCAGCGGATGGCGGCAGAAGGCTATGTCGTCATCTACGACAACCACCGCGGCTCCTCAGGGTACGGAGAAGCGTTTGGTCAGCTCCTCAAATTCAAATATTCGTCCAAGGACGATTTCGCCGACCATATGGGCGCCGTCGATTGGGCGGTGGAGAACGGGTACGCTGACGAAGACAACCTCTTCATCACGGGCGGCTCCGCAGGCGGCATCGCCACGGCCTACGCCGTGGGCCTCACTGACCGGTTCAAAGCTGCGGTTGCAGCGAAGCCCGTGATCAACTGGGTCTCCAAAACCCTCACCGCGGACAGCTATATCGGCCAGCAGCGCCACCAATTTCCTGGCCCGCCGTGGGAATATCTGGACCATTATTGGGAGCGCTCGCCCCTCTCCCTCGTCGGAAATGTCAGCACACCAACGATGCTGATCACCGGAGAAGTCGACTACCGCACCCCCATGTCCGAGACCGAGCAGTTCTACCAAGCCCTCCAACTGCGCCAAGTTCCCACCGCCATGGTCCGCATCCCCGGCTCAGGCCACGGTATAGCTGGGCGCCCTTCAAGGCTGAACGCGAAGGTGGACTACATCCTCGCGTGGTTTGAGAAGTACAAGGACGATGGGGACGAGTAAACTTGGAGGTTGGACGAAGCCGGAACAACAACGCCGATGAGCATTCAGACGAAGTCTAATATAGCAACCATCGCCTTCGTGTTGCTGCTGGCCAGCCTAGGAATAGCCGTGAAGATGTTCGGGCATCTCGCTCCCTCATTTGTCACATACGCGATCGCTGGCGCCCTTTTCGCTTTGTTGTTGTACTTCTATAGCTGGTATATGGCCGGCCTGGTTGTTGCCCCACCACGCAAATCGAAACGACAACGCAAAAGAACCAAGGTCGATTAGAGAATAGAACGCACACGAACCATCCGCTCGGCGCGGACAGATGAATAACGGGAGGGCCCTTGCGCGCGTTGCCGCTGCGTATGGGTGTTAGAGGGATGTGCTGCGGCATGAGCCCGTCCCACCGGGTCCGCGCGCAAGGGCGGCGGGGTATCGCTCTCCTGATACGGCCCAACTGGCGAGCTCACGCACCAGGCGTCGTCTTCAGCCTACAGATCGCTCCGCAGACAAGCGGATACCGTGACCACGAGCAAGCGTTCCGCAGACGAACCGGCACGCCCCGAGATTCCTGCCCGTACACAGAGGATAGCGCGGTTAGATGAGACGGGGATAACGCGCTTGCCCACTTCCCGTCATCCCGGCCTTGAGCCGGGATGACGGTGGGTACTTCAATCGCGGTCGTATACAGACGACCCCGAATCTAATCGCCCCTCTCGAACCGCCATGTCGCTGTTGGACCGGGGCCAATCGCGAGCTCGCTGCTACCAATAGCGACGGACTTCGCTTCTTCGGGGGATCGGTGAAGGGCAAACTCGATCTCGGAAATGCCCACCGGCCCCTCAAGGACCACCCCGAACTCGAGCTCAATATCATTGCCTATCGCGATGAAGCCACTTGGCGTCGCCTTGATCACAAACCCAGCAGCACCGAGAATATCAGTGAACGGCTGTTCTTCACCTGGGGTTATAGAGAGTTTCAGGCGCGCGGTATCCCGGATCAGCAGATCAGGCTCATAGCGCCCCACGTTATAGACCTCTCGCGACACAGAATCGCTCGGCATGCCCTGGATCGAAGGATCGTCAGACGTCTCTCGGATAAGCGCGAACAGCTCTGCGTGGTACTGCATCACCCAGATCATGTTCTGACGATCGGTCGCGCCTTTCAGATTGAGTTTCTCAAATCGCCCCAACTCTTCACCGTCTCGCGTTGTGAACGTGCGCATCGATCGGTCATACGGGATGGCACGCCCGTCCATCACATCAGCCACACGATCGAGGTCACCCAGCCGGTCGCCTCCCACCGCGATGCCGAACAGGCCCGCGGGGGTGGAGGTCTGCGCTGTCAGATCAAAGCCGCTGGGGCTGAAAAACTCCGCATACGTTTGTTGGCCGTAGAGATAGATCCCTGCATAAGTCTGGCCCGGCTCATCCGGGTCATCCACCCGTCTGCCGACCATGGTTTCAAGAAGCGGGAGCGTGGCGATCGCATCGGCTGTCTCTTGATCCACCACGAGGTAGAAGTGGTTGAGATTGGCGTAGGAGGCAGGCTTTTGAGAAGGCGCAACGACGCATCCGCAAAGGATCATAAGAACGGATACAAAGCCGAGCCGTTTCATAGGCACTCCCCTCACTGACGACCTGCTCTAAAAGCCGACATGGTCCACGTCTCAAACACACCTCTTCGGCCTTGCGTGCATTGAACGCTATCCGCATGACAACGCACAATGACGAGCCTGCATTTTGCTTATGTTAGCGCAGGCTTGACGTGCAACCGCAGAAGCTCAGGACACAGAAACGGCGAAGTCAGTAGCCTTTCAACGTATGGGCCGGGCATGAGCCCAGGATAGTCGATCGCACGGGAAACGAAGTACGCTGCATCTTTCAGTTTTGCCCACGCTGCTTCCGGCGGAAGTAGGCGAAGATCAGGATGTCGCTCAATGAAGTCCATCAACTCGTCGCAACGATCCCGATTGATGGTTTGATCAACCGCGAAAGCGGCCACCTCCGCGGACCAAGATAAGTAGTCGAGATAGAGGTCTTCTTTAGGAGCACCGTTGAGCGATTTCAGCGTGGCGTCCACCGCCTCAAGTTGGACTTCATCATGGAAGAGATCTTTGATCTTGATGCAGCAGTGAAGCAGGAACCGGTGGATTTCAGGAACGAGGCGGACGAACTCTTCTTGGTGCTCGCACCAGAGCTTCCAAAGTATGCGCTTTGCATTGCGTGAGTTGAGCCACTCTTCTTCGGTCATGCCAAATGCAAAACAATGGGCACGCTGAACGTCAAGACCCGGGGCGATGGAAGTGCCAAGCGCATTTGCCATTATGCGGCCTGATATAGCATAAGATCAGCCAACGGATTAAGAGAGATGAGAGACTATCGCCTCGACAATTTTTTGGCCACCCTGCGAGGACGGTTCAATTGGTGAGACTTGGGAGAAGTCATCAGGCTCCAAGCAGACCTGGTCAAGTCTCACAATTGACAAGTCCCTAAGTTCGGCCTGCTCGATAATAGCTGAGTTAAATGCACCGATAGCCATCGGTGCATACTGCCTCCAAGTCGCGTTCTCAAAAGGTATCGCTGTGTAAATCGAACAGATATGCACACGGACAGAGTGTGCTTTCGCCAGATCCAACATGCATCCGTACTCTGAACGAAAGGCCTGAAGGGGCCCATCTAAAAGCTTGGGAAGATCGGCAGCTGAGCGAATTCTTTCCAGTAAGTGGGTATAGCGGCGCGCATCGTTACCACCGACACTGATGAACAGATCAGTGCAATTTGTCGGCAGCGATCCCAATTGGCGTTCGATATCCGCGATCCGGTGGCCATCAACAGCGAGCTTGAACGCGGACCATCCTTCGGGAATTGACTTCCGCAATTGCTCAATCACGCCCGGCTCGCCCAGAACGTAGGTGTCGTTATCGAAAACAGAATCTCCAGCAAGAACAACATGCTTCATCACAACCTCACGATCCATACCTCCATATGAAAGAAAAAGCGCCAACGAAAAAGGGCGGCCCGCACGGGACCGCCCTTCTTTCTTCAGCAGGCTGAGTAAGCCGAAGCTTACATCATGCCGCCCATGCCGCCCATGTCGGGCATGGCGGGGGCTGCGCCGCCGTCTTTCTTCGGTGCGTCGGCGATCATGGCTTCCGTGGTGATCAGGAGGCCAGCGACCGATGCTGCGTCTTGCAGAGCCGTGCGGACGACTTTCGCCGGGTCAACGATGCCCGCCGAGAGAAGGTCCGTGTACTCTTCCGTTTGTGCGTTGAAGCCGAAGGTGGTGCTGTCTTGCTCGAGGAGCTTGCCGACCACGATCGAGCCTTCGACGCCTGCGTTCTCAACGATCTGACGCAGCGGCGCTTGCAGCGCTTGGCGAACGATCGCGACACCGGCGTTTTGGTCTTCGTTGTCGCCGGTGACGCCTTCGAGGACTTTCGACGCATAGAGAAGAGCCGTGCCGCCGCCAGGGACGATGCCTTCTTCCACGGCCGCGCGGGTCGCGTTGAGGGCGTCATCGACGCGGTCTTTGCGCTCTTTCACTTCGACTTCCGTCGCGCCGCCGACTTTGATCACGGCAACACCGCCAGCCAGCTTGGCCAGACGCTCTTGCAGTTTCTCGCGGTCGTAGTCCGAAGAGGTCTCTTCGATCTGTGCACGGATTTGTGCGGTGCGCGCTTCGATGTCGGACTTCTCGCCAACGCCGTCGACGATGACCGTGTCGTCTTTGTTGATCACAACGCGCTTGGCGGTGCCGAGCATGTCGAGGCCAACGTTCTCGAGCTTGATGCCGAGATCTTCAGAGACAACCTGGCCGCCGGTCAGGATCGCAATGTCTTCGAGCATCGCCTTACGACGATCGCCAAAGCCCGGAGCCTTGACAGCTGCGACTTTCAGGCCGCCGCGGAGTTTGTTGACGACGAGGGTTGCGAGGGCTTCGCCTTCGACATCCTCAGCAATGATGAGGAGCGGACGCGAGGACTGAACAACGTTCTCGAGGAGCGGCAGCATCGCCTGCAGGTTCGAGAGTTTCTTCTCGTGCAGGAGGATGAACGGATCTTCGAGCTCGACCGACATTTTCTCGGCGTTCGTGACGAAGTACGGCGAGAGGTAGCCGCGGTCGAACTGCATGCCTTCGACGACGTCGAGTTCGGTTTCAGCGGTTTTGGATTCTTCAACCGTGATGACGCCTTCGTTGCCGACTTTGTCCATCGCGTGGGCGATCATTTCGCCGATCGAGGCTTCGCCGTTGGCCGAGATGGTGCCGACCTGGGTGATGCCTTGCGAACCTTCCACCGGCGTGGAGATCGATGCGATCTGGGCAAGGACTTTGCCAACCGCGGTGTCGATGCCGCGCTTGAGGTCCATCGGGTTCATGCCAGCAGCAACGCGCTTGGAGCCTTCTTTGACGATGGCTTGAGCGAGGACCGTTGCAGTCGTGGTGCCGTCACCTGCGATGTCGTTCGTTTTCGAAGCGACTTCTTTGATGAGCTGAGCGCCCATGTTCTCGAACTTATCTTCGAGTTCGATTTCCTTCGCGACCGAGACGCCGTCTTTCGTGGTGCGCGGAGCGCCGAAAGACTTTTCGATCACAACGTTGCGGCCTTTCGGGCCGAGCGTGACTTTCACCGCATTGGCGAGGGTGTCGACGCCTTTGAGCATGCGCTCACGCGCATCGGCTTCGAAGCGGACTTCTTTAGCAGCCATGGTGTTCTCCTAAATTGATCTGTAAACTGAGGATCAGCGACTTACGACAGGATGCCGAGGATGTCGCTTTCCTTCATGATGAGGAGGTCTTCGCCTTCAAGCTTCACCTCAGTGCCGGACCATTTGCCGAACAGGATGGTGTCGCCTTCGGAGACGTCGAGCGGAGTGATGTCGCCGTTTTCCGAGCGGGTGCCGGATCCGACAGCGACCACTTGGCCTTGCTGCGGCTTCTCTTTCGCGGTGTCAGGAATAATGATTCCGCCCGCGCTCTTCTCGTCCTCTTCAACGCGACGAACGAGGACGCGGTCGTGGAGTGGTCTGAAAGCCATGTTGCTCTCCAGATTGATCAGGTTTCCGATATCAGCAACCCCTTTAGCACTCGTGCCAGGCGGCTGCTAACCGCCTACCTAAGCGATCTGTTGGGGACGTCAATAAGTCTGTTGTCGCGACACGCAGCGGGCGGCTGCGCTGGTTGATTGCGTTTTCGCTCAAGGGGGCAGATTATCGCGCGATGTCTTTCCTGCGGATACTCTTTCTGCTTGTGGTGGCCTCCGCGATGCTCGTGTCGTGCTCGACGGGACCATCGAAGACGTCGCGATCAAAATCCGTTGAGACCCGCAAATCCGCCCCTGCGGCTACCCCGCGCCAGGTATCGAGCAGCGCGAAAGCCCTCGCCGATTCGATGCGGAACCTACAGCTCTGCAAAGGGCTGGCGATCTCCAACGCCCCTCGTGCCAATGCCAGCCGTTACGTGACGGGCTTCACGCCCATGGCCCGGGTGAATGGTGTGGCGCTGATCAGAACCCCTGCCCCCAATGCTTGTCTGACGTCTGGCTTTGGTATGCGGAACGGGCGCGCGCACAAGGGGATCGATCTTCAAAGTAAGCCAAGCGGGCCTGTGGTCGCGGCGGGTCGGGGGACGATTGTCGAAGCGCGGTACCGTGATGACTTTGGCCGGTACGTGCTCATCGACCATGGGAACAACGTCTACACGCGGTATGCGCACCTCGCTTCTTATGGTGCTGGCGTCCAGGAAGGTCGAACCGTCAGCCGTGGCCAGAAACTTGGCCAGATGGGCAACACCGCGGCTTACCGGATCCCGGTCCACCTCCACTACGAGGTGCTCACAGGGAACTATGGCACCCCGAAAAAGTCGTTTGGTCTTGTTGCTGTCGATATTCTCAGGGCGCCAAGCTACTGAGCGATCGCCACTATCTGAGCGATATTCTTTCAACACACGTCGGCTAGCAGCATTTTTCTGCGTTAACGAATTGACACCCGGAGTACGTGAATTCATGGTTAACGCTTCGTTAATGGGGATAAGGTGTCCATGAAAAAACTACTCTCGGCAGCCGCTTGCGCGGCAACACTAGCGCTTGCCGGCGCCAATGCAGCAGAGCTGACCTTCGAAGGCGTGATCGACGAGATTCAGGGGTCTCCTGAACTCGATTTCTACTCAATCACGGTGACCAATCCTGGGACCTACACGTTTGAGGTCGACGGCAATGGGTCAGGGTTCATGAACTCCGATCTGGACACCTTTGTCATGGTGGCCGTCGACGATGGCGACCGTTCGGTCGACGACATCATTGACGCGAACGACGACGGCGGACCAGGGTTCGATTCGTTCCTTTCGCTTGATCTCGGCGTCGGCACGTTCCTCGTCGCCGTCAGCCAATGCTGTATTTCTGGCGATGAGTTCGTATCGGGCGTGAACAGCTCGACCACGTTGTTCCCGGGGAACAATGTCTACCGCCTCCGGATCAATGGTGACTTCGACACCACGCCGGAAGTGCCGATCCCGGCCGGTGCCCTGCTCTTCGCAGGTCCTGCAGCCTTCGCGGCGCTGCGTCGCAAGAAGCGCTAACGCGCTCCAGCACTCCCCTCGTGCTGTAAAGGGCTCGCCTCGTGCGGGCCCTTTTTTTGCGCCTGGAGTCGTTATCAGGCAGACCCTCTATGCTCAACCGGCCATCGGAGGCCCACCCAGATGGCGCAAGACGATGACGACGACAGAATGCATATGGAACGTGCGCTGGCCCTCGCTGAAGAGGCGGCGGGCCGCGGCGA
>JBCCTF010000140.1:0-9659 GCA_039198765.1 Pseudomonadota bacterium
ATTTGCTGCCGATCAATTCGCCGTCGGAGGTTCCATGGCCCTACTTCTCGCTGCCGGCGGGGGACTTCTGTCTCCCAGCCTGATGACCATCCTGCTTTTTGTTATTGTTTTTGCACTGCTGAACATTCGCGAAAAGGGCCGCTGGGACTAACTCCCTCGGTCAATGGCGCTTACCGCTCTTCTTCTTTTCGTCGGTTTGGCGATTTTGCTGGCCGCTGGGGACATGCTCGTCCGCGGTGCAGCTGGGCTTGCGCGCATTGCGAACATTCCGCCGCTGATCGTCGGCCTGACGGTCGTCGCGTTCGGGACGTCGGCGCCTGAGCTAGTCGTGACGATCCAGGCGGTATCGGAAGGCGCCGCGGGTATCGCGGTGGGGAATATTGTTGGCTCCAATATCGCCAACATCCTGATGGTGCTCGGCTTGCCTGCCATCCTCGCTCCCATTGCCCTCAACATCCCGAAGCTCGAGCGGCACGCTGTTGCCCTGCTTCTCGCAACAGCTCTATTTTGCGGCTTGATCTATCGAAGCGGCAGCATCGGCACGTTCGAAGCCATGCTCTTCTCAGGTGGTATGGTGCTGTACTTCGCCCAGATGGTGAGCGAGGCGCGTTCCGGCGGCAGTGACATGACCGCAGAGGTCGAGGAGCTGGCGCCAGAGAAACCAAGGCTCACACCAACGCTCCTCTTCTTGATCACCGGTCTCGTCGGCCTGCCCATTGGTGCCACCCTGCTCGTCGATAACGGCTCATCCCTGGCGAAGATGCTCGGTATCCGCGATGAGATCATCGGCCTGACGGTCGTCGCCTTCGGCACCTCGCTTCCCGAACTCGCCACCGTCCTGGCCGCGGCGATGAAGAAGCAGTCGAGCGTGGTGGCGGGCAGCATCATCGGCTCGAACATCTTCAACATGTTGTTCGTCGGCGCCGCCGCTGGCTTTGCTGGCACGAGCGTCTTCACGGATGCCGCACTCCGGATTGACCTGCCCATGATGATTGCGGCGACGGCGATCATCACCGGAATGATCTTCATCAAGAAAGACATCACCAGGCTGATCGGTTGCGGCTTCATCGCGATCTACACCGGCTACATCATCTACCTCGCAACGGCGGGTCTGATATGACCAAGTGGCTCCTCGTCACCGGCGGCGGAAAGCGCCTCGGGCGGGAGATCGTCCTGGCTGCATCCGCTGCGGGCTGGACTCCGATCGTGCATTACAATTCCAGCGCTCGTGACGCCGAAGCTGTTGCTGAAGAAACCGGCGGCGTGGCCGTCGGCGGTGATTTGTCAGCGAACGGAGCAGGCAAACGCATCTTTGCCGCGGCGCGAGAGGCAGCCGGCGCGCCGATCAGTGGTTTGATCAACTCAGCGTCGATCTTTGAGCATGACGACGCGATGACCATGACCGAAGAGGCGCTGCACAAGAACTACCAGATCCACACCATCGCACCGATGATGCTCTCCCAAGCCTTCGCGGCCCAGGTGCCGGACGAAGGCGGCGTGATCGTCAACATCCTCGATCAGAAGCTCTTTGGTCTGAACGCTGATCATATGAGCTACACGATCAGCAAGCAGGCGCTACATGGCGCAACGCTGCTCCTCGCCCGCGGCCTCGCGCCGAAGGTGCGGGTGGTGGGCGTGGCCCCTGGTTACAACCTCCCCTCGCCCGGTCAGCCGCAGGAGGTCTATGACCGCCTCGCGCCGACGGTGAACGTGCTCGCGCGTCGGCTGACGCCGCAAGACGTAGCCGAAGCGGTCGTCTTTGCACTGAACGCCCGCGCCATCACCGGCCAAGTGATCATCGCTGACAATGGCGAGCATCTGAAAGCCGCACCGCGCGACATCATTTTCTCGGAATAAACCATGCAGATTCCTCCCCTCTCGGACGGTCATTACGCGGTCTTCCTCGAAGACCTGCGTGTGCATGTGCGCCTTGGTGTATTGCCGCACGAGGTGCGTCCACAAGCCTTCGCCTGCACCGTGGCGATGATCTGTACACGCATTGGATACGGCGACGGCATCGAAGATGTGGTGGATTACAACAACCTCCGCGATGCCGTCCTTGAGCTGACGAATGACCAGCATTTCGGTCTGCAAGAGACCCTGTGCGAAGCGATTATCGAGCGGCTGAAGAAGCACCCTTACGTGCACGGCGTGATGGTCGAGACGCGCAAGCTCACCGTCTACGACGATGCTGCAGCGGTCGGTTGCGCCATGGCGTCGATTGATGCGAGCGCGCTGCGATGACCTTTGAACAGCGCTACGTCTTCCACTTTGAAGCGGCCCATGAGCTGGGAAGCACGGTGGCGAGCAAAGATCATCCGTATGCGCACATCCACGGACACAGCTTCCAAGTCACCCTGTTCGTGCGCGGCGAGAAGCTGTCGGACAAAGGCTG
The DNA here is from genome assembly GCA_039198765.1 of Pseudomonadota bacterium. Taxonomy (GTDB): domain Bacteria; phylum Pseudomonadota; class Alphaproteobacteria; order Caulobacterales; family Parvularculaceae; genus Parvularcula. The sequence continues at coordinate 2,396 of JBCCTF010000140.1, forward strand.
GCTGACCGATTTCGCTAAGTTGCGCGCTGAAGGCGAACGCCTGCGCGACATGCTCGACCACCGCTTCCTGAACCACATCGAAGGCCTTGAAGTCCCGACGTTGGAGCACATCGCCCAGTTCATCTTCGAAAAGGCCAAGCCCAACCTTCCGCTTCTTTCAGCGGTGGAGCTGGCCCGGCCATCCCTGGGTGAAAGCGTGCGCTACGAGAACACCACCACGGCCTGACGCATGGACATGATGGCCCTGCCATCGCGAGTCCACATGCCCATTTTTTGACCGGACCAACCATCGCCAGCGGCTTCTGCCTCGGTGTAAATCAAAAACCATCCGTCATCTGACGAAAGATCTTCGGTCAGGAGATCCACGTGCCAGTTGACGGAGCTCACGGGCGCAAACGTCGTCATCGATGCCGCTGCTGCGGGCGGCGGCAAATCGCCCAGCGCGAGGAGGCCAATCGATGTGGCCCGGGCGCTCTCATCCTTATGCCGACCCCACCATGCCATCGCGTGGCCACCATTGCCAGCAAACGGCAGGCCACCCACGGCGCTGTAGAGATCAAAGTTCTGCAAAAACGTCGGGTGGAACGGCGTTAGTTCCATCGGCTCAAGCTCATTGATGTCAGGAACGTCAGGACACGGAAAATTATCGATCCGCACACTGCTTTCCCGCGGCGCGCCGTAAACAAATGTCGCGCGCGTCGCGACGCCCTTTTCGCCTCGCAAGGTCACATCGACAAAGGCTGTGTTCTTCCCCTGCCGCAAAAGCTGCGCCTCGGCCACCAACTGCCCCGCCGCAGGGCCGACAAATGAGACCTGAGCCGTCCGCATCGGGGGCAGACCGGGAAAGCGCTTCTCCGCCTCCCGTGCACATATGGCCCCGGTCAATCCGCCATAGGCCGTACGGCCCTGGGCCCAGCTCTCAGGGATTTCGTAGACGGAGGTTTCACTGCCGGTGTCCACACCGCGCAACAGATCACTGAAGTTCATGACTGGCCCTTTCCCAGGTCAGGCGAAGCTGTCAAACCGCGGCGATGACACAGCCGACGGCAAAAATCTTTTCAGGCGAAGCAACGTTCATGTTGGGCGTCGTCAACATGGCGGGCTTGCCGAACACGCAACTTGGTGAGTTCGCTTTCGCTGGTCGCTCCAACGTCGGCAAGTCCTCACTTCTCAACGCGCTGATGAACCGCAAGGGCCTCGCGCGGACCTCCAACACGCCGGGTCGCACGCAAGAGCTGAACTTCTTCGATATCGGGGGGCAGTTCCGCTTCGTCGACCTGCCCGGCTATGGCTACGCCCGCGCCTCCCGCACCAAGGTCGATGCCTGGACTGAGCTGATCTTCGACTATCTCCGCGGCCGTCCAAACCTTCTCAGGGTCTTCGTCCTGATCGACAGCCGCCATGGCCTCAAACCCGTCGACGAAGAGGCCATGGCCCTCCTCGATGAAGCCGCCGTGAGCTACCAGATCGTCCTCACCAAGATCGACAAAATCAAACCCACCCAGGCCGCCGCCCGCATCGAAGAGGTCGAAGCCGCCATAGCCAAGCGCCCCGCAGCCTTCCCAACAGTCGTCGCTACCTCGTCAGAGAAGCGAGAGGGCCTGACCGACGTTCGAGAGACAATCCTTGAAAGGCTCTCAGGGTTCCGCCCCTAACCGGCGGCCGCCGCGGCGACGGCATCATCCACCGTCCACCGCAAGCATCTGTCGCCAACTATCGCCCAAATTGTATCGCCGCGCGCGTCGAGAAAACGCAGCTCGCGGCTCCGTCGAGGACCGAGGGGCAGCGACCAGCTGGCCAGCTCCCGCGCACTGGATGCTTCAAGCTCCAGCAAAACCGCACGATCAAAATCGCCTCCGTATCCACCCACGGCAAGCACATAAGGTTCTCTCACGGCGATGGCGCGCGTGCCGCTCAGCTCTGTGGGCCATAGGTCCTGTCGTTTTGGGGAAAGCCTCACGATTGGAAAATCAGTGTACGGATAGAACCAAGCTTCATCACGCGCAGTGGTCAGTGCATAGCAGTCGGCGACCAACACGCCCGTCGGATAGGCTAGAAGACGACCTTTCGCACTGAAGGCAGCCACGCCGTAGCTGTTAGGCGGATCACTAAGACCATCGACGTACCAACCGTTATTGCTGAAGACTCCTTCATCAAACCAACCCACCCAGATGCGTCCGAAGTCATCGATTTTCACATGCTCGATGCCGTCACCCAGCATGACCGTCCGAACCAAATCCCCTGCCGGAGAGATGACGCGTCCGTTGGGCTCAGTGCCCGTGCGGACATTGACGATGAGCCAGTTTCCATCAGGGAACGCATCAAAATTGGAAAACCGAGGAAGCGGGCTGAACTCGAGCACTTGGTGCCAAGCGCTGTCGGCGAGGACGAAGATCCTGCCTTCAGCCTCTGCGGCGCGTTTCGCTCTTGGTATTCGACGGCCGCCGCGCCGACGGCGATCGGCGACGAGAACAGCAAGCTCCCCGGTGGCCAGCACTTGATAGGTGACCGCCGACAACCCCTCGGGAAGAGGTGGCAGCGTGGCAACTATGGGCTCAGGCGCCTCAATCGCGGACTCTTTACCAGACAAAGGCTCCTCCAGCCCAGCTCTGGGCTTTTCGGCCCTAACCGCGTGCCCCTCGCGCTCTAGCTCCCCAGTAGAGGTGCCACGCCGCCTCACCGCAATAAATCAGGCTCGGTGCTTGTAACCCTTGTCCGCTTTCTGCGGAATAGGGGGGTACGACAAGGGATGACGGCGATGACCGGTTCACCAAATCTGAAAGTGGTCGGAGGCACGCAAGCTTCCTCAAGACCCGCCACGGACCTTTCTGGTCTTGGCCCGTTGATGGCCAAGGCTCAGAACGGGGACAAGGCCGCGTACAATCAGGTGCTGACGGCTTGTGATGCTTGGTTGAAGATCTTCCTCGCTCGCCGGGTGGCCCCGGAAAGTGTGGATGACATCGCGCAAGAAGCGCTGATGGCCCTGCACCGCAAGCGCCACACCTACGATCCGGAAAAGCCGTTCGCGCCATGGTTCGTCGCCATCGCCCGGTACAAATGGCTCGACCGCCTGCGCCAACATTACCGCGCCGACGAAGTGGAGCTTGAGGATCAAGCGTCCGTCGGTGGCCACGAAAGCGCCGTGGTCTCCAAAATGGTGCTCGAACGTCTCCTGTCACACATCCCCGAGAACCAAGCCGAGGCGATCAGGCTCGCCAAGATCGAAGGCTACGCTCTCGATGAAATCGCAACCATGACAGGCCAGAGCCTGTCCTCCGTGAAGGTCCGCATTCACCGCGGCATGAAGCGGATGATGAAGAAGTTGGAAGAAGCCAATGCATGAGTTCAACGCCCCCTCCGGCGGCAACGCGGACCTGATCCGCAGCCTGTCGGACAGCATGAGCCCGGTGCGCCGTCGCCGTTCCGGTCGTGAGATGATGATCCTCGCAGGGATCCTCGCCCTTCAACTTGCCGGGACCTTGGCCCTGGTCGGTGTGAATTCCGCCGCGGTGCTGACGCACAATCCGTCGATGTTCATTGCGAAAGCGGTGATGCTGGGCGGGCTGTCCCTAGGCTTCACGCTCTTGGCCTTCCGCAGCCTCGATCCAGAGGCGCCGAGGCAGAAGAACTTCGCCTACGCCATTGGCGGTGCCCTCCTCGGCTTTGGCATCCTCACCCTCGACCGTAACTTTGGCGGCGGTGCGATGAACATCCTGATGCCTTCTAAGGGGATCACCTGCCTCTTAAGCTCGATCAGCTTTTCGGTGCCGATGTTCATTGGACTGACAATGTTCATGCGCGGCGGGGCCAGCACCCAGCCGAGCCTGACGGCCCTCTTCATCGGGATCGCTGCGGGCAGTTGGGGGGTCTTCGTCTACGGCCTGCAATGCCCCTTCATGAATATCGGGTACATCGCAGCCTGGTACGGCGGCGCTGTCCTCCTGGTCACCCTCGCAGCCGCGGCAATCTTGCCGCGGCTCAACCGCTGGTAAATCGTCAGTATACAATTGGTTCTCGCCGCGGTCGCAGCGATGTTTCTGTGAGCGAGGCGCATCAGGCACGAGCCGGGTGCGTCATGTCGCTTCTAGACAACTCGGAAACATCTGATATGTCAGCAGCTTTGGGTGGTAGCAAGAGTTTGTAGTTCGTATTGGGAAGGTCGTGTGACACGCCTGCCCGATTAACGCTGTCATCCGTTCATTCCGTCCTCGCAGTGCGCTTGCGCTGCGGTTCACCTATCAACGCAAGGGGCGAAGCCCCTTATTCACGAGGATGACGATGCGCTCTCTCTTTCTCGCCATTGGCTTTGGCGCCCTAGCCGCCTGCGCCACCACCACCGATAACCCACGCTTCGCGGGTACCAGCTTTGCAGCCGTAGACGTCGACGGGAACGGTTCACTGACTCGCGATGAGCTGTCCGGTGTTGACGTATCCTTCACGCGCCTCGACCGGAACAACGACGACGCTGTCTCGATCGAAGAAATCAACGCCTACAACACCGCGACCAGCGCTTCCCGCGCCCGTAGCCGCAACGCCTCGACGGGCTCACGGCTCTAAGAGCGGCTTTTCCAAAAAAAGGCGCAGACTGACATTCAGTCTGCGCCTTTTTTCGTTCTTAGATACTTACGCGTCGAATGCGGCTTTGGTGCTCTCGCGCAGCTGGTCGAGGGTCACGCCAGGTGCGAGCTCGACCAGCTTCAAGCGCATAGCCGCTTTGTCGACGTCGAAGACGGCGTGGCTGGAGATGACGCGGTCCACGCAGGCGACGCCCGTTAGGGGCAGCGTGCACTCTTCCAGCACTTTCGGATCGCCCTTTTTCGAGACGTGGTCCATCAGCACCACGACGCGCTTCACGCCGGCGACGAGGTCCATGGCTCCGCCCATGCCTTTGACCATCTTGCCAGGGATCATCCAGTTGGCGAGGTCGCCGCCTTGGCTCACTTCCATCGCGCCAAGGATCGACAAGTTGATATGACCCCCACGGATCATCGCGAAGCTGTCGGCGGAGGAAAAGAAGCTGGTCATGTCCAGCTCCGTAATCGTCTGCTTGCCTGCGTTTATCAGATCGGCGTCCACCTCGTCATCGGTCGGGAATGGGCCCATGCCAAGCATGCCGTTCTCCGACTGCAGCGTCACTTCCATCCCGTCAGGAATGTAGTTCGCCACCAGCGTGGGGATGCCGATCCCCAGGTTCACATAAAAGCCGTCTTGTAGCTCCTGCGCCGCCTTTGCGGCCATCTCATCACGGGTCCAGGGCATAGGTCTGTCCTCTGAATTTCTGTGTACGGTCTTAAGCGGCGCGGGTGGTGCGCTGCTCGATCCGTTTTTCGGGGGTCACTTGGATGATGCGGTCGACATAGATGCCGGGGGTGTGGATCTGGTCAGGGTCCAGCTCGCCCACCTCGACCAACTCTTCGACCTGGGCGACGCAGAACTTGCCTGCGGTGGCCATCATTGGATTGAAGTTGCGGGCTGTCTTTCGGAAGATCAGGTTGCCTTCCTTGTCGCCCTTCCATGCGTGGACCAATGAGACATCGGCGCGAAGACCCGTCTCCATGATGTAGCGCTCGCCGCCGAACTCGCGCTCTTCCTTGCCTTCAGCGATGGCCGTGCCAACGCCGGTTTTGGTGAAGAAGGCCGGGATGCCCGCACCGCCCGCGCGGATACGCTCCGCCAATGTGCCTTGCGGGTTGAACTCCAGCTCCAGCTCACCGCCGAGATATTGCTCTTCAAACGTCTTGTTCTCACCGACGTAGGAGCTGACCATCTTCTTGATCTGCCGGGTTTGCAGAAGGAGGCCGAGGCCCCAGTCGTCGACGCCAGCATTGTTGGAGATCGCGGTGATGTCCTTCGCGCCTGAGTCGCGCAGGGCAATGATCAGATGATCGGGGATACCGCAGAGACCGAAGCCGCCGGACATGACAGTCATGCCGTCAAAACACTTGCCCTCCAGCGCTGCGGCAGCGCTTGCGAACACTTTATTCGCCATGGAAAACCTCGCCTAGAAAACGTCGCCCCCCTCTCGCGCACTGCAGTGCAGCATGCAAGGCGGATTACCAGGCTGGCGGCACTTCCAGGATGGTGAAGGTGGTGTTTTCCGCTTCGCGCTCAAGCGCGCGGCGGGCGGCGAGCGCTTTTGGGAAACGCGGCGCTGCCGGGCTCTCGCACCCCATGGCAAAGCCGATACCTTTGAGATAGCTCCGGCGCAGGTGGCCCTTGCGATACGCCTCGCGGATGGCCCTGTCGTGGGCAGAGGCACCGGTCGCCTTCCGGACTGTCCCTCGGAACGGGATGATCACCCGCGTAAAATCGGCGAGAAAGTCGTAGGCTTGGTCATCAGCGAGATCCATGGCCCGCTCCCGAAGCGACGTGGTGGTTGCATCCAGAGAGGCGGCATCGAAGTCATCGCCGACCAGAAGTTCGAGCATTTGAACCTCAAGGGCGATGCCCTTGCAGCTCGAAGGAACTTGCTTTTCGTAAACGTCGAGCGTTGCCAGGATGGGCGGGATTTCTTCGCGGCGCACGTTGAAGTCTTCAAGCGGAGCCAGAATTCCTTCGCGAATCCCGCCGGTTAGCCCATCGCGAGCGTCAGGCGGCCGCGTGTGGCACGCTGATAAGCATGCCCCAACCCCAAGAAGTATCGCCCAATTCCGCCAACCCATACGAGCACTGTATCACCTCTTTTTTACGAAGTCACAACGCTGAGGGAAAAAAGCTTAACCAAACGCGCGACTTCGGCAGTGCACAAAAAAGCCCGGAAGCGGATGCTCCGGGCTTGCTTTGCAAAGGTTGAACCAGCGGTTTGTCTTTAGAGATCGAGGAGCAGCCGCTTGGGGTCTTCCAGGTTCTCTTTGATGCGGACGAGGAACGTCACCGCGCCTTTGCCGTCCACGATGCGGTGATCGTAGCTCAGCGCCAGGTACATCATCGGGCGTACTTTGATGTCGTCACCGACCACGATCGGCCGCTTCTCAATCCGGTGCATGCCAAGAATGCCCGACTGCGGCATGTTGAGGATCGGCGTCGACATCAGCGAGCCGTAGACGCCGCCGTTGGTGATCGTGAACGTGCCGCCCTGCATCTCTTCGAGCTTCAGATCACCCGTCCGCGCACGGCGGCCGAAGTCTGCGATCTCGGCCTCAATTTCAGCGACCGACTTCTGATCAGCGTCCCGGAGAACAGGAACGACGAGCCCCTTCTCGGTCCCCACGGCAATGCCGACGTCGTAGTGGTTCTTGTAGATGATGTCGGTGCCGTCGATCTC
>JBCCTF010000141.1:0-9418 GCA_039198765.1 Pseudomonadota bacterium
CACCCAGGAGGAGGCCGACGGCCGCGAGGATGATCGTCATTGCAATGATCAATGGCGGGGACGGACGTTCCGCAGATCCCGTCACATAAGCGTACGTGGACGCGACGGCGATCAGCTGCAACGCGATATAAGGAATTGTCACGGCCACCAACGTCATGGTGACGAGCGCGGCGAGACGCGACGATCGCCCAAAGCGGCGCGAGAGCAAGTCGGAGAGCGAGAGCGCCCCGTGGCTTTTGCCCAAAGCGACAACGCGTTTGATCAGCGGATAGCCTACGGTGAAAGCCAGAATGGGGCCCAAATAGATCGGCAGATAGTCCCAACCCGACCGAGCCGCCGTTCCAACGGCACCATAAAAGGTCCAGGTTGTGCAGTACACGCCGATCGAGAGCGCAGTCACAAGGGCGCCGCGGCGCGCCATCCACGCGGCACGCTTTTGAGCCCACAAGCCGACTGCGAAAACAGCAGCGGCATAAAGCGCGAGTACGGCCCCGGCGAGGGGCGTGGCCATGGCGATCTCTCCCTATACGCGGCGGGTTATGCTCGGAGGCCCTGAAACGCGGGCCCGAATCCCTGACGCCATTCTTGTGAGCGGAAGGGTCCCACACGCGGGAGGTGGTGTCTAGGATGCGCTGCACCATGAAAAAGGGCGGTGCCGAGGCACCGCCCTTGTTTTGCAAGGGAGCTTCAGGGCTTAGTGGCTTTGCGCCGCTCCTGCTCCTGTCGGGATACGGATCTGCTCGACCATGTCCCGGACACTTTGCGGGGTCTTCGCAGTGAAGGCCGCGACACCGAAGGCCACACCGAAGTTGATCAGCATACCGATGGTACCGATCCCTTCCGGTGAGATGCCGAAGAGCCAGTTGTCCGCGGTGTTCGCGATCTCGCCGAACCACTTGAACTTGAAGACACCGATATAGGTGATGGTGAAGACCAGGCCTGCCACCATACCGGCGATCGCGCCTTCTTTGTTCATCCGCTTGGTGAAGATGCCCATCATGATCGCTGGGAAGAGCGAGCACGCTGCGAGGCCGAAGGCCAAGGCGACAACCTGGGCGACAAAGCCCGGAGGGTTGATGCCGAAGTAGCCAGCCACACAGATCGCCACCACCGCTGCACCGCGGGCTGCAAGCAGCTCTTGTTGGTCGGTGATGTCGGGCTTGATCGTCTTCTTCAGGAGGTCATGGCTGACCGCCGCGGAGATGACGAGCAACAGGCCCGCTGCCGTGGAGAGTGCTGCTGCGATAGCGCCAGCGGCCATCAGAGCAATCACCCAGCTCGGCAGATTGGCCATCTCAGGGTTCACCAGGACGAAGGTATCACGATCAGCATACACCTCATTCGTGGTGTTTGGGTTGGCGTTGGAGGTCAGGCGATTGCCCAGCTCACCACGCTCGCCGGTGAAGGCAGGCTTGCCGCCGACAAAGGCAGGGCCCGAGCCGTCATACTGGACGATACCGTCGCCATTCTTGTCTTCCCAACCGTAGAGGCCGATCTCTTCAAAGTTCTTGAAGTAAGCCGGGGTCTCTGTCGCGTACTCCGTGTTGTTGGTCGTTCCCAGGAAGTTGATCCGGGCGAACGCTGCAACAGCAGGAGCCGTCGTGTAGAGAAGCGCAATGAAGACAAGGGCATAGCCCGCGGACTTCCGTGCATCCGACACTTTTGGAACGGTGAAGAAGCGCACGATCACGTGGGGCAGACCCGCCGTGCCGACCATCAGCGCCATGGTGATGGCGAAAACGTCGATCATCGACTTGGAGCCCTCTGTGTACCGATCGAAGCCGAGCTGAACCAGGCTGTCGTCGAGGCTTTGCAGCACCGTTTTCCCGGTGTCGCCGACCTCAGCACCGATGCCCAGTTGCGGGATCGGGTTGCCGGTGACCAGCATCGAGATGAAGATCGCAGGCACCATGTAGGCGAAGATCAGCACACAGTATTGAGCGACCTGAGTATACGTCACGCCCTTCATGCCGCCGAGGACAGCGTAGAAGAACACGATGACCATACCGATGATCACACCGGCGTTGATCCCGACACCGAGGAAGTTGGAGAACACCACTCCGACACCGCGCATCTGACCAGCAACGTAGGTGAAGCTGATAACGATCAGTGCAAGGACGGCCACAACCCGCGCGGCTTTGGAATAGTACCGTTCACCGATGAAATCGGGGACCGTAAACTGTCCAAACTTCCGCAGGTAAGGCGCGAGCAGCAGCGCGAGAAGCACATAGCCGCCTGTCCAACCCATGAGGTACACGGAGCCATCATAGCCCGCAAAGGCGATGATGCCTGCCATGGAGATAAACGAAGCCGCCGACATCCAGTCCGCAGCGGTGGCCATGCCATTGGCAACCGGGTGCACCCCGCCGCCGGCGACATAGAACTCTTTCGTTGAACCTGCCCGGCTCCACACAGCGATGCCGATGTAGAGAGCGAAGCTCATCCCAACGAAGAGATAAGTGAGGACTTGGGTGCTCATTGGGTGCCCCCTTCGTCGTCATCAACGCCGTGGCGCTTCTCAATTTTGTGGATCGCGTGGGCGTAGTAGAAGATCAGCGCGATAAAGACGTAAATCGACCCTTGCTGGGCGAACCAGAACCCGGCGGGCACGCCAAGGATCGAGAATTGGTCGAGGGTATCCCGGAGGAGGATGCCGAAGCCGAAGCTGACGGCGAACCAAATCGAGAGCAGGCCTCCGAGCAGTCTGAGGTTTTCGCCCCAGTAACTCACTTTGGGCGGGGCGTCGGCGACGTCTCGCGTTGTTTCAGGTTTCATCACAGTTGAACTCACGGCGTCATCTCCCTTGTTGCAAGACTCGAGGGTCCGTTTGCAACTCTAGGAGTGAGCGCCGCCGCCCTGTAGACGACCTTAGTCGGAGCTTTGGTTCTGGTGCTTTGAAGGGCTTGTTTTTGAAGAACTTTGTGCTGCGTCGGGATCACCAAAAGCAAGCCCATAGCCTGCGAAGGTATCGCTGATCCGGGACATTAAGAGCGAAATCTGCGGGGTTGGCTCCCGGCCAAGAAGTGTCGTCAGGTGAGACTGAGCGCCCCGTTCGTTTAGCGCCTGGGTCGCGAAAAAGGCCTTTGCAATCAAAGCTTCCTCATGGGTCACGCCGAGACAGCCCATGCCCGCAAGCCCGATTTTCCGGCGACCCTGGTGGTTCACCTGAACGGTCAGAGCCATCAGATCTGACAGCGTATCGCCGGCTTCCTCACCCAGCGCCGCTCCAAAGCCGGACGCCACGCGGCAGCACTGCTGCCGACCGAACGCGCAGGCCCGGAACCCAAGGATCGCAAGCCCAGTCCCCGTGCCAAGGTCACTCAGCTGCAAGCCTGAAAAGCGATTCTCTGTCATGACGGGGGTTCCTTCCTCGCGTGCGTTCCCGGGCGGCCAGCGCGCGCCCACACCAACCATCTAGTGCATCTCAAAGCAATGCAAGTAAGAATTATTCTTAAATACAGAGGGCCGCTTTGTCCCATCTGGCGCGCCGCTCACGCTTGTGTAATCTGAGCGCAAAAGACCACCTGGGCCATGCAAGCCCGGATGAGCATTGAGGAAACACCATGATCGAACGCGATCTTTATGACGAAGAGCACGAGCTGTTCCGCAAAACCGTTGCGCGGTTTTTTGACGAAGAGGTGGTCCCCCACCACGATGCCTGGGAGGAGCAAGGTTTCGTTGATCGAGGGATCTGGCCGAAGGCTGGCGAGCTCGGTCTGCTCTGCGCGACGATGCCAGAGGCCTACGGTGGTTCAGCGGTGGACCGCCGGTACTCGGCGATCCTGCTTGAAGAGCAAGGCTACCGCGGGATCAGCGGGGTAGGATTTGCTCTGCACTCGGACATTGTTGCGCCGTACATCAACAATTATGGCTCCGAAGACCTGAAGCAGCGCTACCTCCCCGCGATGGCGAGGGGCGAGAAGATCGGCGCGATCGCGATGACCGAGCCTGGGACCGGATCGGACCTCCAGGCGATCACCACAACGGCGAAGGAAGACGGCGACCACTACCTCATCAACGGCGCTAAGACCTACATCACCAACGGCTGGCACTGCGACTTTGCGATTGTGGCTTGCAAGACAGGCCCGAGTGGTGGCGCGAAAGAGATGTCTCTGATCATCGTCGATGCGGACAGCGACGGCTTTCACAAGGACAAGCCGTTTAAGAAAATGGGCATGCGGGCGCAGGACACCTGTCAGCTAACGTTCGATAATGTCCGTGTGCCGAAGGAAAATCTTCTTGGCGGACCGAACATGGCCTTCATGATGCTGATGACCGAGCTGGCGTGGGAACGCCTGATCATCGCGATCACCTGCGTCGCAGGTGCGAAACATGCGTTTGAGCTGGCCAAGACGTACACGAACGAACGAGAGGCGTTTGGCCGTCCCATCGCGAAGTTCCAGAACGCGAAGTTCAAGATGGCGGAGATGAAGACCGAGATCACCATCGGCCAGACCTACATTGATCGCTGTCTCGAGCTTGAGCTTGAGAAGAAACTCAGCGTCGATGCTGCAGCGGCTGCGAAGTACTGGTGCTCCGACATGCTGCAGAAGGTGGTCGACGAAGCCGTCCAGCTGCACGGCGGCTACGGCTATATGTGGGAAGCCCCCATCGCCCGCGCCTATGCCGACGCCCGCGTCCAACGCATCTACGGCGGATCGACTGAGATCATGAAAGAGATCATCTCCCGCACGCTCTAGGGTGTACGGATGATCAGCATCAAGCGCAGACGACTGCGCTTGATGCTGATGCTAAGAGACTACTCCGCCTCTTCAGCTTTCACGTAGGTGTCGAACCACTCGGTCATCTCGGCGAGGGTGTGCAGGACCGACTCGCGGCCGCGATAGCCGTGGCTCTCGTAGGGCAGCATCACCAGACGAGCGGTGCCGCCTGTTCCTTTGAGGGCGGCGAACATCCGCTCGGACTGCTGAGGGAATGTGCCAGAATTGTTGTCGCGCATACCGTGAACGAGGAGCATCGGCTCCTTGATCTGGTTCGCAGCCATGAACGGCGACAGCTTGTAATAGACATCCTGCGCATCCCAGAAGATGCGCCGCTCCGCCTGGAAACCGAACGGTGTCAGCGTCCTGTTGTAGGCGCCTGAGCGGGCGATCCCTGCACGGAAGATGTCGCTTTGCGCGAGCAGGTGCGCGGTCATGAAGGCGCCATAGCTGTGCCCGCCAACGCCCACACGTTCGCCATCGCCGAAGCCGCGCTTCACGGTCTCATCCACCGCTGCCTGGGCCGACGAAACGATCTGTTCAATGAACGTATCGTTCACCGTCTCAGGGTCGGAGCCGACAACAGGCATCGCCGTCCGGTCCATCACCGCGTAGCCTTGGGTGAGGAAGAAGAGGTGTGAGTAGCCGCCGATGCGCGTGAAACGGTATCTGGAATCACGCACTTGGCCAGCGGTCGCCGCATTGTTGAACTCACGCGGATAGGCCCAGACGACCACCGGCAGCTTGTCACCTTCCTGATAGTCAGGGGGCAGATAAAGCGTCGCCGACAGCGGCGTGCCGTCTGAACGTTCGTAGGTGATCAGCTCACGACTGATCCCCGTCAGCTCAGGATGCGGGTCGGGGAAATCCGTCAGCTTACTGACGTCACCATCTGTATGTAGGCGGTAATTGCCGGGGGTCGTCGGGTCTTCGTAGTAGGTGATGAACCGCGAACCGTCCGTCTCCAGAACATCGACGACATACTCGTAGTTCTCCCCGCTGTTCCGCCACAGCTCTTCGGTCTCGCCGGTGGCGATATCGAAGCGGCGCAGGAACGGGCGGTTACCGTCAGGCGTCGCGCCTTGCCCCGAAAGAAGCAGCGCACCGTCCTCAACAATCGCGACGGGGAACCCCGCGTCGGTCAGCGTGAAAAGCGGCGAACCCGGATCATTGTACGCGTCCTGAATGTTCCGCTGTTGAATGACTTTGAGCAGCGCAGAGCCATCGACATCAACGAGACTCTGCCGGATTTCGCGGGAGTCACGGTCATAGTCGACGATGATGATATCGTCGGTGTCCTGAAGGCCGATGAAGCCGGAGTACCGGTCCTCAAGATCAACGACCTTCGTCGGCTCACCGTCAAATGGCGCTGCGAGGCGCATCACGCTCTCCCGCACATCCGTTTTGACGCGAGGGTCGCCGCCGTCTTGGGCCTCCGACCAGATGAGGGTTGATGGCGCGGTCGGGTGCCAGGTGACCGAACGCGGCCCGGTGACAACGCCCTGCACCGGGAGATTGTCAGCAAGCGGACGTTCGACAATCACCTCAAGGATGTTGCCGCGTATGTCCGCAACAGCGGTGGTGCGAGGAAAGCGGGACCAGGGCACCTGATAGGAGAACGGCTCCTCGATCCATTCCATCAGGAGGTACTGACCGTCAGGCGATGCCTCAACGGACGTGTAGATCCGCGCCTCACCGATCTCGGTCTTGCCGCGGCCATTGCGGCTCATGATCACCGGCTGGCTGGTCGTCAGCCAACGGAACATATTCTCGTCGTGGGCGTCTTTCAGGAGGTCCTGATACGTCCGCGTCTGGGCCTGTTGGCCGCCGGTCGCGTCCTGGATAGCCGGACCGACGGGCGTTAGCGGTTCTTCAGGCATCGCGCCGCGATCATCGGGAAGCGTCATCACCAACAGGCGATCATCACCGATCCACTGCGGCTCCTGGAAGATCAGGTTCAGACCCTCGCGCATCACTTCGCGCGCCCGGCCCGACTTCACGTCGAGGACATAGAGCGCCATGCCGTCAGCATTGGTTTGGGAGAAGGCCGCATACCGACCATCGGTGGACCACTGAAAGTCAGAAAGGTCGGTCCCGCCGGGCATCCGCACTTTCCGCACATCACCCGTGGAGATCGATTGGATGCTCAGGCCCACAACATTGCGCGGGTTGAACCGATCGTTCGTGCTCGGATCAAGCCGCATGCCTGCGAGCCGTTCCATCGGCTTGCCAAGCTCGGCCACCGGCGGCAGCGCCTCGCGCTCAAGCAGGAGCATCGTTTCACCATCGGGCGACAAGCTCACCGAGGGCGACGGCGCCCGCAAGACGATATCGGCGATCTCTTGCGGCGGCATCTTATAGGTGGTCTGGGCCCATGCCCCGCCAGCGGCGGTGAGGGCGAAAGCTGCAGTCAATCCAGCAACAAAGCGCATGCACTATCCGTTTCTATTAGCGGCAGCGCTACCTAGGCAGAGGCGGCCCCAGAACGGAAGGGCTTTTCCTCAGCCGCGGCCTCAGCGTTGAGGGCGCGGCTTTCACACGTGTGTTACAAAGAACAGCTGGCAGGGATTTCGGGTGCCTCTAGCGCTTCGATGTTCACAAGTAGCTGGAACATCGCACAGCGTTCGTCGGCATCGAGGCGAGGATCAGCCTGAAGATCGCTCACGATCGACTGCAAGCTGTCGGGCGCTGATCGTGTCACGATGCCCTGGTCTCTCGTGGAGTCGAAAATGATCGTCGACGAGTTCTCGCCGTAGCTCGGCCAAGCCGCCTGGCCCGGCGCCGCCGGAATGTCGGAACGAGCGAAGCTGGCCCAGTACGCGCCCATTGCGCGGCTCAGCTCTTCGCGGGATGCCTCAGTTTTCTTCGTGAACAAGATGGGGTCGCCCTGGCCGAGGAGCTGGAAGCGGTTGAAGACGAAGGGGATCTCAAACGCGTGGGCCGCGCCGAACAGCTCTGCAAAGTCCGTAAACAGAAAACTGCCGCCTTCGTCCCAGTCGAACTGATAGGCGTAGACTTTGGTGTTCCCCGCCGCGATCAAGCTGTCCGCTACGCCGTGGACCGCATTCAGCCGCCACATCCGCGCTGAATATTCCGAGGCTGCGTCGTAAAAGTCTTGGTCGCGGGCCGAGCGGAAGACGCCGAGTGTCGTCTTCACCAGCGTGTCGTCAAACGCAAGGAAGAGCTTCATCTCATCTTTATTGGTTCCCGTTATGACGGGTACGGACTGACTGGGGCCAGACTGGCCCATAGCTTCCTTCAGCGACGTGTTGGGGATGGTGACGCCATCGGCGATCATCCGCGGAAGTTCGAGCCACATTCCGTCGCGAAGCTGATAGGCAGCAAATACCTCATCAACCGTCGCCGTCCGCAAGCGGTCAGCGCCGCCGAGTCGATCGATGACATCGCCTGAGTTGTTCAAAGCCTCACCCGTCGCACCTTTGGCATCAGGGACCGCGAACGAATCCATCAGGCCTGACTGCAGGATCGCGCGATCATATAGACCTTCCGCAAGCGGACTAACCAGTAGGCCCGCCACATTGTGCCCGCCCGCGCTTTCGCCAAAAATGGTGACGTTCTCCGGATCACCGCCGAAAACCTCGGCATGGCGCTTCACCCAATCGAGGGCCGCTATTAAGTCGAGCAGTGCAAAGTTCGCGGCACACGGATCATTCTCGTCGCAATCAGGTAGCGCAAAGAACCCGAGTGGCCCCAGGCGGTACTGAACAGAAACAACGATCACATCTTCGTTCACCGCCAAGCGGTGGCCTTGGTAGAGCTGGCTTGCGCCCGACACGTTGGACCCGCCGTGAATCCACACCATCACCGGACGACCCGCTGCCTCACCCGGCGGTGCGTAGACGTCGACGGTCAGGCAATCCTCGCTCCCCTGAAGGGTGCCGTCGACCCAGCCATCGAGTTGTGTGAACGGTGTCGCAATCTGCGCGCAGGCGGGACCGAAGGTGATCGCCTCCCGTGTTCTCTCCCAAGCCGACACCGGCTGGGGCGCGCGCCACCGATTTTCGCCCGATGTATCCGCCGCATAAGGGAGCGCGCGCCAAACGTGGGCGCCGTTCGCCTCCACGAAGCCAACGACCGTGCCGCTCTCCAGCTCACGCTCCGTCACCGGATCAGCGGTGATGACCACCGGCGGCTCCTCCTGGCTGCAACCGGTGATCGCTGCCACCGTGAACGTGAGCGCTGCCGCCGTTTTGGCCAAGTGTTTCATCATGAATGCCCTCACCCCGTTTGCCGTCTCGGTTCCGTGTTACGTGGCAAACCCTACTCGCCCGCTATCGTCAATCGTGCATGCTTTTGCCGGATAGCCCAAACCCTTCGGAACACACCTTCCGCGGGGAAGCAAAAGCCGCTTAGCTTCATCGGGATGGTGAGAGCTATGGCAACGACCCCGAGAGAACTGATGCTGACGCTGGGCCAGCAGGCGAAAGCCGCTGCCGCCCGTCTCAGCATTGCCCCCACCGAGGCGAAGAACGAAGCCCTACGCGCCGCCGCCAATGCCCTGCGCGAGGAAAGCTCAGCCATCCTCGCAGCCAACGCCATAGATACGGATAAGGCTCGGGCCAACGGACGCGATGCCGCCTAACTGGACCGCCTGCTGCCCAGTGATACGACGAAACCGACGAGTGAAACCGACATTCGTTCCGCTTTATTCAACGACAACATTCCGATCAGCATCC
>JBCCTF010000142.1:0-9329 GCA_039198765.1 Pseudomonadota bacterium
GATGTCTCGTTGGCCCATCTTTGTGATGCGTCCATACTTTCGCTTCCCGCCGGTCGAATTTTGTCGCGGTGCAAGTCCTAGCCAAGCTGCGAAATCTCGACCCCTTTTGAAGTCGTCCATCGGCGGGCTGAAGGCTTCAACAGCAAGCGCGGTGATTGGGCCAATACCTGGCATTGATTGCATGCGCCTCATCTCAATGTTCTCTCTCGCCTCCTTCCGCAGCGCGTTTTCGTAGTCTTCGATCTGCTCGGTGAGAAACAGGATCTGTCGGAGATAAGTTTCGGCAATGGGTTTCATCAGCGGCGGCACATCTTCCTCAATGGCGTTCCTGGCATCTCGCAGAAAGGGCACGACGCTGTTTTGCCCCTTCGGAAGCGCGATCCCGAATTCCAAAAGATGACCGCGCAACGCATTGATCAACTGCGTGCGCTGACGGACGAACAAGTCACGTGTCCGATATCGAGCAGAACGGCTTTGTTGCGCCTCAGACTTCACAGCGACGAAAGACATGCCCGGACGCGTTGCAGCTTCTGCGATGGCCCCGGCATCGATGGCGTCGCTCTTGTGCCGCTTCACATATGGTTTGACGTATTGGGGCGGGATGAGCCGAACTTCGTGGCCAACCGACTGCGCCACACGACCCCAATGGTGCGCGCCGCCGCAGGTTTCCATAGCGACCGTCGTTGCGGGAATCTCCCGAATGAAGCGCTCAAACTGAGGGCGGCTCAGTTTCTTCGTCCAAAGCGTCTCGCCGTGTTCATTGATCGCGTGTGCTTGAAACACGCGCTTGGCAATGTCGATCCCGATGAGATGTACGTCTGTCATTTTCGTCCCTCCTTTTCTGCGCCGATCATGGCGCAATGGTTGCCGTTGTGAACCAGCAGGAGGGGCATCCAATCCATCAGTTATCAGTACCGTGAGCCGATGGGACCTACATTTGGTACTGTGCGACCGCGTTCGGCAACTGCACCGCAGCTTGCGATTGGGATGTAAGCTGCAGTTCCGGGCCGAGCCATTCAAAAGGTTAACTCAGACGGCCAACCACAACATGACGATCGCCATGCCCATCATCATCAGGTTCTCTGTCAGGCTTATGAAACCCAGTGGCACGTTGGAGTTGCCGCCGACGCAGGCACATTTGAGCTCGCGTTTGTCAATGTAGACGGCCTTGAAGACGCTGACGGCCCCGATGGTCGCGATGAAGAGCGCCGCAGGTGCGGAGAGCCAGGTGAGGATCATCCCGGTCATCAGAATGCCGGCTGCGGTTTCGACGAAGGGATAAACATAGGCGTAGGGCACCCACCGCCGTGCCAAGAGGTCATAGTTGAGGAACATCGCAGTGAAGCCCTCGACATCGCGCAGCTTCTGCATGCCCAGAAGGATCATGGAGACGGAGATGAACCAACCGAGCGTCTGCCAGGTGATTGCGCCCAGGAAGCCGATGGAGAGCGCCATTGCCGTCAGAGCGGCCACGGCGAAGAGATAGAGGACGGGGCGATAGGTGGTGGCCTTCGGATCCCAGCCCGTGAGCTTCTCGCGTAGATCGGTGTAGCCGCCGACGCGCTGGCCTTCGATCCAGGCTTGCGGGGTGGTTTGCACACCGTGTTCGGCTTTGAAGGCATCGACTTCAGCGCGGGTGCGGAACAGACGGTCGTCGACCTCGTATCCCTGCCGCTCGAGCAGCCAACGCGCCTTTTGACCGGACGGGCAGAGATGGTCCGGCAGGGCCATCCGGTAGAGCACGGCGGTTTTTCCGGTCGCGGCTTCCACCGGATCGGTGTTTACGTCAGCGAAGTCCCGCGTGTCTTTCGGCATATCTGTCTCCGTCCTTCTTGGGCCGCGTCAGACACGATTGATCTGTTGCGCGCAGCCCTTTGCACCTCCATATACCCCCCTAGGGTATATAATCAAGAGACGGGCAATTGGTTCCGACCACGCTCGAATTGTGCTGCGCACTCATGCTAAGGAACGTTTATGCACCAGAACCGCGACGCCACCTTGAAACGCCTCAAGCGCCTTGAGGGCCAAGTGCGCGGCATTGCGCGGATGGTCGAAGAGGATCGCTATTGCGTCGATGTGCTGACCCAGATCGCCGCCGTCCGCGCGGCACTGAAAGGTGTCGAGAAACTGGTGATCGACGATCACGCAGCCCATTGCATCGAAGATGCGCTCGCCTCGGGCGACCGCGAGGACCAGCGGGCCAAGTTCACTGAGCTTCTCGACCTGCTCGACAAGGCCCGTGGCTAGTCTCAGAGGTTCACGGGCGGCGTCGTGACGCTTGTGATCGTGGCGGTGACTAGCAGGATCAGGATAATGACAACCATCTCGATTGAGATGGAGAGGCGCAGCCCCGCAGCGGCGCGCGCATCGCCTGCCTGCAGGGCGGGGACCAACTGCCATTTGTTCAGCGCGGCGAGACCGAGAAGGCCGGTCACGAGAGATACCTTGGTCAACAGGGCCCAACCATAGGCGGTGCCGAAGAGCGCGGAGAGTGATCCGGAGAGCAGCCACGACAGCGCTACTCCGACTGCGATCAGCAGACCGACGGCGCATGCTGCGACAATGCCAAAATGGTGCAGCAGATCTGCGCCTTCGGGTGAACGGGCGGCTCGCCTCAGCGGCACGAGCGCACCGACCCAAAGTCCGGCGGCGAGAAGATGCAGAGTGAGCAGGGCTGCAAGCGGTCCTCGCGGATCGCCGAGGGTGTGGCCGACCTGCGTGTAGGAGATCGACACAGCAAAACTGCCACCAAGCGCGATCCAGCGTCCGATGCCGGGCAGGAGAAGCGCCAGAATCGCCACCTCCCCAAGGCCACGCCAAATGGCAGCCGTCCCAATCGGGCTCTCCCAGACGAAGCCGAGCATTATCGGATCTGTTGCCCCTTCGAGTCCCATGCCGGAGATCCGGGCCGCGCGGATGCCGAACCTGAGCGCCAGAACGACAAGCCCGAAGAGCGCCGCAGCGATTGCAATACGCCGCGCCAGGCGAAGAACGTCAGGTGTCGCGCGCGATGCGAAAACAAAAGTGAACACAACACCGCCCATCGCGAGTAGAGCCGCGCCGTAACCCAAGGCCTTGGCGAAAATGGCGAGAACGGCGACGCCATCGATGGGGGCCAGTCCTGTCAATCGGAGACCGTGAATGAAAAGCTGCCCTGCATCGGGTGACCATCAGAGGCCATGCCGCGCCAGTCAAACGTGTAGTCGCCCGGTGCCAAAGGTGTTGCCGGCGCGGCGCGAAACTCGAGATCTGGATCCATGCCGGTCTCGCGTTCGATCTCGACGGTCCCATCCGACGATGTCAATGTGACAGTGATGATGCGCATCGGATCGTCAAATCGCATCGACAGTTCTGGAACTTCGGAGACGGTCGCGCCATCCGCAGGCGTCGTGCCTTGCTCCTCGGAATGGGCGAAAGCAAGCGTGGCTGACAGAGCCAGCATCAGGCTGGCGATAAGGGTTCGGATCATGCGGAACCTCCAAAGATCATTGATCGGACTGCGCGTTCAGCGCGTCGTGATGGGCGCGAATGTCATCGGGCCAAGTTGATTTGATGTACGACAGGACGGCGACGATGTCCTCGTCGGACAGGACGCCGTCATAGGTGGGCATGCCGGAGGGGGGTGCATTCTCCATCAACCCGGCCAGGCCGTACTTGGTGAGGATGAAAAGCGTTTCGTCGTCATGGTGCCAAGTGTGTCCTGACGCATCATGCGGCGGTGCTGGTAGAAGCCCGTCCTCGCCCCGCATCCGCCAGTTTGGTTGGCCTTCGAGATGGGCGCCGTGACATGACGCGCATTCGCTCGCGTAGACCTCCGCCCCGCGCGCGACAATCCGGAGATCATCGGGCTGAAGCAGGCCGTCTGCCTGTGTTGGGCCAAGCGTGAAGACGGCCGCCACCAGACCGGCGAGGGCAAGCCCGCGGGTCACAAGTATCACTCTGCGTTCCATCTCAACCTGCAAACGGTTGCGGCGTTCCTGCGCGGTAGTAGACGCGACCACGACCCGCCGCACCGCCGAACGCAATCACGTCGTAGCGTGCCGCCGAGTCGTCGCCCATTCCAGGTGAGCCCATCGGCATGCCCGGCACGGCAAGCCCCGTGAAGTCTGGGCGGTCGCGCAGCACGGCGTCGAGCGCTTCGAACGGAACGTGTCCTTCGAAGACGTAGCCATCCGCTTCTACGGTGTGACAGGAGGCGAGGTCGAGTGGCACGCCGAGCGCCGTTTTTTGCGCCTCCGGGTCGGTCAGCTCTTCGACGCTGACGGCAAAGCCGCGCGCAAGGGCCAGATCGGCCCAGGCGTGACAGCACCCGCATCCGGGCGAGGTCAGGACGCGCATGGATGTGGCGGCGTGCGCGGGAAGGGCAGTGGCAGAGAGTGCAGCTGATGAGAGATAGATGAAGTTGCGACGATTTAGCATTGTCTCGGTCCTATGGTCTGAAAGTTGAACGGAATACGGGCGCGTGCCCGGAGCGTTCAGGCTTTCGGAGGACCAGTTGGGACGTTGAGAGTAGCGGTTACGGGATGACGCGCAGCCCCAGCTGTGTAGCCGACCTGCGACGCACTCGGCTGCGGTGAAAGCGACGAAATCGCTACAGCAATATCTCCTAGGCAGTGGCCGGCTGCTTTGTGGGCCGGTGCATCGCAGCAATCCGTGAACGCGCCTGCGTTGTGCAGCTGACCTTCATCGTCATGCGTTTCGCCATGGACATGCGCATGACCTGCATCACCGCTCCAGCCATGAGCCACCGAAGCCGCGGCTGCGCCGGTGAGCGCGAAAGCTAGTATCACGGACAAGATCAAGCGAAGCATGCAGCATACCTACCGGGGGTATGGCGCGGTTGCAAGCTTGGGCATGTGCCGACGGTTGCGGTGGTCAGCCGCAGCCATTATGGCGACGCCAC
This sequence comes from Pseudomonadota bacterium, assembly GCA_039198765.1. Classification (GTDB taxonomy): domain Bacteria; phylum Pseudomonadota; class Alphaproteobacteria; order Caulobacterales; family Parvularculaceae; genus Parvularcula. The sequence continues at coordinate 4,904 of JBCCTF010000142.1, forward strand.
ATTTTCGGGTCGTGGCCATCTGGGATTTGAGCGCAGGGATCGTCGGTGTATCCCCTCAGGACCGCGTATCGTGCGATCTGGTCCTCGGTCAGAAGCGGTGCCGTGCGCAGATGAGCCTCGAGATGAACGAGACGAAGCGCGGCGCGCGCGGCACCCGCGTCTGCAAACAGCCGTGCCAGGACCTCTTGATCGGGCACACCTGTTCTGAAGGCAGTATCGAGTGCGCGTTCCGCATCAACGAACACAATGCCTGCCGAGATAGCATCAGCTTGCATCTGCGCCCGAATTGCATCGATCTCTTCGCGTTGCCTGGCATCTAGCCCGAGGTCGTCCGCGAGCTCCAGCAGATGGGTCGGACCAGGTATGCCGTTCAATTCGGCAGGCAGCGCCAACCCCCAACCGGCCCCGCGTGCGATTTCTTCCAGATCGGTCTCGGAGAGCGCTTTGATGTCACGGGCTTGTTCGCCTGCATAGGGAGAAGCGTCGTTGACGTGACCGGCGCCGTGCGTCTGGGGCAGTGCAGCGAACGGGAAGACCGTGAGAATGATTATGGTTGCGACACGTTTCAACGCCATTCGCTGGCCTCCTTTACTTGGACAATTCTGCAAGTCTGTGTTGCATGATCCCCAAGTGTCGCGACATGATTGAAATCATGTCAGGACACTGGGTCAAAGCATTCGAAGGCGCGCCGGTGCGCGCGGTGACGAGCGGGACGGTTCTATTTCACCGCGGTGACCTAGTGAAACACGCCTACTTCGTCAAAGCGGGCCGCATCCGTTTGCAGCGTCCGCTCGAAGAGGGTGGTCTGCTCACGCTTCACACTGCGGGGAGTGGTGATCTGGTCGCCGAAGCCTCGCTTTTCGCAGAGCGCTATCACTGCGATGCACTGGTCGACGATCAAACCGAGATCGCTGTTCTTCCGCGCCGAGCGCTGGTTAAAGGACTGAACGAAGCTACTTCGGATGCACCTCTTGCCCTTGAGGCGCTAGCGAGTACCGCGCGGGATCTGCAGGGATTGAGAGCACGGGTAGAAATCATGCGGCTGAGGCGTGTTTCGGACCGTCTTGACGCATACCTCGATCTCTACGGATTTCCGACGAAGGGCGAATGGGTCAATGTGGCTGATTGGATCGGCGTGAGCCCACCGGCGCTCTATCGCGAGTTGGCGAAGCGGCGGTAATGCAGTCCCTCATGTTCCTCTCGGGTCAGAACGACCTTCGCCGCTCCGCACGCTAAACGCCCGTACTGTTCGGGTGTTCGCTCGGACGGTCGAATGGCCATCTTCGGGCTCCGAAGTCAGTCCGATGTGTGGATCGGCATGCAATTTTGACCCCAGTAGCGGGGTGATCGGCGTCCAAAAGTGACCCCCCCTGGCAGTTCTGTTCAGACACTTCCTCAAAGGCATGAGGGAGCAGTCGGGGGATGTTGGTTTTGGAGACGATAGCGAAGATCAGGCGTTTGCATTTCGTCGACGGCAAGTCGATCAAGCAGATCTGCCGTGAACTGCGTGTATCGCGGAACACGGTGCGCAAGGTCATCCGGTCGGGCGCGACCGAGTTCACCTATGATCGCACAACTCAGCCCCGACCGAAGATCGACCCCTGGCGATCGGATCTGGACGCGATGCTGGCCGAGAATGCCCGGCGACCGAAGCGGGAGCGTCTGACCGTCATTCGGATCTACGAAGAGCTGCGGAACCGCGGCTATGGCGGCGGCTATGATGCCATTCGGCGCTACGCGGCCGGTTGGTCGAAGGTGGCGCAGGAAGCCTCGGCCAGTGCCTTTGTTCCGCTGAGCTTTGATCCCGGCGAGGCCTACCAGTTCGACTGGAGCCATGAGATCGTGATCCTCGATGGCGTGACGGTGACGGTCAAAGTCGCACATGTCCGCCTGTGCCACAGCCGGATGCCGTTCGTACGGGCTTACCCACGCGAGACGCAGGAGATGGTGTTCGATGCGCATGACAGGGCGTTCGCCTTCTTCGGCGGGGCCTGTGCGCGGGGCATCTACGACAATATGAAGACAGCGGTGGACACGATCTTCGTCGGCAAGGATCGGGCCTACAATCGCCGGTTCGAACAGATGTGCGGGCACTATCTTGTCGAGCCGGTCGCCTGCACCCCGGCCTCGGGCTGGGAGAAGGGCCAAGTCGAGAACCAAGTCGGGGTGCTGCGACGCCGGTTCTTCGTGCCGCGCCCGAAGTTCAAATCCTTTGCCGAGTTAAACGCCTGGCTCGAGGACCGATGCATCGCCCATGCCAAGGCGAACAAGCACCCTGATGTCCCGGACAAGACGATCTGGGAGGTGTTCGATGCCGAGCGTCCCAGCCTGATCCCCTATGTCGGCCCGTTCGACGGGTTCCATGCCGTTGCGGCCTCAGTCTCTAAGACCTGCCTCGTGCGGTTCGACAAGAACCGTTACTCCGTGGACGCCCGCGCGGTCGGGCGTCCCGTTGAGATCCGCGCCTATGCCGACAGGCTGGAATGCTGGCAAGATGGTCAGATTGTCGGTCGCCATACACGCGCGTTCGGGCGCAACAACACGATCTACGACCCGCTTCATTACATCCCGGTTCTGGCCCGCAAGCCCGGCGCGCTGCGCAACGGGGCGCCGTTTAAGGACTGGGATCTGCCGTCGGCCCTGCGCCGTGTACAGCGCAAGCTCGAACGACAGCCCGGCGGTGATCGGCAGATGGTCGACATCCTCGGCGCCGTGCTCACCGATGGCCTGGACGCCGTTGAAGCGGCCTGCGCGGAGGCCTTGTCTCACAACGTCCATTCCGCCGGCGTCGTTCTGAACATCCTCGCGCGTCACCGAGAACCGCCGCCACCCCTGACAATCGCGACGCCGGACGCGCTGAGGCTGGCCTGCGAGCCTGCCGCCAATTGCGATCGCTACGACAGCCTGAGGAGACCAATGAATGGAACGATCACAGGTGCTGGACGCCATGGGCCAACTGAAGCTCTACGGCATGAGGACGGCCTACGACGAGATCATCGCCACGGCGGTCAAGCGACAGCACGAGCCGCAACAGATCATTGGCGACCTGTTGAACGCCGAGATCAGTGAGAAACAGGCGCGGTCGATCAAGTACCAGATGACGATCGCCAAGTTGCCCTTGGCCAAGGAACTGGAGGAGTTTGATTTTGAAGCCGCCGCGGTCAACGAGACCTTGATCCGCGACTTGGCCACCGGCGACTTCCTCGATCATCAGCGCAACCTCGTGCTCATCGGCGGTACCGGGACCGGCAAAACCCATCTCGCTGTCAGTATCGCACGTGCTTGCATCCGCAGCGGCCGTCGGGGGCGGTTCTTCAACGTCGTCGATCTCGTGAACAAACTGGATGCAGAAGCCCGGGCCGAAAGGCAGGGGCGAACCGCCGAGCTGATCTCCCGCCTCGATTTCCTGATCCTTGACGAACTCGGTTACCTCCCCTTCGCTCAAACTGGCGGCCAACTCTTGTTCCACCTGATCAGCAAGCTCTACGAGCGCACCTCGATCGTCGTCACCACCAATCTTGCCTTCGGCGAATGGCCCAGCGTCTTCGGCGACGCGAAGATGACAACCGCGCTGCTCGACCGGCTTACCCACCATTGCGAGATCGTCGAGACCGGAAACGAAAGCTGGCGCTTCAAAAACCGAGCGTAACTCAACGTCGCAACCACGCTGGCCCGCCGCAGCTGCGTTACATGACGACTGCGCAGCGCCGGGCCAGCTCACCAATAGGGGGGTCAAAATTGAACGCCGAAAAGGGGTCAAGATTGGATGCCGATTGACACCGTGATTGGCCTGACCAAGCAGGCTGCAATCGAACTGGGTCCTGACAACATCACGGTCAACGCCATCGCGCCTGGTCCCGTGGATACACCGATGTACCGGTCTGAAGGACAGATCGCGTCGATGGGTCTCAGCACCGCCGCTGAGCAAGATGCAGCGCTGAACCCGATGCTGCCCGTCGGAGACCGACCCGCGCTTTCCCCGGTCGACATTGCAAACACCGCGTTGTTCCTTGCTGGTGACGCCGGAGCATCGATCTCGGGCGTCTCACTGGATGTCGCACTTGGCTACAACGCGTTCTACACATCCTGACTCTTTTTGCAGGACTCGATGTTGGCCGGCCCCCGATATCGGGCCGGCCAGTTACTTTGAAACCCTATGGTCAATTTTGTTGTGACCGCGGACGCCGACACTCGGGTGGAGCTGATAATTTGTTCGCAGATTTCAGTTCAGACGGCGCTTGATTCTGCGAATGCGGCGAATGTCCTGTGTGGATGTATATGGACCCCGCCCTATTGCAACGGTCTGTTTGGTCTGGTTCAGGATCACGATTGCTGACGTATATCCGGCTTCTTTGAGCGGCCCGATCTATCGACACCGCGAGCCCCGATGGATTTCCGCTTGCTTCCCCCTCATTGGCTCCAAGGC
>JBCCTF010000143.1:0-9307 GCA_039198765.1 Pseudomonadota bacterium
CCGCGACAGCCGGGCTGTGGAACGGAAGAAATACGGCAAGGCGAAAGCCCGCCGGAGCTTCCAGTTCTCGAAGCGTTAAGCGTCCAGCTTACCGATCAAATTCAGGCGCCGCGTTCATCCGAACGCGGCGCTTCTTCGTTGGGTGGGATGAAGGTGAGGGCGACGCCGCCCAGGATGATCGCTCCGCTGATGAGCAGGCTCAGCGTGACCGTCTCCGCGAGAAGCAGTGCTCCCAAGGCAAGCGTCGCAGGAGGCACGAGCAGCTGCATCGCGCCAGCCGTCAGGGCGGAGAGCTGGGGCAACACCTTGTACCAAAGCGTATAACCAAGACCCGACGTGACCGCGCCTGAGAGGCTCGCCAGCACGGCGCCGCGCGCTGTCATCTCGCCAACGGGCAGGGCGAGAAGCAGGATCAGCGCCAGCGCGCTGGCACCAATGAAGTTCCGCGCCGTCCGCTGTGTCGGATCACCGGCCCCCCGGCCCAGGAGCGTGTAGACGCCCCACGAGATACCAGCGATCGCCATCAGTGCCGTGGGGCCAAACGCACCATGATCAGACCCCGGACGAACAAGGGCGATCAAACCGATCAGAGCAATCACCAACCCAAGGCGCGACCACACCGATGCCTTCTCACCGCGCAGCGCACTCCACCCCGCGGTGGTCACTTGGACCATGCCAAACAGGACAAGCGCTCCAAACCCCGCATCCAAAACAACGTAGGCAAACGAAAACGCAGCGACATAACCGAACAAGGCCAGTGATCCGGCAGCATCCGCAACCCGAGGCCAAGGCGCACGCCGCTGCGCCAGCACCAACAGCGCTAGGATGAACCCACCGCTGAACAGCCGAACGGCAGAGAACAGCGGTGGACTGATCAATTCCGCATCAAGTGCTGCCCGCGTGAGGAGCGAATTGCCCGAGAACGCCAGAAGAACCGCAGCAAGGGACAGCGCAAGCTTCACAGCGGAACATCATCCGCTGTCGGACCAAACACCACTTCGAAGGCTTCGCGTAGGGCAGCGTCCACATCATCCATCGATGCGTTCACGCCAAGATCAGCGAGGCTCGTCACACCCAATCCGTCGTGGGCAATCCCGCAAGGCACGATACCAGAGAAGTGCTCAAGTTCAGGCGAGACATTCAACGAAATCCCATGGAAGGTCACCCACCGCCTAATCCGTACACCGATGGCCGCGATCTTATCCTCGCGCCCATCACCTCGATCAACCCAGACGCCAACCCGGCCGTCCCGCACTTCTCCTCGCACGCCAAGCCGGGTCAGCGCCTCAATCACCCAAGCCTCAACATCCCGCACAAACTGCCGGACGTCTTTCTTCCGCCGACCCAGGTCGAGCATGAGGTAGGCAACCCGCTGCCCCGGCCCATGATAGGTGTACTGCCCACCCCGCGGGCTCGGAAAGACAGGGAACCGATCAGGATCGACAAGGTCGTCCGGCTTGGCGCTCGTCCCCGCGGTGTAAAGCGGCGGATGCTCGAGCAGCCAAACCCGTTCCGAAGCGCCCGCCTGGATCTCACCCACGCGCCGTTCCATCTCCGCGGTCGCATCAGGATAAGCGACGAGCGCGGGGGCCTTCTGCCAAACCACTGTATCAGAAGAGAAATTCGGGCGAGCGTCTGTCATACGTGACCCTGTCTTGCGCCATCAAAACCATCAAGAAAACCCGTAAGGAACCGCTTGCACCCCCCGCCCACCTTTGCTACCCGCTGCGCTCTCGCCAGGGGCAAAGGCCCCTAGCAATTTGCGGTCGTGGCGGAATTGGTAGACGCGCAGCGTTGAGGTCGCTGTGGGGTAAAACCCGTGGAAGTTCGAGTCTTCTCGACCGCACCATTATAACATTCTCATTCCATTGTTATCATTCAGGAATTCACGTTCATCCGTATGCTTCCTTGTGGTTTTCGGCGATTTTGCACTACAAACTGCACTACAAGCCATGGTTCGAGTATGTCTTTCCGCACCAAACCCAACAGCCTCGTCTCAGACGATCCCGATCGGTATCTGAAGCTTCGCGGGCGCCGCTGGCACTATGTCAGGCGGGTTCCGGCCCATGCTCAGCAGCATGATCGCCGACGCGTCATTCAGGTCTCATTGAAGACGACATCGCAGGAGGTCGCACGGCTCAAGCGCGATGCGCTCGAGAAGGCTGATGACCTCCATTGGTCTGGCGTCGCCGACGGGCTCGCAGCCGAGACCGCTTTTGAGCGATACGAAGCTGCGAAAAAGCGCGCTCAGGCCTTAGGCTTCGATTATCTGACTGCGGATCGAATAGCCTCAACGCTGCCCGTCGAAGAAATCGTTCGCCGTATCGAAGCGGCTGGGCGATCTGGACCCGGTGACGCCGAGGCAACGCTAGGCGGTGCCGAAGAGCCGAGCCTCACGGTTCGCGACGCGATGGAGTTCTATCTCGACACCATGGCCGTCGACGAAGCACGCGGTATGAGCCCCCATCAGCTGACCCAGCGCTATAAGGTCAAGCGCCACGCAGCCGAGGACTTCATTGAAGCGGTCGGCAACAAACCGGTCCTTGAGATCACCCGGGCCGATGCGCAGCGCTACTACAGATACTGGCTCGATCGCATCGACGGGAAGGGTAGTCAAAAGCCGGTCTCAGCGAATTTTGCCAACCGCAACTATGGCAACATGCGGAAGCTTTTCCGGACCTACGCGAATTGGCTCGCCATTGATGCAAAGAACCCCTTCGATGGCCTGTCGTTCAGTTCACGGAAGACGGAGAAAGGCATTGTCCCGCCGTTCGATCCGGAATGGATCTGCCAAAGGCTTCTCAAGCCTGGGGCATTCGGTCGTCTCAACCGAGAGGCGCAACTAATCTTCTTCGCCCTGATTGAAACGGGCTGCCGCCCCTCGGAGATTTGCAATCTGACCGAGGAGAATATTCGTCTCGATGCGGAGGTCCCACATATCGCGATCAGGTTTCGTGCGGATCGGCAGATCAAGACCGAGGCGAGCGTGCGCGAGATCCCTCTTCTGGGCGTCTCACTCGAGGCGTTGAAACGAGCGCCGAAGGGATTCGAACGCTATCGCGACAAGGAGACAGCCTTGTCCGCCGCGCTGATGAAATCCCTCAAGGTGAATGGCTTGCTGCCATCGTCAAGTCACGGCGTTTATTCCTTACGCCATGCGTTCGAAAAACGCATGCAGGAGGCTGGGCTCGACTACGATCTCAGATGCCGATTGATGGGCCATGCGAACTCTCGCCCGAAATACGGCGATGGCGGTTCGCTCGAATGGCGCCGCGATCAGCTGGCCAAGATCACGCTCCCGTTCTCGAATGCAGTTTTACCGCTTTGACGACAGTTCTCGTCCTGCACTGTCTTGCAGATAGTGAATCAACCGGGATCTCTTCTTCACGAGCTTGCCGAGTTCGTCCTCCAATCGTTCGAAGACGGGCCAGTACGGCGAGTCATCAGGAGACGGCCCATCGGCAATGATGGCCGCCAATATTCTGAGAGAGACCTCGATGCGCTTGGCATCAACGGGCGCTGTGGCCATGGCTCAGGCGTGCGTGCCCGGTGAAAGCGTCTGGACTCGTACGGCAAAGGAACCGACGCTTTAAGGGCTACTATTGTCAGCGCCTCATCCCCCATGAGACTGTAAACCAAACATTTTGGTCAAAAGGTAATCATTTCCGTTTGTTCTCTTCAGTGAGGGGAGAACAACCATGTCTGCGTCAGACCGAGCTGGCGACCGCGGTCGCTGCCAAATCGATAGTGAGGTGGCGGGCTCGAACAGTTCGTTTGTTCCGCGTCCCAAACCAGCAGCGATTTCGGAATACGAAGAACTTGATGCCCCGATCATCCGTGTCGCGAACGAAAGAGGTCGCTGCCGCCTAGTTGGGAAGGCTTTCAACCATTCTACCTTGTACTGGGATGTTGTCAGCATCGCCGAGACGGGTCTGGTTACGCGCCGCGTCGCCAAAGCCAAGGCTCATACGATCCGGTGCACGAAGTGCCCAGCTGGTCCCTAGACTGTGTGTGGATCTGACAAGAGAAGTCGCATCAGAGCCGCCATCAGGTCTTCCGGATCGAGATGTTTAATCTGTTCGGCGATGAGTCTTCTGAGCGCAGCATCCGAGGTGATGAGGGCCTCGCTTTTGACAAGAGCCTTGAGAAGCGAGGTGTCGACACTGTCCGCCGATGACGAGGTCGAAGCGGTCTGGCCTGGTAGGCTGGTGACGAAGCGTTCGAGGGGGAATTCGAGAAGCGCCGCCATCTTGACCAGAAGACATAGCCCTGGGCACCGCTCGCCCGCTTCGAAACGCTGGATGGTCGAACCGCTTTTGAGACCGACCTCGGTCGCGACGTTGGACTGGGTCAGTCCCTTCTTCTGCCTGGCGAAGAGCAATTCATTGCCCAAAGACTGGGCCAGTTGCGGCTCTTCGAAACTATCCTTGCAAAACTCCATCTCACTCTCTCCCACAAGCCCTGTGGTGAAGTGATTGCATCACAACACTTATTGCAGTGCAACAAAAATCATGGGTGACAGATTGTTAGCGGCAAAGTTGCTCAACGGGAGCGATTCGCCTGCTTCGATTGATGGGTGTCTTGCAGGGAGCGCGGCGTGTCGTCCGGCGCTCCTGCGAGGGATAGGATGGCAAGGTGCGCGATCGTGCGAAGGGGAAGCTCCGGTGCACTGAAGGCAATGAGCTCTCCCCGTAGACGTTTGAGAGCCAAGGCATGGCGCCCCCTCAGCGCCAAGTAAGTGGCGTCCGGAGCCTTCGCTCTTCTTCTGAGGTCTCGGAGTTCGCCGCGCTCCAAGAGGTCGAGCACGGCAGGAGCCGTCGCGGCACTCACGGCCAGGGAGCCGATCTCGGTCACACTGCCCGTGGAGACACCCATGGCGCAGGCGCGGATACGGAGCTCACGGAGTTTCTTCTGAAACTCCGGATCTCCGCTCAACCTGATCTGGTGGACGTCAACCATGGAAGCCCCAGTGCTACTTTTCTACGGCAGCGCCTAAATCAGATTGGCTTGCCCGATCCTTAAAATTGACAGGGTCCAGCTTACCGAATGTTGACATTGCCAATCCGGCAAGACCGATGCCGTGGCGGCAATAGGCTTGCCAGCTTGGCGCGATCGAGATGCCCATTCGGGCGATTCTTCGACCATCGGTGGACGTCGCCTCGCCATACGCACGTCCACGGAGAAACGCTTGCGTTCCCGGCAGGATGGTTGCCGATCTGGCACCATTACAAGCGCTGCCCACGGATTGATCCACTTGGGTTTTTCCGGCTTCGTAGCGAGGTCATCGATTGGCGGTGACGTCAGCAAACGGAGCTTCTATGCAGCTTTCTCTTTCCTCTCCTCGCGCTGAGCGATCTCTTCAGGGGATCGTCGGCGCAGGCCTCGCCCTCGCGGGTGTCGCCGTGATTGCGGGCTCGGCCATGGCCGGTACCGATGCCACGTTCGACACGGCCGTGACCACGGTGGCGGGCTATATCAATGGCTCTGCGGGTAAACTCGCGGCGCTCGTGTCGCTCGCTTACGGGGTCGTCCGTATGGCGACGAGCGGCTGGTCTCTTGGCCATGTCGGCGTGCCGATGGCCGTCGGCGTCGCGGCCGGGATCGGCGGTCCCATCGTCCAATCGTCGGTCTCGGCGATCATCTAACAAGTTCCAACACTAACAAGGGAGCGTGATCGAGCACGCGGTTGAAAGCAGACGGCTCCGGCCCTCGGCAGGGGGAGCAGTTTTCATGAGCCCAATCGTCCGTGTCAGGTCACAGCGAAGACAAAATGGCTACGGCTGATCGCTACCGCATACCTGCGACCCTGGATGATCCGGAGAAGCTTGCCTTCTGGACGCTTGATGAGTTCGTCCTGCTGGTCGGCGGTTTCATGCTCGGTATTGTTCTTGGCCGGTTCGTGGAAGGCATCCTGGCGGGCTTCGTTGGCGTCTTTCTGATCAAGCGCTTCAAGCGCGGTGAAAGCCTCCAGATCCTGCGCTTTGCGGCCTATTGGTACCTGCCTTCGGGCCTCTTCTCCTTCGAGCGGACGCTCGCCTCTCACAAACGCGAACTGGCGGGATAGCGATCATGGAAGCGCAAGTGGCCTATACACGGCTGAGGTCAACCATCCGCCAGCGGAACATGCTGGCCGTTGCCGGGCTTACCTTATGCCTTGGGACGGTGCTTCAGTCCTATATGCTGATGACCAGGCAGGAGCGGGTGATCTTGACCCCGACCCTTCGTTCCGACGCGGCGATGACCGCCGATGCGCCGAGCGCTGAATATCTTGAGCAGACCACCCGCGATGTCGCTGGTCTCTTCCTCAACCGCCATCCCCACAATCTCAGCTATTTTCGCGACAACATCCTGCGCCTTGCGCACCCGACATCCCACGGCGAGATCGAAGCGGCGCTGATCGCCACCGAGCGCAGGCTGCTCGCGACCAAATCCTCCACCGTTTTCTACCCATCGGAGATCTTCGTCGATCCGGTGGGCCTCCACTCTGAAATCCGCGGCGAGCTGCACACCTATCTGGGGCCTGACCGGGTCAAATCCGAACGCGCTATCTACGCTGCGGACTGGCGCTACGGCTCCATGCGCCTCTGGCTGGAAGACTTCTATCCGATCACGTCCGATGAAGCCGAGGCAAGCGCGGCGCCGCTCCTCAAGACAGGTGAGGTGCCCCAATGACCTCGAACGCCTTCCTCGCCATCGCAGCTTCGGCCGTTGCCATCGCGGCGACCTGCCAGGCGCAGCAGATCGTCGAGGTGGCCGATGGCGGCGTCGTTTCTGGCGCGCTCAGCAGCGACGGCGTCACCCGTATCAGCTTTCTTCGCGACGGTGCCGCCTCGGTGCAGATGCAAAGCGGCGGCACGGGTCCGGGCTTCAGCGTTGCCCACGAGGCCTCCACCGGAGACCTATACCTCACCCTTGACGGTCAGGGACCGCAAAAGCGGTTCGGCGCTGCCAGCTTCTTCGTCACCACCGACAAGGGTCACACCTACCAGGTGGAGCTTGAAGCCAAAGCGATCCCCTCGACCCAAATCATGATCCGCAATCCCGAAATGGTTAGGGCGGCTTCTCAACGCCCGATCTCGCTCGGTGCCCGTGATGACGAGATCATCGCCCTCACCAAGGCGATCTGGGCCGGTGCGCTGATCGATGGCTACGAAGTGAAGAGACAGCCCTCTCGCGAGCGCGCCGCCGGTTCCGTCCGTGTCCGGCACCAAGTGACGTACAAAGGCGAGCGCTGGACCGGGTATCTTCTGTCCGTGAGGAACCCGGCGCCCGGTTCGGTGCGCTTCGACGAAGCGTCTTTTCTGGCGCCCGGAACCGTCGCCGTCACCATCCGCGGGCCGCGGGAGCTTGAACGCCGCGGCCGGTCCTCGGTGATCATCATCGAACGGAGCCGGTCATGAGCGCGGCCAACAAAGAGCGCCTGACCAGGCAGCGGCTTTTGCTCGGCGGGGCAGCAATTTTCGCTGTGACCGCGGCGGGCTTCTGGATCTTCTCGAGCGATGGCGGGGACAATCAGTCCCGTGCGGATGATTTAAGGCGCCGACGCGCCATGACCGACGTCATCAACCCGCCTGGGCTTGGCGATGACTTTCTTTCCGAGACCGGCACGAGGCTCGCTTCGGTGGAAGACTCGGTGGCTGGCCTCGAAGAGCAGGTGCGCCGGCTGTCGGCGAACCTCGAAGCGAAAGAGCTCGAGCTTGCCGGCACACGGGCCGAACTTGGCAAGACCCGCGATGATGCCATCGCGATGGTCGAAGACCTGGCCGCCCGCGTTGCTGAGAAGCCTACCGCCCAGAACCCCGTAGACCGATCGCCGGAAGCCCTTAGCCCTGTCGGCGGCGATCCGTTCCTGCGGCAGGGCGCCGTGCCGGGAAGCTTCGGCTCCCCCGGTGCGGTGCCCGATCCCTTGAGCCCGCTGACACCGAAAGAGGTGACGATCCTTACCTTTGATAGTGGAGGCGATGGGGAACCTGAAATCCCTCAGCCTACGATCTTTTATCCGAAGGATGGCTCTTACGTCCCGCCCAATGCCCATGCGGCTGCTCATGTCCTGGTCGGCGTCGACATGTCGACGGGGGTGAGGCTGTCTGCCGATCCTAAGCCGGTCCTCTTGCGCATCACCGGGCCTGCCTATTCGGTCGCGGGTGGGGGGCATCGTCAGCTGACGGATCTTACCGGGTGCCTGGTCAATGGCGCGGCCCATGCTGAACTTGCTTCCGAGCGGGTCTATGTCCAGCTCCAGAAGATCACCTGCGAGAGGCCAGGCGATGAAGTCGCTGAGTCTGAAGTCCAAGGTTATGTCGCGCAACTCGGCAAGGTCGGCATAAGGGGCCGGGTGGTCAGCCGGGAAGGCGACATCGTCGAGAAGGCACTCATCGCTGGCGTGATCGGCGGGTTCGGACGCGGCGTGTCGCGGAACACGGACCTAGCCCTTGGCGGCGGTGCATTGGGCGCTGGGAACACCATCCTTTCGGACCGCGAGCTCTCCGCCGGTGAGATTGCCGCGGGCGGGTTTGGTGAAGGCCTCTCCACCGCCGCCGACACGGTCTCCGATTATCTCATCGACCGGGCCGAACAATATCAGCCGGTCATCGAGATGCCGACAGGCATCGATGTCGAGATCGTCTTCCTTCCAGGGTTCTTGGCTCGGGGGACCCAGCGATGACCGACGAGAGCCAGACTTGCCTTCGCCTCGCTGGCTCGCCGGTCTTTCCCCAGACCGCTGGGCTCTCCCCTTCGCAGGACGCGGCGCCGACGCCCTCCCATGAGGCGGCGTCACTGCCCCGAACGCGCCGCCGTGTGCGCCGCGTCCTGCGATCCCTGGCCCTGAAGGCTCTTCCCATCCTGATCGGGCGTTTCGGTCAGGAGGTGCCCCGCGCGCCCGCCGATGTGCACCGCGCCTTCCACCGCGGCGCGTCCCTCGTTTGTTTCTCAGCCCAGTCACGGAGGATCCTATGGACCGTCTGACATCATGGCTCAGCCGTCAGCCCAAAGATGGTCTTCTCGCCCTCGGGATGGGGGTCAGCCTCACCGCCCTGATCGTCTTGGCCTCAGCAAAGGCCGAAAGCGACGCAGCATTGGACGGCGAACAGGTGAGAGAACGTGCCGAGGCACGTTTCGAAGGGAGTGCTCTCGATCGCGTGGATTGCGAGGGCTATGGCCCTCTCTGTCAGATCGTCTCGGGACAGACGGTTCTCTATGTCGATGAGGAGGTGCGCTACGCCTTCATCGGTCGGCTCTATGATCTCGACGAAGAGAAGGACCTGACGGCAGAAACCCTCGCCCTTCTCATACCCGAAGAACCGCC
>JBCCTF010000144.1:0-9259 GCA_039198765.1 Pseudomonadota bacterium
TCATCGCCATTGTCGATCGTCGTCCAGTAGGCGCGTGCGGCTTCCGGGAAATCCATACCCAAGCCCGCGAGCGCAGGGGCGGGGTCACTGCAGTAACTGTCCGCAGCATTGTTGAAGACGTCGCCGTAGGTGAGGAGAAGACTGCAACCGAACCCGCCGATGGCCTCGATGGCGATGACGTCAGGCTGGAACTCCTCAAGCTTCTTCAAGACGATCGCGAGATGCGAGGGATCAAACGCCTCATCCGGAAGTTGGTTGAGATGCGCCGTACCCAGAACAAGCACTTCCGTCGGTCCGCCAGCAACGCCGTCTTGGACACCAGAAAAGTCAACATCCTGAGCGGTCGCGGCTTGCGCACTAAACGCGAGCGCGGTCGCTGTCGCCAGCAAGTGTTTGATCATGTCCTCACCTCCCTTATCGAGACGCGATATGGTGACGGGAGGTCAGCCTCACAAGGCTAGCGGATCATTTTCGACACAAGCTCTGCAGTGTAGTCGACGAGGGGGATCACGCGCCCGTAATTGAGGCGCGTTGGTCCGACGACACCAAGAACGCCGATGATGTTCCGCTCTTGATCCCTATACGGAGCAGCAACAACAGAGCTCCCTGAAAGGCTGAACAAACGGTTCTCCGCACCGATGAAAATACGCACGCCCTCACCGCCGCGGGCAGCCTCCAGCAGATCGAGCAACCCCTCTTTCCGCTCCAGCTCATCGAACAGCTGTTGCACCCGCGCGAGGTCATCCTGCGCTGCAGCAAGCAAATTACTCTGTCCTCGGACGATCAACTGGCGGCCGCCCGTCACAGGAATCTGGCTCAACTCAGCGATGCCCCTCCGCGCTAGCTCGGCCGTGAGCGTATCCAGCTGCGTTGTCCGCGCTTCGATCTCTTTCAGGACCACATCCTTCGCCTGGCGAAGGGTCCGCCCAGCAAGCTGTGCGTTCAGATAGTTGGCCGCTTCGATCAGCGCATGGGCAGGCATACCCGCGGGCAGCTCGATCAAGCGGTTCTCAACGTCCCCTGCCTCATCAACGATCACCGCCAGGGCCCGCGCTTCGTCAAGCCGGACGAACTCCAGATGCTTGAGAGGCCGATCGCCCTTCGTTGCCATCACGAGGCTGGCCATCTGGGTGAGGCCTGAGAGCATGCCCGCGGCTTGGTCGAGCATCGCTTGGGGATCGCCCGCGCCTGCTTGCGCCTCAAGCGCTTGGCGTTCTTCGACGGAAGGTTCGCCCACCTCCAGCATGCCATCCACGAACAGGCGAAGGCCCCGCTCCGTAGGCTGACGACCCGCGGAGGTATGCGGCGCTTCGAGGAGGCCCAGCTCTGTGAGGTCCGCCATCACATTGCGGATGGTGGCGGGCGAAACATCGACGCCGTCGCGCCGTGACAGGGTCCGGCTGCCCACAGGCTCGCCTGTGTCGAGGTAGGTCTCCACAAGCTCCTTAAACAGAAGCCGCGAGCGCTGATCGATCTCGGTCAAACTGGTCACGGCGACACAATAGCGCCGCCGCGGCCAGGGGTCATCCCCGTTACAAAGATGGGGTGATCCCCGTTGGGGAGCGCGTCGTTTACCTGGGCGCCCTGTCAATGCTGATCGATCCTGGCGCGAAGTTCCGGCTCGGGAAGATACCCGTTAGTGCAACGCAAGCTCTCACCGTGACGTAGGGCGGCATGTTTTCATGCGGTTGGCCACCGCCGGTGTTGGCAATCGAGGCCCCATCCATATTGGTGTTGGGACCCGCGGGAGCGCTAGAATAGACCCGCGCTGTCCGTCCGTTGGCCAAGTGATTGCCAGCAGGTTCGGGCCGGTTGCCGCGTTCTGTACCAGCGCGAAGCGTGTGGGTATGGCCCGGCATCTGGTTCGAGTTCAGCGTCACCTCAGTCGCGCCGCCGCGCTGCCCCTGCCTGTAGTCCGGCAGTCCAGGCCCCTGCCCCGCATGAAGTGGCACACGTCCGCGCAGATCGGGTAGAGCAAAGGTCGTCCGGCCATCGCCGCCGTATTGCGTCCCCAAAAGGGCGAACAGCGCCTGGTTCTGGCTGATCGGCAGCAGCTGGCCATCCGCATTAGCCCAGCCGCGGGGGCAGAAGTCGAAGCCGACATACATGATTTGACCGATGAACGGCTCAGGCTGTGCAAACGCCTGCCCGCCGAGGCCAGCGGCCATCGCGCAGGCTGACGCAGCCAACGCGGCGATTTTTGTTGTTCTCATTGGTTCTCTCCCTCTCTCAAGAAGACTTGCGGCGGCGCGCGGCCAAGCCGAGGCCGGCGGCCATCAGCAGGGCTGCAGGCGGCACCGGCACAGGCGGTCCGGCCGGAATGTCGGCCACCACCAAAAGATCGAACCCACTGATCGACGCCATCGCGCCATCCTCGAAGGTTCCGACCATGATTGCTGCCAAGACGCTCAGATCCGTCGTCGGGGTCACAGCCGTCGCATCAGCGAACATCTCGCCGGCGAAGAAATCATCGAAGACGTCGAGGAACGTCATCCCCATGCCGCCGACGTCCATGGCCACCGAGGAGCCAGCATCGCCCATCGAGTCGAGGCCGTCGCTCGTGAGTTCCAAACCCTCAATCAGCGGATCGCCGTCAGTCGAAACGTCGATATCGAAATCGAGGCTCACGAAGCTGTCGAGCGAGCTGATCACCACGGGTGACGCGAAATCGAAGCTAAACAGCACGCCGGTTTCTTCGGTGCTCGCCGTAACAACCAAACTGCTCAGGTCGAGCATCGGATCGCTAAAGTCCTCGATGGCCGACAAAGACATCGTAATGCCCGCTGCCGTCAGGGTCGCTCCCCCATCAAACTCGGTGAAAGAACAGGATGTTGGCGATGCACAGGTGGTCGAAATGACAGCGTGCGCGGCGCCTGGGCTGGCCGCTGCAAGAGCGGCAGCAATCAAAAGGCTTTTCTTCATATCAATCTCCCCAATCGTTAACCTTGATCGCAGCGCCCACCTGGTCAACCAAAAGTGGCAGATTTCGCAGTGCACACAACTCGGCATGCCGGGACGAACCAATGCTCGACGGCGCTGCCGCAGCTCGCTAGGGGCGCAGCTCCGAATGCCCACCTGATCTCTCGAAGGAGACCCCATGCGCCCGTCAGGCCGGACTTTTAACGAACTGCGCCCCGTCAGCATCGAAACAGGCGTCAGCCGCTATGCCGAAGGCTCCTGCCTCATCAAATGCGGCAACACCCATGTCCTGTGCACCGCGAGCTGGGAAGAGAATGTCCCGCCGTGGATGAAGGGACGCGGCACCGGCTGGGTCACGGCGGAGTACTCGATGCTGCCCCGCGCAACGCACACCCGTGGGCGGCGCGACACAAAGAATGGCCCCTCGGGCCGGACGCAGGAGATCCAGCGTTTGATCGGCCGGTCCCTTCGCGCCGTCGTGGACTTCAAGACCCTGGGCGAGCGTCAGATCACCGTGGACTGCGACGTGATCCAGGCTGACGGCGGTACCCGCTGCGCCTCGATCACCGGCGGCTATGTCGCCCTGCGCGAGGCGATCCGCTGGGCGCTGAAAGACGGCGTAATCACCAAGGACCCTCTGACCGGCTCCGTGGCTGCTATTTCCTGCGGCCTCTACGCTGGCGGCCCAGTCGCTGACCTCGACTATGACGAGGACTCCAACGCCCAGGCGGACGCCAACTTCGTCATGACAGGCGATGGTGGCCTCGTGGAAGTTCAAGCCACAGCCGAAGGTGATCCTTTCAGCGAAGAACAGTTCCAAGCGCTCTTCAGCCTCGCTAAGGCAGGCTGCGCCGAACTCACGGCGAAGCAGAACGAGGTCTAGTCTTGGCCGAAGGTGAACTGCCCCAAACCCTGACTCCCATGCTGGGATCTGATGCGAAGCCCCTGCTGCCCGACAGCAGCGCGGCTGACCGTGAGATCTATGACTGGCAGGCGAACAGTCCGTACTACGTGGCACCGCCAACCGACACGGGACACCAGCAGCGTCACCAGCACATCATCGACCTTTTGATCCGCGAGCGGGCAGCGACACTGTCACAATCGTTCTTTTGGCCACTTTACAGGCTGACCCTGAATGGCCTCCTCGACTACGCGAAGGCCAAGCGGATGGTGGACGAGGCCGGTCGCCTCGATGCGCAGGAGGCCTTTGGCTACGCCTCGCGCATGATCGACATGAAGATCGTCTCCGACGGTCTTGAGCATGTACCCACCGAGGGCGCCTGCATCCTCGCCTGCAACCACCCGACGGGAATCGCCGACGGCCTCGCCCTCCACGATCTGGTGGCGACCAAGCGGCCTGACCCCATCGTTTTCGTCAACGCAGACGCGATCCGCCTCAACCCGCGACTGACCGAAAAGCTGATTCCGGTGGAGTGGCGCGACGACAAGAAATCCCGCGCCAAATCACGCGAGACGCTGAAGGCGACCAAGAAGGCCTTCACCGACCAGCGGTCGATCATCCTCTTCCCCTCAGGCCGCCTCGCCTACATGGACGACAACAAAGAGCTGCAAGAGCGGCCGTGGATGTCCACCGTCGCGAACCTGCCCAAGCGGTACAAGTGCCCGATCATCCCGGTGAACCTGAAGAGCCGCAATTCCTGGCTCTATTACTGGTTCAACAACGTGCACCAAGAGCTGCGGGACATGACCCTGTTCCACGAGCTGATGAACAAGCGCGGCCAGACCTTCGACTTCATGTTCGGCGAACCGATCATGCCAGAGCAGCTGCTCGAGGATGACGACGAGGCAGCCAAGGAACTGCAGGCCTACGTCGACGGAGGCATCCGGGAAGGCCTGAGCTTTGAAGAGTGGCGGGCGAAGCAGTAATCGCTAACCCCGCTTCCCGACGGGGCCGAACAGCAGCCAAAGCATCAACAGGCCCTCCCCAATCAACGCGGGAAGGATGACAATCATCGCGCCTGCATCCCCCAGGCCTCTCCGGAAATCCGGGAAGGCAAGAAGGCCCGTGGCATCGAACACGTATCCACAGCCAGCGAGCAGGACCAAGGCGCCGATCACGAACGGTAGGACCCGCGTCGACATCATCAACCAGCCGAGCAGAAGCAGGTGGATGCCGAAGAAGCCAAGGGTCAATGTAAAGCCATGGCCATACCCGCGGAGGGCCTCGTTGGTCATGGCCGCCGCGAGGGCAGGATCGTCAACCTCAATCCACCGCATCACCGACGCGAGATGCAAGATCGCCGAGATGTTGGCCGTCGTATACACCAACCGAAAAAGCGCGCTGAGTCCGTTGAGGAAAGGCGCCTCGGCCCTAAACACTCGGTAAAGCGCGAGGGCCACGACCACGTCCGCCGCCATCACAATCAGCAGCTCAAGAGCAGCAAGCCGCAGCGCGGCGATATTGGATTCAGCGAACGCCAGAACCGCCTCCGGTCCCTCCGAAAACGGCGCAGCCTGCAAAACCGAGAAATTCGCATGCAGGGCCAACGCGAAGATGGCCACGTAACCGACGCCGGCAATCCGTGCATAAGTTGTTGTTGCTGACACGGGTTTGTCCCTCGGCTTCGGTATCGAGACTTATTGATTATCAATAAGAGTGCAAGAGGGAGCGTTCATCAGTTCATCGCCGTTCCGTCAACGCCGGTGGCTGGAATCCCGAGAAAATCCGTCGTCCGGACACATTTCTTGCTGCATCCGGGCGGATAATGCCTACCTTTAGGTCCCGCGGATGTGCTGCAATCAGGCGTCCGCATGTCAAAGAGGGTGAGGAGGTTGGCTATGAAGCGGCCCGAGAAAAAGTCAGAGAGCTTGGAAATCAGGCTCCCCTATTCCCAGAAACAAGCGTTTATGGAGGCCTGCCGCGAGCGCGGTGTGACGGCATCCGACACGCTGCGGCAGTTCATTGCCGCTGATCTCGATGCCCAAGATGCGCCGCCAGGGTCCAAGACTTGGACCGCGCGCGTGCGCAACAATCCCTTCAAGACCGCTGCTGGTGCAGCGGGCGCGGCCCTCGCTGCCGCTGCGCTCGGCGCGTCGCCGAGCTTTGCTGACGACCAAGTGTTCGACCGCTTCGACGGCAACGCTGACGGCATCGTCAGCTACGCAGAGTTCATGGACCAGCTGAGCGCCGCCGCAGGCAATGGCGGGGTCAGCATCTCCGAGTTGGGCATGGAAATCCGCAATGCGGCGCCTGACACAGATACGCTCGCTGTACCGCCTGCACCTCCAGGAACACCGCCCCAACCAACCGAGGCTTATGAGAGCCTGTTCCGGAAACTGGACCAGGACCATTCCGGTGGCCTGACGCCGAAAGAGTTTGAAGGCGACGGGCGCATCGTTCGCCGGACCGATGAGCTGATCGACGTGAACGGCTCCAAAGGACGGATGGTCGGCCTTGAGGTCACAACCTACGACGTGACCGACAAAGGCAGCATCTCCGTTGGTCGCAGTGCGCTGAGCAAGATCATCGACGCTGATGCCTCAGACCGTGAGCTTGAAAAGGCGTATGCGGAGCTTGAGGACGAAATCCTTGAGATGGAGAGCAACCGGCCCACGCCTCCTGCGCCGCCGCGGGTGCCGACGCGCTAAGCGTTCGGCAACGCCAGGCTGGCGCGCGCCTCTCCTGAACGCAGGCGACCGAGGGGGCTCTTCCCTCCGCCTGCCGCGATGATGACGGGGATGCCCGCCTGCACGCTGAGCGCTGCGGCTTCAATTTTACTCCGCATACCCCCTGTCCCAAGGGCACTTGTGTCTTCCGGGATATGCGAGGCTGGGTCTGCCAAAACCTCAGCCGGAATGGTTGGCCAGTGGGTCGCGCCCTTCGACTTTGACGGGTCAGCATCGAAGAACCCTTCCACATTCGTCAGCATGACGAGCAAATCCGCACCGATGAGAGCTGCGGTTTGCGCAGCGAGCCGATCGTTGTCGCCGTAGCGGAGTTCTTCCGTCGCAACCGCGTCGTTCTCATTCACAATCGGCAGGATACCTGCATTAAGCAGTGTGCTGAGCGTTGCCTTAGCATTGTCTCGGCGGACGGGGTCGTCCGTCACATCGGGCGTGAGGAGAACCTGTGCCGTGCGCGCGTTCGCGCCGCCCATCGCCTGCTCCCACGTGGCCATAAGGAGGGGTTGGCCGAGGGAGGAAAGCGCTTGCCTCTCCGCCAACGTGTTCCGCGACAGATGCGGCGCGGCGCGATGTCCGAGAGCGACTGCGCCTGAGCTGATGAGGACGACATCTCCGCCTGCAGAGGAAAGATCGCCCGCTAAGCCATCGTGGCGAAAAACATCGCCCGCTGCGATGAGGGACGAGCCCACCTTCACCACCATGCGCCTCGACGCGGAGAGAAGTTCGCGAGTGTCCGTCATTCGTCAGACCACGTCTTTGATTTCGTCGAGAATGCTCGACAGCGCAGCAGAGGGGTTCTCCGCCGCTGTGATCGGCCGGCCAATCACAAGGTGATCAGCCCCCGCTTTCAACGCATCCGCAGGAGTCACCACGCGCTTTTGGTCGCCAGCGCTCGCACCTGCAGGGCGGATGCCTGGCGTGACGATGAGAGGCTCTGAACCAAGCCGTTCACGCAGGATTGGGGCCTCTTGAGCGGATGCGATGAGCCCGTCTGCCCCTGCAGAGAGCGCCATCTCGGCTCGGCGAAGGACCAGCTCCTGCACACTCTCCGTATGGCCATGGCGCGCGACAGCCTCCTGATCCCAACTCGTCAGCACCGTGACGGCCAAGATGCGCAGGCCCGCATTGCCTCGCCCCTGCACCGCACCGCTAATCGCGTCGTGGTCAGCGTGCACCGTGAGGAATGCCGCGTTTAGATCCGTCAGACTACGGACGCCTTTCTCAACCGTGGAACCGATATCGAGCAGCTTGAGATCGAGGAAAACGTTCTTGCCCTGCTCCGCCAGCTCCCGCGCCAGGGCGTAGCCTCCCAATGGGAAGAGCTGGTACCCGATCTTGTAGAACGTCCCCGCATCGCCAAGGGCAGCGACGACATCCCGCGCACCGTCAATGGTCGGTAGGTCGAGGGCAGTGATCACACGATCATTGATCATCATGCGGCCTTTTTTCTCGCAGCCTTCTTGGCAGGCTTTTTCGTTCGCTTCTTCGCAGCAGCTTTCGCCTCATCCGACCCAGGCTCAGGCGTTTTCTCTTTGAACCCGCAGAGGTCGTTCACGTTACAGCGCCAGCATTCAGGTGTGCGCGCCTTGCAGGTGTAGCGGCCATGCAGGATAAGCCAATGATGCGCATGCTGAAGATAAGCCTCAGGCGTGCGCTTCACGAGCCGTTCAGAAACCTGGTCAGCCGTTTTGCCTGAACCAAGCCCCGTCCGGTTCGCCACGCGGAAGATATGGGTATCAACCGCGATCGTCGGATGGCCGAAGGCCACGTTCAGCACCACGTCAGCCGTCTTCCGGCCTACGCCCGGCAGCGCTTGCAGCTCGTCACGGCTCTCCGGCACTTCGCCCGTGTACTGATCAATCAAGATCTGGCTCAGCGCGACAACGTTCTTCGCCTTGTTCCGCCACAGGCCGATGGTCTTCACATACTCCGCCACGCCATCGACGCCGAGATCGACCATCGCTTGAGGGGTGTTCGCCACCGGGAACAGCTTCCGCGTCGCAGCGTTCACAGAGACATCCGTCGCCTGGGCCGAAAGCGCGACGGCAACCAGCAGCTCATACGGCGAGGCGTATTCGAGCTCGGTCTCCGGCTCAGGCATCTCTTCAGAGAGGCGGCGATAGAACTCTTCAATCGCAGGCTTGGGCATCGGTCTGGGCATGGCGCCGGGGTATAGCCCATCTCACGGCCGACCAACCATAAAAAATGGGGGCCGAAGCCCCCATTCCAGCGCGAGCGCTGCGTTCGTGCTTTATAGCTTGTCCAGCGTGCCCGTGTGCTTGGCCACGAGGTAGTAGTACGGAATACGGTGCTTGTTGCCGCCGTCGCCGGCCATTTCTTCGCAGACCTTCTTCAGAACGCCCATGATCTCGTCGTCCGAGTGCTTGTCATCCAAGCCCAGGGTTTTCTTGCAGAAACCGTCGCGGATCGTCTCCAGCTCACTCTCCTGCGAGCACGCAACGGTCGAGGCGTCTCGGTTTTGGATCGCAAGGCGCAGGCGGTTGTAGAGCTTCTTGACGACGTCTTCGTCAGCACCCGCGTCATACTTACGGACTTTTTCGAGGAATTCTTCGTGGCCAGCCATGGCGTTTCTCCCAAACAACTGCCCATGACATTGCCGTGACCCGCGGTCGCACCGCAAGGCCTGTTGGCATGTCCGTCATCGCTGGTAGGCCATGACTTTGCAAAACCACGA
>JBCCTF010000145.1:0-9253 GCA_039198765.1 Pseudomonadota bacterium
CCCACCTCGAGGGCCTTGAGACAGTTCGAACAGAAGGTGCACCGATCCCCCTCAAACCGCGCAAGAAGTGGGACAACGGAAAGGACGTCATGCTCGCGGGCGACGCAGCGGGCTGTGTTGCTCCGGCGTCTGGCGAGGGCATCTATTACGCCATGCTTGGTGGCCGCGTGGCAGCCGAAGGCATGCACGAGCTCCTGCAGACCGGCGACGTGAAGGCCATGGCCCGCGCCAAAAAGGCCTATATGCGCGAGCACGGAAAAGTGTTCTGGGTCCTCGGGATGATGCAGCATTTCTGGTACCGGAACGACAAACGCCGTGAGCGTTTCGTCAACATCTGCCGTGACGAGGACGTGCAGCGTCTCACCTGGGAAGCCTACATGAACAAGAAGCTCGTTCGAGCTAATCCCTTGGCGCACTTGCGGATCTTCTTCCTCGACACGGCGCACCTTCTGGGGATTACATCCGTTAAGTCGTGACCACACAGAGCCACCGCCCCATTCTGGTCGCGGTGGCTGCCGCCATATTCGTGGCTGTCGCCGGTGGTGCGGCTTCCAAAATTGGTCCTTGGTATCGCGACCTCATCAAGCCAGCGGCCAACCCACCTGATTGGGTCTTCGCTCCGGCCTGGACCTTGATCTACGCACTCTGCGTCGTCGCCGCTGTCAGAGGCTGGCGCGCGTGTGAGACGTCCGCCGAGCGGGCGTGGCTGCTTTCGCTCTTCTTCATCAATGCGGTCCTGAACGTTCTGTGGTCGGCGTTGTTTTTCACAGCGCAAAGACCTGACTGGGCATTGGCCGAGGTTGTGACGCTGTGGCTGTCGATTCTCGCGCTTGTGGTCTTCTTTTGGCCGCGATCCAGGTCGGCATCTCTGCTGCTCATGCCCTATCTGGTCTGGGTGGCCTTCGCGGCGTGGCTGAACCTCAGGATCGTTGAACTCAATGCCCCGTTTGCTGCTGCCATCGAGATTGGGCTGTGATCCCTCCGTTTGTGATCGATCTGATCATCCTCGGCGTCGCTGTTGAGGCTCTAATCCTTCACCGCTGGCTGCGGAATGCGAACCTTTCCCCACTGATCCCGCCTGCCATGCTCTTTCTGACTTCCGGCGCGCTTCTCATGCTCGCGTTCCGCGGGGCGATTTCGGGTTGGCCCGCTCCCGTCCTATCGATGCTTCTTTTGCTTGGCGGCGTTCTGCACGTTTTCTGCCTCCGCCAAGTCGCAGCCGCGTTTCGGCGCGCCAGGACCTAGCGATCAGAGCGGGCCGAGAGTGGGCGCACGCCGCCAGCGGCTTATCTCTTTCAAAGCAGCGTAGAAAAAGGGGCCCGTGCCGCCGTGAGTTTTCCGTTTTCGGCCATTGTCGGCCAGGCTGAGTTGAAACAGGCCCTCATGCTCACCGCGATCGATCCAAAGATCGGCGGTGTTCTTGCGCTGGGCGATCGCGGCACCGGCAAATCCACCACCATCCGGGCGCTCGCAGCGCTGTTGCCCGAAGTGCCGATCACCGACGACCCGCGCCTCGATCCCAACCCGCCGGCGGGGGTAGCGACGAAGCCCGCTCCGGTTGTCGACCTTCCCCTCGGCGCGACCGAGGACCGTATCGTCGGCGCACTGGACCTGGAGGCCGCGCTTGTTCGAGGCGAAAAAACGTTCCAGCCGGGCCTGCTCGCCGCCGCGCACCAGGGCTTCCTCTATATCGATGAGGTGAACCTGCTCGATGACCACCTTGTGGATGTCCTGCTCGATGTCGCGGCCTCTGGCGAAAACGTGATCGAGCGCGAGGGTCTTAGCGTCCGCCACCCCGCGCAATTTGTCCTGATCGGTAGCGGAAACCCTGAAGAGGGTGACCTGCGGCCACAATTGATCGACCGTTTTGGATTGGCCGTTGATGTCCAAACACTGACGGATATCCAAGAGCGGCTCGCGGTGATCAAGCGCCGACAATCCTACGAAACTGACCCTGGTGCTTTCAAAGCTGAGTGGGCCGAGGAAGATCGAGCCTTGCGCGATCAAATCGTTGAGGCCCGTGGCATCCTTCCCTCCGTGACGATGGACGACGATGTCCTAGAAAAAGCCGCGGCGCTGTGCATTGCTCTCGGTACGGACGGCTTGCGCGGGGAACTCACTCTCTCGCGCACAGCCCATGCCATCGCTGCGATGAACCACGAGACCAAGGTGACCACGGATCATCTCAAGCACGCCGCACCCATGGCGCTACGCCATCGCTTAAGAAAGAACCCGCTGGACGACGCAGACGCCGGTGTCCGTGTCGCGCGGGCGGTGGAGGAGGTTCTGGCGTGACCGCCGCCGCGCAGGCTGAGCTCCCGGCTGACGACGCGCTCGCGTTTGTTTCGGGCGCTGCGGATCGTTGGGACGACGCACTGCTCGTTGCCGCACTCCTCGCCATCGACCCAGCTGGTCTCAAGGGTGTTTCGGTGCGTGCAGGGCCAGGACCGGTCCGGGACTTGTGGCTCTCGGCTTATAAAGGCTACCAAGGGGACCATCACAAACTATCTCCACTTCCAGCAAACGCTGATGAAGGACGAATCATCGGTGGACTCGACCTGGTCGAAACGCTCAGCGCGGGGAAGCCTGTGGTCAGCCGCGGGGTCTTGCAGGAGAGCGATGGCGGAACCGTCCTTGTGCGGATGGCTGAACGCCTTGAAGCAGGCGCTGTTCATGCGCTGACGTCTGCGATGGACCAAGGTGCTGTCTCGGTGGAGCGCGATGGCCTTTCGCGGATCGATCGGACACGGTTCTCACTTCTCCTGTTCGACGAGGGGGCCAGTGATGAGCGTGCGCCTCAGGCGTTGGAAGAACGACTGGCGTTCCTGATTAATCTGGATTCCATACCGCTCGCCTGCGCGGAAGAGGAGGGGCCATCGAGCGAGGCCGTTCTGCGGGCGCGGGACCGTCTGACCAGTATCACGATCGACGATGACACGGTTCGCGCGCTGGGTGCAGCATGCCTGGGAGCGGGCGCTTCCTCCATCCGTGTACAGATGGCGTGTTCCCGGGCAGCTCTTGCCATCGCAGCCCTTCGCGGGAGTGATGTGGTGGAGAATGAGGATGCCCGCTTGGCGGCGCGTCTCGTCATCGCCCCCCGTGCGACCTCTTTGCCAGAAGCGCCCGAAGATGAGGCGCAAGAGCCGCCGCCAGAAGAGCCGCCTCAAGATCAAACCGATGAGGAACCGGAGCCGTTTCCCGATGATGATCGTGAGCTGCCGGATGATCTCAACCTCGACGAGATCATTGCAGACGCCATCAAAAGTGGCGCAGTGAACCTAGACTTGGCTGAAGATGAGGTCCGCCGGGCGTCGCCCCGCGCCATGTCAGGCCGAGCGGGTCAGCAAGCGCCATCGAAAAGCTCAGGGCGCCCCATTGGTGCTATCCCTGGAGACCCCCGGCGCGGCGGTCGGCTTGATATTCTCGCGACCTTGCGAACAGCGGCTCCGTGGAAGCGCCTTAGGCCCGAAGCCGCGGCGGGAAGTCGTGTACGGATCTATCCGTCCGACCTCCGCATACGGAAATATGCTCATCGAACGGCATCCAGTGTCATCTTCGTCGTCGATGCGTCCGGATCGAGTGCTGTTAACCGCCTCGCCGAGGCGAAGGGCGCTGTCGAGTCTCTGCTGCTCGAGTGCTACGCGCGGCGCGACTTGGTAAGCCTGATCACGTTCAAAGGTGCCGGAGCATCCTGTGATCTTCCGCCTTGCCGATCGCTCGCTCGGGCCCGCCGGGCCATGGCCGGTTTGCCTGGCGGTGGCGGGACGCCATTAGCCTCAGCCATCAGCCTTGCGCTCGAAACGGCGCTCCGCGAACAGGATGAAGGTCGCGCGCCGCTTTTGGTGTTTCTCACCGATGGGCAAAGCAACATCGCTCTCGATGGTTCGCCGGGCCGACCTGCCGCGCAGGCAGATACGGAGAAGATGGCGCCACTTTTGGCTCAGGCGGGTCTCCGTGTTCTGTTCTTCGACACGTCGCCGCGGCCGAGCGATAAGGCCCGCAATGTCGCGCGATTGATGAACGCGACCTATGTGCCCTTACCGTATGCTGACGGAAGCACCGTCTCCGCTGCTGTCCGCGCTGAACAGGCGAAGACCAACGCAGGCGCTGGGCGTTGAACGTGCCGTTTTTGCTGCGTTACCCCGACTGGAAGCAGGAGGGGCTGGACTGGCCCCACCGTGCCGATAGCCGTTTTGTCCGCACCCGGCGGCACCGTTGGCATATCCAGCGGGCAGGGCAGGGGCAAAAGGTGCTTCTTCTTCACGGCACGGGTGCCTCGGTTCATTCGTGGGCTGATCTGTTCAGCCGCCTGAAAGCAGATTTCGAAGTCTTGAGCCTCGATCTTCCTGGCCACGGTTTCACGCGAACTGATGCTCTGCGTTTCTCATCCGTTGAGGCGATGACTGAAGATATCGCTGATCTTTTGCACTCAGAGGAGTTCTCGCCCGAGCTCGTGATCGGACACTCTGCCGGCGCAGTTTTGGCCAGCAACCTCGCGATCACCGGCGCGGTCTCCCCAGTGCGCGTGATCTCGATCAATGGGGCATACGAACCATTTCCCGGCCTCGTGGGGGCGATTGCTCCAGTCATGGCCAAGGCTCTCTACTACAACCCGTTGATGGCGATAACTTTTGCGTCAAGCGCGAAGAACCGGAAGCGGGTTGAGGGGCTTATCGAGCAAACCGGTTCTGTTGTGCCTGTGAGCTCGGTCGATGCTTATGCGGCGTTGCTTCAGTGTTCCGGGCATGTCTCTGGCGCGTTGGGCATGATGGCCCACTGGAACCTCGCCGATGTCTCCAAAGCTGTTGCTCAGACCAAGGTCCCCCATCTCTTCCTTGTGGGCGATCAGGATAAGGCGGTTCCGCCGTTGGTAAGCGAAAAGCTGGCGAACACCATGCCGCATGCTGATGTTCAGAGGTTAGCTGGGCTCGGGCACCTCTTGCATGAAGAGGATCCAGAAACTGTGGCTGCCGTGATCCGCAAGGGCTGACCTACTCTTTCCGCGGCATCCGATAGGGGAGCAGAACCTGCACAAGGGGTGAGTTGAGCCGCGGCCCCGAGAGCGACTCATGGATGGCGACATGATCCTCGCCGAAGAGGCGTGTGCTGACGATCGATCGGCTGTAAAACGGTGTGTCTTCAAGTGTTTTGATGATCCGTGCACTGCCGATACCATCTGACCGGGTGCGCCGCGGGATCTGCCAGATGCTTGTTGATCGAAGCGGTGCAGGGGGCGGAACGTCAATGTCAGCGACTGCGCCGGTACGATCCACGAGAAGGGCGGCCTGGCACTGCGTCCCGTTCATCATGTCTGTGTTGTAGAGGATCGCTGTTTTCTCTCTGCCGATGATCGCGCGGGACCAGTCCCAAAAGCGGAAGGCGTCTTCGAGCCCTTCCTTGCCTTGGTTGAAGTCGAGGTAGCCATCACCGCTCCAACTGATATTGGGTTTGTCCATCTCTACCCGAACCCTGGCGACTGGGGAAAGCGGCCGCCACCGATGGCGCTCAGCATCATCAATGAAGAAAGTATCCTGCCCGCGAACCTGACTGTCGACAATGATCCGTCCACGGATATGGCGATTGAGCGGTGCGCTGACTTCATCAATCTCCACGATCAACTGATCGCCATTCCACCTGAGCGAATTGTTCCCGATGGCGAATGAAGAGGCTTCCCGGGAGACAAGGCCCTCTCCGTATTCCGTCATCGCCCAACGCGCTTTCCGGGGTCCATAGAGCGCAATGTTCATCGCGCAATGGTCTTCGGGAGCCTTACGCCCTGCATGTTTGTAGTAGGGTGAGAAGACACTGCCGACAAAAGCGATGATCGTGATGCCGTAGCCGCCTTCGTCGCTTAGCGCGTCGAGGTACCACCAAGCGTAGCCCTGCGGGTCGACCTTTAGGTCAAACCGTAGTCCTTGATGATTGTCTCGGCTGCCATCAGGCCCGACAGCGCCGCCATGGGCACGCCGGAACCCGGATGGATGCTGCCGCCCGCTCGGTACAGACCCCGCGTCCGCGTTCTGATGCCTGGCCTCTGGAACGACGCCCTCACGCCGTGGATAGGCTGTCCGAAGAGCGCTCCCCCCGTTGCCGGAAACCGCTCCGCGAAGTCCGTTGGCGTTGTCGTCACCATGGTCTCTGGCTCCGGGGTCAAGGTGAGACCGCACGCCTTCAAGTGATGGAGAATCTTGCTTTGACATCGGCGGCGCTCCTCCTCGGAGTAGGTCTTGGTATCGCCATGGGCAGGGGCGTTGATCAGGCAGAAAAAGCGTTGTGACTCCTGCTCTTCTTTGTCGAAGTCGGGAGCAAAGACGTAGGTCGTCGGCTCGTCTGGGAGAGTGTTTTTCTCGAAAACGTTATCGAACTCAGCGCGATAATCGTCCGCAAACAGAACGTTATGCATGGCTGGGGTCATGCCTTCTGCACGGCCAAGGAAGCAGAGGGTCACGGCAGATTGCGTTCGCCGCGCGGGCTTTTTGAGGGGCTGGTCCGCCTCTCGGTCGGCGTCTAACCGACCACGGGTGAGAGCATCCACATCGCCATTGAAGACGACGATGGGGAACTGTTCATCAGAAGCACCGTCAAGGCCAACCACTCTGCCTCGTTCAGTTTTGATCGCTTCAATGTCCGCACCGAATTCAAAGGAAACGCCCCGCTTCTCACAAATGCGTGTGAGCGCATCGGCTAAAGTCCGTATGCCGCCTTTCACCGACCAAACGCCCTCTTGCTCAATATGGGCAATGAGAGAGAGGGTGCCGGGCGCCTTAAACGGCGACGAACCACAATAGGTCGTGTACCGACCAAACAGCTGTTGCAGTCGCGGGTCGTTGAACCTGTTCTCAAGCTCTTGCCAAAGCGAAAGATAGGGATTGAGGCGGACCAGCCGATGCGGCGGCGTTCGTAGGACCATGCCGGGGAAACTCGGCTTCGGGTGCCTGATGAACGGTCCGTAGAGGGTCTCCCAGGTTTGCGACGCATATTTGAGAAAGCCCACATAGGCGTCTGCTTCACGCTGACCTGCGAACCCCGCGATGGCTTCGATCGTGGCCTCACGTTCAGCGAAAAGGTCCAGACGGCTTCCATCAAGCCAGGCGTGGCGCGCCAACACATCGAGCGGCGTGAGCTCCACATGATCTTCGAGTTGCTCGCCGCAAAGCCTGAAAATCTCTTCGAAAATCGGTCTCAGTGTGAAGACAGTTGGCCCACAATCAATGGCGCGATTGCCCCACACAACCTGGCGCAGTTTCCCGCCAGCATGCTCGTCGCGCTCATAAACAGTGACGTCCGCTCGTGATGCGAGAAGCGCGGCTGTGGTCAGGCCAGCAATACCTGCGCCGACAACCGCGATACGTTCCTTTGGTGAAGGAATAGAGAGCCTCCCTGGCGAGATGCCCATTAGTGTCAAGTGAAGTGAACACTTGGGCCGTCTGTGGGAATTGACATTTTGTCGGCCCGGGTCAAGTCAATCACGACGGATCGTGAAGTCGGTCTCGCATTGGCCGAGAAACCTCACGCGCGCTGTCGCTTGATAGGCAAGAGATAGGAACGCGGGATGTGGCGTGATTGGGGACCTGAGCTACGCAACAAGATCTTTTCTTCGCGCAGATTTCAGAATTTTGCAGCCACGATGCCGCTTTTTCGCGGAATTGCGAGCAAGCGTGCGACGGCGCTTTTCGATCTTTGCGCAGGCTTCGTCTACTCTCAGGTGCTTGCGGCGTGTACAGAGCTCGGTCTTTTCGAGCGCCTGAGCCAGGGCGCTGTGGCCAGCACAGTGTTGGCTAAGGAGCTTTCGCTCTCGCCAGAGGCAATGGATCGGTTGGCGCGTGCCGCCGCAGCGTTGGACCTTCTTGAACTCCGCTCTGATGGACGGATCGGGCTCGGAGGGCAGGGCGCGGCACTGTTGGGCAATCCCTCCGTGTTTGAGATGGTGAAGCACCATCGGCTTCTCTACGCAGACTTGATGGACCCGGTCGCCCTTCTGCGTGCGGAGAAGGGCGAGACGCACCTTGCGGAGTTCTGGGTTTACGGCGCAAAAAAAGAAGGACCGTCGTCTCAGGATGGAGAGCCGGAGGCCTATTCCGCGCTGATGGAAGCAACCCAGGCCTTCATCGCTGAAGAGGCGTTGGCGGCCCACGACTTCAAACGTCACAAGCATATCGTCGACATAGGCGGGGGGACGGGTGCTTTTTTGTCGGCCGTCGCCGATGCCGCTCCCAAGACGGAGCTGACTCTCTTTGACCTTCCCGAGGTCGCGGCGATCGCAAAACGGCGTTTTGCGGAGCAGGACTTTGCTGGCCGGGCGAGTGTGGTCGGCGGCAGTTTTAAGACGGATCCGCTTCCCGAGGGTGCGGACCTGATGACCCTCGTACGGGTGCTCCACGACCATGACGAGGACGTGGTGACCTCTCTTTTGGCCAAGGTTCGCAAGGCGCTAGCGCCGGGCGGGACGCTTCTGATCATTGAACCCATGGCGGGGACTCGAGGGGCGGAGGCGATGGGCGACGCCTATTTCGGGATGTACCTCTGGGCCCTCGGGACCGGCGAACCGCGGACCGAAGCAGCTCTCCGCCGGATGCTGAAGAATGCTGGGTTTCGTCGCATCAGACCCCTCAAAACCAAGCGACCACTCCTCACACGTATCCTACTCGCCCAGACGTGACTTGCCGACGCGCGACATCAAGATAAGTGTCTACTTCAGTAGACAGTAAGACGCGTAAAACGAGAATGACAGCTCACGATCGGAACCACATCTCACGGCGCTCCCAAAGCGACCGCGTAACTGGCTTATCGGGTCAGCGCGAGCTTGAGTTGCGCAGTGAAGCTGTGGTCTTCGGCGGAGACAGGACAGCTGCATTGCGCGAGCTGGAATTGGTCGAGCCGAGCGAACATGACCTGGTCGTCGAGACTGAGGTCAGCGGCGTCAGCATGGGAACCGAAAAGCTGTTCTGGACTGGCGACATGCCGCCGTTCCCAGGCCTCGGCTATCCGCTGGTCCCAGGCTACGAAACGGTTGGCCATGTGGTGTGGTCAGGCGAGGGCGTTTCTGGCGGTTCTGGTGACTGGATCGGGAAGCGCGTTTTTGTTCCGGGCGCTCGATGCTTCAAAGATGCACACGGCCTTTTCGGTGGCGCATCATCACGGATCATTGTCCCGTCGGAGCGAGTCTATCAGGTCGATGGCCTTGATGCTGAGGACGCTGTACTTCTTTCTCTAGCGGCGACAGCTTATCACGCGATTGCGGGTGGTGAGCCGC
>JBCCTF010000146.1:0-9150 GCA_039198765.1 Pseudomonadota bacterium
CCTTCTTTGACGCCATGCACCGCTATTTCCCGGCATTCGCGCAGCACCTCGGTTTCAAGGCCACCTACGTGCCCGTCGTGAACAGGCCTCGGCAGGCGGGGACGTCGAAATACTCGAACATTGGCCGCGCGGCGGCGGGCTTCTTTGACCTCATGGGCGTCGTCTGGCTGATGCGCCGGACTCATACGCCGTCCACGGAGCTTCTGTTGCGGCCGGAGGGGCGGCGGTGAGCCCGCTTGGCTCCGCCTACCGTCCTGCAGGCAGCCTCAGCGTCGGGCAGGCGTTCCTCCTCCTCTGGGTGGTCGCCCTCGCGCTGCTCCCCGGGCAATGGTCGATGCCTGTCACCGACCGCGATGAGGCGCGCTACTCCCAAGCCGCGACGCAGATGATGGAGACCGGCGACTATGTCGACATCCGGTTCCAGGACAAGCCGCGCTACGTGAAGCCCGCGGGCATTTACTGGATGCAGGTGGCGTCCAGTCAGCCCTTCGGCGGCGAAGACGCGCCGATCGGCGCGTTCCGCATACCGAGCTTCTTCGGCATCCTGATCATTTCCCTTGGCACAGCACTGATCGGTGCACGGATCATGGGCGGCACCTACGGGGCGATCGCCGGCGGCATCTTTGGCCTCTGCCTCCTCGCTGGCGCCGAGGGGCGAATTGCCAAGACCGATGCGATGCTGGTCGCCGCGGGCACACTGGCGCAGCTCGCGCTCTTCAATATCCTCGTCCAGCCGAAGGGCTCGCCGCCGCGGCTGTTCCGGACCTGGCCCTTTCTCTTCTGGTTCGCCTCTGGCCTCGCCGTCCTCATCAAAGGGCCGATCTTCACGATCTTCAGCGTGGGAACGATCATCATCTACGTCCTAGCCACCCGCGATTGGCGCGCCCTCCGCCGCCTCCGGCCACTGGTGGGCCTCGTCGTCTTCGCCGTTGTCGGCCTGACCTGGGCAGCCCTCATTACGTACCAAACCGACGGCGAGTTCCTCCGCGAGTCCGTCGGCCACGCGCTCCTCGGTAAGGTGGCGGAAGGGGACGACGCCCACGGCGGTCCCCCGGGCTATCACTTGATCGCGACGCTGCTGATGTTCTGGCCAGGCACCATCTTCCTAGGCCTCGGCGTGATGGCCGCCGTCAGGCGGATCAAGGATCCGGCGGTCATCTTCCTCCTCGGCTGGTTGGTCCCGGGGTGGATCATCTTCGAAGCCGTTGCCACCAAGCTGCCGCACTATGTCATGCCCGCTTATCCCGCGCTGGCGCTCCTTTGCGCGCTGGGCATCAAGGATGCTGTCAGCGGCGTGAGAAGCGGCATCGCCAACGGCGTGGGCCTCGTCCTCTTCGCCCTGGGCACCGTCGCGCTCCCCATTCTCGCCTATGTCGGCATCACGGATATGGACGGCGATCCGTTCGCTC
This sequence comes from Pseudomonadota bacterium, assembly GCA_039198765.1. GTDB lineage: Bacteria > Pseudomonadota > Alphaproteobacteria > Caulobacterales > Parvularculaceae > Parvularcula. The sequence continues at coordinate 1,410 of JBCCTF010000146.1, forward strand.
CGTGGACCATAGCCATGGCAGGGACACTCGTCCTGACACTGATCATCGGCCTCTGGGCCTTGCGCAAACCAAGCCTCAGCGGCGCCGCCACCGTCGCACTCCCGGTCGTCCTCTTCTACGCCGTCTTCGCGGAGGCCGCCCTGCCGCGCCTACAAGTTATGTGGCCGTCGAACAGCATCTGGCAGGTCGCAAGCCGCATCCAAGGCTGCGACGACCTCCGCTTCGCCACCGCAGGGAACCGCGAGCCCTCCAACGTCTTCTACCTCGGCACCGACACCATCCTCGGCGACGGCGCCGAAGCCGCAGCTCTTCTGCGAACCAACGCCGCCTGCGGCGTCGCCATCGTCGATCGGCGCGAGCGGGAAGCCTTCGACGCAGCTCTCGGCGGCATCCCGGTCCGAGAGCTCGCCGTGGTCAAAGGCACCAATGTCTCCAAAGGCCGCGCCCTCGAGATGTCCGTCCTCGTCCGCGCCGACAGCCCCCTCCGCATCGGCAAAGGTGAACTCCGGCGGCTCTAGCCGCTGCGCCCAAGCCGCGCATTGCGCCTGACGGGGTGATCCGTTAACCGCTGACATCTCGCGCGGCGCCATGGGGCGGTCCGCGCTTTTTGGCATGGAGACTGACGCCGTGGCGCTCACATCGGTGACCCAGCATATCTCGAAGGCAGAGGCCTACGCGCCGAAGGGCCACCTGCCCGTGTTCGGCACTCCCGAGGGGGCGGACGCCCTCTGCGTGGCCGAGGCGGCGATGGCATCCACCGGCGTAACGACGGTCATCACCCGCGACGCGGGGCGCGCCGCTGCGATGATCGGTGCCCTGACCTTCTTTGCACCGAAAGTCCCTGTGCTACGCTTTCCAGCATGGGATTGTTTGCCCTATGACCGAATGTCCCCTGGCGGCGATGTGGTCGCCGAACGCCTCGCCACCCTCGCCACTTTGGCGAGCCGGGAGGAGGGGACGCCGCTCATCGTCGTGACCACCGTCGCGGCCGCCACCCAGCGCACCTTGCCCACCGAGACCATCGCCACCGCCAGCTTCTCCGCCAAGCCAGGCGCGACCCTCGATATGGATACGCTGATCGCCTACCTGGTCGCCAACGGCTACAGCCGCGCCTCCACTGTGCGGGAGCCAGGCGAGTTCGCTGTCCGCGGCGGGCTTCTCGACATGTTCCCTCCGGGTACGAAGGAACCCCTGCGCCTCGATTTCTTTGGCGATTCCCTTGAAAGCATTCGCGCATTTGACCCCGTCTCGCAGATGACGACGCACCAGCGTAAGGGCGTGCACTTGACCGCCGCGTCGGAAGTTCTGTTGTCGGATGAAACGATAAGCCGTTTCCGCAAGCGCTACCTGACCCTATTCGGCACGCCCGGCGATGATCCAGTGTACGAAGCGGTGAGCGAGGGCCGGCGGCAAGCGGGGATGGAGCATTGGCTGCCACTGTTCTACGAAAAGCTCGGTACACTGTTTGATTATCTGGGCGAGGGCCTGACCTTCTTCGACCACCTCGGCAGCGAAGCGACGGAGGAGCGGTTTAAGCAAATCGACGACTATTACGATGCGCGTGCGGAGGATATGCGCTCAAGGGACGGCGGCAGCCTTGACTCCGTGCCCTATCGTCCAGTGAAGCCTGAAACTCTCTACCTCACGCGGGAGGAATGGAGTCAAAGCCTTCAAAACGTAGCCCTTCGCCAGTTCTCTCCGTTCAGTCCTGAGCCGGGCAAGCGCGCCTTCGACTTTGGCGCGAAGCAAGGGCGGACGTTCGCGGCTGAACGCGCGGCTGGTCAGAACGTTTTCGACGCTGTTGCTCTGCACATTCAAAATCAGCGCGCGATGAAATCTGTCATGATTGCGGGGTGGACGGAGGGTTCAGCGGACCGCCTTAAGACCGTGCTCGGCGATCACGATGTGTCCGGTCTCACCACACTATCGTCCTGGTCCGATGTTCAGCTTGGCTCAGGCACCGTACCAGTTGTTATTCTAGGCCTAGAGCATGGGTTCGAGACAGACGATCTCGTCATCCTCGCAGAGCAGGACATTCTAGGTGACCGGCTGGTTCGGAAATCCAAAACAAAGCGTGCGGACAATTTCCTGACTGAGGCGAGTTCGCTTTCCGTCGGTGATCTGATTGTCCATGTTAGTCACGGCGTTGGTCGATATGATGGCCTGGAGACGATCGAGGTGGGCGGTGCGCCCCACGACTGTCTGATCCTATCCTACGCTGGCGGGAAGATGTATCTTCCCGTTGAAAACATTGAACTTCTCTCACGGTTTGGGTCTGATGATCCCAACCACCCGCTGGACAAGCTCGGCGGTGGTGCGTGGTCGATCCGTAAAGCGAAGATGCGTGAACGGATCAAGATGATGGCGGAGCAACTGATCGCCATCGCTGCTAAGCGCGCTTCGAAGAAAGCGGAGATCCTCACTGCACCCGAGGGCGTCTACGATGAGTTCTGCGCCCGCTTTCCGTATGCGGAGACTGAAGATCAGCTGAACGCCATCGATGACGTGCTCAGCGACATAGCAGCGGGCCGTCCCATGGACCGCCTGGTCTGCGGAGATGTGGGCTTTGGCAAGACTGAAGTAGCCATGCGCGCAGCGTTCGTTGCGGCGATGAGCGGCCGGCAAGTGGCACTGATATGCCCAACGACTCTCCTCGCTCGTCAGCATGCGAAGGGTTTTAAGGAGCGGTTTGCGGGCTTCCCCCTCAACGTCCACCAGCTCTCACGTTTCGTCACCGCGAAGGAAGCCAGCGCCACCCGAGCGGGCTTGAAAAACGGCTCGGTCGATATCGTGATCGGCACCCATGCACTTCTGTCAAAGCAGGTGGGCTTCCGCGATCTTGGCCTCTTGATCATTGATGAAGAACAACATTTCGGGGTGAAGCATAAGGAGCGGCTGAAGGAATACCGCGGCGACACCCATGTGCTGACTCTAACGGCAACGCCCATTCCGCGTACGTTGCAATTATCGATGTCGGGTATCCGCGACCTGTCGATTATCGCAACGCCGCCTGTCGACAGGCTCGCTGTGCGCACGACCATTGGGCCGTTCGACGCCGTCGTGGCGCGCGAGACGCTTTTGCGTGAGCATTATCGTGGTGGGCAAAGTTTCTACGTGTGCCCGCGGGTCTCTGATCTCGAAGGCGTGGCGGATTTCCTCCGTACACAGGTGCCTGAGGTGAAGTTCCGGACCGCTCACGGACAAATGCCGGCTGGTGAGCTCGAAGACATCATGACCGCCTTCTACGAGGGCAAGTTTGATGTGCTTCTCGCGACAACCATTGTCGAAAGCGGGATCGATGTGCCGACGGCCAACACGCTGATTGTTCATCGTGCGGACATGTTTGGCCTGGCGCAGCTCTACCAGATACGAGGCCGAGTGGGTCGCTCGAAGCAGCGGGCTTATGCCTACATGACGACCAGTGGGCGAAAGAAGATGACCGATGGTGCGCAGAAGCGCCTGAAAGTGCTGCAGTCTCTCGATACGCTAGGTGCAGGGTTCACCCTGGCGAGCCATGACCTTGATATCCGCGGGGCGGGTAATCTTCTGGGTGAGGAGCAATCGGGTACCGTCAAAGAAGTCGGCGTGGAGATGTACCAGCACATGCTGGAGGAGGCAGTCGCCGAAATGAAAGATGGCGAGGCGGCGTCTGAGACGTGGTCGCCGTCGATCAACATCGGCACGGCTGTGTTAATCCCGGACACATACGTGGCTGACCTTGATGTGCGGATGTCTCTCTATCGCCGGCTGTCTGATGCAACGTCTACGGAGCAGATAGAAGCGTTTGCCGCCGAGATGATTGACCGGTTTGGACCACTGCCCCGTGAAGTCGAGGCGCTGCTGGAGATTGTCGGCATCAAGGCGCTGTGTCGCAGGGCGGAGGTTGCCAAGATCGACGCTGGGCCGAAGGGCGCGGTGATCACCTTCCGTGATCGGTTCCCCAACCCAGCTGGCCTTGTCCGTTATCTGTCTGAAACACCTTATGATATGAGGCTGCGGCCTGATCAGAAGCTGGTGTTCAAACAGAACTGGCCAGATGAGAAAGCGCGCTTGAAGGGCTGCCGCCGTGTGCTGAATGTTTTGGTAGAGATTGCCGAAGAGGCGCAGGTCGCGACCTAGGCGGTCACTGCCGATTGGTGATCGTCAGCGAGAAGACGTTCGAGCTGGGCAATCGCTTCGCTTGGCGTTTGACCTTTCGCCTCGAAGCAACGGTGACGTGCAGCAATAAGGACGGGCGACGGCTCGTCACCGAATTTGAGGTCTTCAACGAGGGTTTGTAGCGTGCGCATCATCCGGTTGGCGAAATAACGGTCCGCATACGGCATCGCCACGAGGAAGAGGTTCGGGCGCGGTCGGCAGACAAGCTCTAGAGGCGAGAGCGCCATGCTCATATAGACACCGGCTTCGTCAAGGTCGTGTTCGGTTCCGTGGGCCTCTGGCTTCAACTCAATCGCCCCGTAGGAAACGCGATCACCGAGAGCGATATGCTCCTGCACCACGCGCTCAAACGTCCGCATGCCGAAGATCGGCGACGGTTGGCCGTCATCAGCGATCGAGGACGCCGCGAGGCTAGCGTGCAGGGCCCGGCGGGTTCGGAAACGGGTTGCTGCGCCGCGCAGGAACGTCAGGACGCCAGAGATTTCTTCAGGCCAAGCTAGAAGGTCTGCGTTCGCGTCGGACCATTGGCCAATCTGCTCGGCTTCCCATTGCGGTGCGAGGACAGCGACAGGGAGGTCACGCAGTTCCGTCTGTCGACGGATCAGTTTGAGGATCGGCAGCCGATGCTCGTTCCCGCTGCCTAGATGAATGATCAGCGCGCCGGCGTGATTGTTCTCGAGGAGGCGGAGCGTCTGGCTTGATGTCAGCGGCGCGACGAGATCGCGCCAACCTGCTGCGCCAAGCATGGACAGAAGGCCGGGATGCGGCTCGGTCAGCATGGCGGCGGGGGTGTCGGTCCCCTCAACCCGGGTCGAGGGATAGGAGTGGCCGAGGCTTGCCAAGGCCTGGAGGCGGACACCGGCCGCTTTTGCGATGGTGCGCTCGAGAGAAGCAGACTTCAGTGCACGAACGACGGGGCCAGCACGGTCAGGTCCTGTGCGCAGAACGACAATGTCAGCGTAGGACTCAAAGGGCATGGGGTCACCCATGCTTTGAACGACGACGAGGGGCTCGGTCTGGGCAAGGGCGCGAAGCTGAGCGATCGCTTCGTCGGGTTCTGCGCAGCCCGAGATATCACCAAGAGCGACGGAGCAAGTGCCTGAGGTGGGGACAGCAATGCCTTCGGCAATCAACGGGCGGCGCCACGTGTTGGCCGTATCGCGGCCGAGCAGCCGAACGGTGACGGTCGTGCGTTGCGCCCGTTCCAACATTACGTGTCCTGCTCCCCCCGTTCGATCGCAGCCTTCAACTGCTGTATGCAAATATCGCCCCGTTCCCGGTCCAGGAACAAACCTGAGAGCGCCCGCTCCTCATAGCAGGGGAGAGCCGCGAGGAACTCCTGCGGTTTTCCCCAAGGGCCGATTTCGCGATAGAGGAGGGCTGTCCGCTCGCCCACATAACGCCAGTGCCAAGGCTCATAGGGGTCTTCAGCAGTCAGATAGGTGTTGCCCGGCGGGAAGCTGAGGATGAAGCCGAACTGCCAGGCCTTCTTCTCGAAACAGCTGTAAGCACGGTCGGTTGGACGCATAAACCGACGGTTCACATCAATGTCCACGGCGAGGCCAAGTTGGTGCTCCGACGTCCCAGGATGGGCCACCGTCCCTTTGTGGCCATACAGCTCGAACAGCGATGTCTGGGTGCGGTAGCTACGGTAGGCTGAGCGCAGCGAGAGACGCTCTCCATCGAACTGGCATTCATCAAGCAGCGCTGCGAGCTGATTCGGTAGGCTCTTCCCATCGATGGTGGCGCGCCGCATCGACATCTCTTCGAGCTGCGGCGGCTTCGAAAGAGGGATGCCGTAGTCGCTGGCTTTCACCAGATCGGTAGGCTTGTACGCAGCCTCCAGCGGGAAGGCTGCGGAGACGGGGCGCGAGATCGAAAACGTCCGATCGCGTGAGCGGTTCGCGGCATAACGACGGGCGCCAAACGCATCGCGAAAGATCTGGCGCATGTGCCGGTTCAGGGCTTCGGCCTCGGTCAGGCGACCCTGCTTCTCATAAACGCCCGCGAGCAGGCGGATGTAGAGGCTAAGCTCAGGATTGTTCGGGCCTTTGACCCGTTCCTGCGCTTGGAAGACTCTCTCGTACAGGTTCTCGGCATCGCTGAGGCGGTCAATCCGCTCGTAGACGCGGGCGAGGAGGAGGGCGGTTGAAACGCTGTCCTCATGGTCAGGACCAAGTTGGCTCAGTCGCGCTTCATGCGCTGCCGAGAGGAGCCCCGCAGCGGCGTAGGCGCCATCAGATTTCAGCGCGAAGTAGCCGCCGACGGTGTTGAGCGCCTCTGCGGCCTCGATCACTTGCAGGCGTTCACCGGTGAGCTTGGGCCCCGATCCGTCCGAGGGCAGAACATCGACGAACATCGACTGCATCGCATCGACGAGGCCGGTGAAGCGGTCGTCGCGCTGGATTTCGAACTCGTGGTCGGTTCCCGTGACCGAAACCGCGTCGCCTGAACGCTCGAGGAAGCCAGCCGCGATCAAAGCAGGACGGCGGATGCGACCGAGAATCAGGTCTTGCTCAGCGATGCGTCGGTTGATCTCCACCCGCTGATCATCGGTGAGCATGCTCGATCCGCGATCGTTCAGCACACTGAGATAAGCGGTGACGGCAGCTTTCGAATGCCCGCTGGCGTAGTGCGCGTCAGCAACAGCAAGACGGCGGGCGTTGATGTCTTCGGGCGCGTCAGCCTCTTCCCACTTGCCCACAGCGCGGTCGCCATAGCCTACGGCGCGGTCATAATGCTCGCCCGCGGTCAGGGCGGTAAACCGGCTCCACGAGGCCTCAGGATCGAGGTGGACGGACAGGTTGAAGGCGGCGGTGTAGACCGCCCCTAGGCCAACCAAGCACACGGCTAAGACGTTGCGTCCCCGCACCCGAACCTCTCTCTCCCAGAGAACCCATACCACACGGGCCGCAGCTTCAGGGAGCGCCAACGCGCGCACTGTTCCCGCCCAGATGTGAAGACTAAGCCACTGGCGCCGCGGGGGCAATCGTTTGAAGTTCGATCAGCTCACGAGAGCCACTGGGAGGCGAGATCATGACAGAAACCACCACCGGAAGGCGGCGTTTGTACCTCCTGCGCCATGGTCACGTGGACTATTTCGCTCCGGGAATCACCGATTTTAGCCAAGTTCCCCTTACTGACGAGGGCCGCGCGCAAGCAGGCCGCGCTCACCAGGCTCTGGCTGATGTCGCTTTCGACAAAGCATTCCACTCTGGTCTGCCGCGGACCATGGAGACGCTGAACATCGTCCTGGGCGACCGGGCCGATGAGACGTCGATCCACGGCGTGCCGCTGATGGAGGAACTGCGCGGGGGGAGGGTCGAGGCGAAAACGCCTGAAGAATTAGCCGCTTGGCTCGCTTTTTCTTTCGATGATGCCAGCGAGGAGGGGGCTTCCTTCCTCCCTGGCGGCGAGCTGTTCAGCGACGCAGAAGCCCGCATTGTTGATGGGCTGGAGACCATTGTGCATGGCGAGGCGTGGCGAACGGCGATCTTGGTGGCCCATGAAGGGGTGAACCGAATCCTTCTCGCCCACCTCACCGGTGGCGGCCTCGGCGCGCTCAGTCACTTTGAGCAGGACC
>JBCCTF010000147.1:0-9077 GCA_039198765.1 Pseudomonadota bacterium
GCGAAGTGCGTGACGTCCAGAACGTCGCGGACATCCTGGTCGATCCTGAAGGCCTGCTCGAACGCCGGAACCATTGGGAGAAGACGAGCCACTCTCTGCTCGTCGGCGCGATCCTGCATGTCCTCTACGCCGAAGCCGACAAGACGCTCGCCGGCGTCGCGGCGTTCCTCTCCGATCCGAAGCGACCGATCGAGTCGACGCTGGCGGCGATGATGCGCACACCGCATCTGGGCGACCAACCGCATCCGGTGGTCGCGCAGGCCGCCCGGGAGCTTCTGAACAAATCGGAGAACGAACGCTCTGGTGTGCTCTCGACCGCGATGAGTTTCCTCGGGCTCTATCGCGATCCGGTCGTCGCCAAGGTCACGCGGCGCTGCGACTGGCGGATCGACGATCTCGTGACGGGCCACAGGCCGGTGACGCTTTACTTGGTCGTGCCGCCATCGGACATCTCGCGCACGAAGCCGCTGATCCGGCTCGTGCTTAACCAGATCGGTAGGAGGCTCACCGAAGATCTGCATGCCAAGCGCAGCCACCGTATGCTGCTCATGCTCGACGAGTTCCCGGCCCTCGGGCGCCTCGACTTCTTCGAGAGTCAGCTCGCCTTCATGGCCGGCTATGGCATCAAGGCGTTCCTCATCGCGCAGTCGCTCAACCAGATCGAGAAGGCTTACGGCCAGAACAACGCCATCCTCGACAACTGCCATGTGCGCGTCGCCTTCGCGACCAATGACGAGCGGACAGCCAAGCGTGTCTCCGACGCGCTCGGGACCGCGACCGAGATGCGGGCGATGAAGAACTACGCCGGGCACCGGCTCTCGCCCTGGCTCGGGCATCTCATGGTCTCGCGGCAGGAGACGGCGCGACCGCTGCTGACGCCCGGCGAGATGATGCAACTCCCGCCGACGGACGAGATCGTCCTCGTCTCCGGTGCGCCGCCGGTGCGGGCGGAGAAGGCGCGCTACTACACAGACCCTCAGTTCAAGGCGAGGATCGCGCCGCCACCGGATCGAAGTGCGCAAGCTGGGGCAGTCGGCATTTCGTCAGACGATTGGAGCGGTCGTGAACCGATCGCTGCGCCGCCACCGAGGAAACGGAAAAAGGCAATCGGCGACACTGACGGCGGCATCCGTCGGCAGCCTGACCTTCCGGAACATGAAGACATCGCGCCTGAGCCAGCGCCCGCCCGCAGCGAGTTCGCCGATCTCGATGACGAACCGGAGGATGATGCGCAGCGCGCCAAAGCCATGCGCGACCGGTTCGGCACGGTCGCACGGCAGGCCTCGCTCGACCCCGATGACGGGATCGAGCTCTAGGAGATGGCCGTGAAGAAAGAGCGCCTGAATGTATACTTCGATCCGGCTCTGTCCGGTGAGTTGGAGGCGCTCGCTGCCCGCCGGAAGGTCTCAAAATCGCAGATCGTGGAAGCGGCACTTGCGGCGTTCCTATCGCCCGACGGTGCCGATCAACGCGAGGCCGCAATCGCTCGTCGCCTGGATCGTCTCACTCGGGCCGTAGAACGCCTGGAGCGCGACCAGTCCATCGGCAATGAGGCGATGGCGCTGTTCGTTAAGTTTTGGCTGACCACGACGCCGCCAATGCCAGAAGAGATGCGAGAGGCTGCGCAAGCGTCCGGCAAGGAACGCTATGACGGATTCGTCGAGGCACTTGGACGACGTTTAGTGTACGGGAAAACGCTGACGAAAGAGGTGTCAGAAGATCGAATTCAAGACCGCGAATGAACTTAGACAAGCATTGTGACGGCGTTCGGGTGCCTAGCTGCCGGCTCAAAGAGAGAGACCATGAAGCAGATCTCTCAAGATCGTGACTTGCAAAGAGAACGATCGTTTTCTTATAAGAGCCTAATGGCAAGGCCTCGTACATACGATCCCGATGAAGCTCTTGACCGCGCGATGCGTCTGTTCTGGCGCCGAGGCTTCGCAGCGGCGTCTTATGATGATCTCACGCGAGCGACCGGTGTGAGCCGCAAGGGGCTTTATACGTCGTTCGGAGATAAGCGCGCGCTCTTCGTCAAATCGCTTCAGCGCTATCGGAAAACGCAGGCTATCTCATTTCTGGCGGAACTGGACGAGCCCAATGCCGGAGTGGCTCATATCTCAGAAATGTTCTGGAGGATTGCAAACGTCGCAAAGTCGCCTGCGGGCCGGAACGGCTGCTTCATGGCCAACACAGCCAACGATGAAACGGCAAACGATCCGGACGTTCAGAAACAGATTCTACTTCACCTGCAGAAAACGAGTGACCGCTTCCGACAAGCATTGCTGAGATCTGCGATCCCAGGAAGCAACGTCGACTCACTTGCCGACTATCTTACCGGCTTACTGCAAGGCTTATTCGTGCTCGCTCACGGTGGGGCGGACGCGAAGATGATTGACGCCTACGTGCGAGAGGGCCTTCGGGTTCTAAAGTCATGAGTTTTTGTTTGCCACAAAAGAGAACGAATGTTCTCTCATGTTGCAATGAAGGGAGTTTAACGTGACCGCCGACAAGACACTGGTTGTCGGCGCGACCGGCCATGTCGGCTCCCAAGTGACGTCGGCGCTGCTGCAACGCGGTCACTCGGTGCGAGCTTTGGTACGAAAGCGTGGCACTACGGTCCACGGCACAAGCAACATTGAAAACCTTGAGTATGCCGTTGGCGACCTTCGTGACCCGCATAGCATTCGTGCTGCGCTTGAGGGTGTGAAATGGGTTGTTTCGACCGCGAACAGTATCATTCCGGTCGGCAAGACAATGGGTGCTGGCGATCTGAACTCTATCGGAGCTGCCACGCTGGTCGAGGAAGCCGAGCGAGCCGGTGTTCGGCACTTCGTCCAATCGTCACTCCCAGAACACAGACTTCAGGACTCGATCCCGGAAATGGCGGGGAAGCGAAAACTAGAGCAGCGGCTCGCAGAGTCAGCAATGCCCTCAACCGTTATCAGAAATCCAGTCTTTATGGATGTTTGGTTGGTTATCACGGGCTCGAAGCAACTGATCGGTGCAAGCCCACATGCCACGACGCGCCGTCCATTCGGGTTCATGCGCTTTTGGCAGAGTTTGACCGGTAATCTGGTGGCCAAGCGAGGCATTCTTCTCGCCCCTGGCGGTGCAATGAAGGGTGCAGCTTTTGTTGCCACCCGTGACGTCGCCCTAGTGTTGGCCGCAAGTGTCGGTCGCGAAGAACTGTACAACCGAACGATCGAGGCAGGCGGACCTGAGTGGCTTACGTGGTCAGACGTTGCTCAGATCCTCTCGAAAAAAACAGGGCGCACCGTACGGACGATCACACTGCCAGCGTGGTTCGCGCGAATAGGACAACAGGCTTTTTCTCCCGTCATGCCGTCCGCCGGCAATGTTCTGGGCTTGGTGCGGTACCTCGCGACAGACCAACCGCGTTGGGAGGCACCTGAAATCGTCCGGCAGCTAAATCTGCCGGAGCAGATCACAGTCCGTCAGTACATCGACGAGAATTGGGGCAACTCGTGATCTACGCAGCGGCACCTCACTGGCTCCGAACAGGTCGCGTAAGACTCCCAGCGCTGGCGATCCAACTATCCATGTTGCGGACTTTCCGTAAGCCGGCTTCCCGATCTCACTCCGCGGCTCTGGGTTCTGGTGGACTCAGTTTGGTGCATGCCGTCGCCATCGATCACACGCGGATCGTTGATTCCAGCCTTCTCTCCTCGCTCTGCCATCGAAAGGACTAATGCGAATGACCCACCACGTAATTGCTCAACGCAAAATCGCTGTGCCGGCGGACGACCTGTGGTCGACAATCCGTCGGATGGACGGAATAGAAGCTTGGTATTCGGATTTTATCAGCGCTTCCGAAGTACCTGATCCGGATGCACTACAGCCCCGACGCAACTGTACGATGGCGGATGGAGGTGAGTTGAAGGAACGCATCCTCCTTCGCGATGATGTGACGCGGACCTTCGTTTACGCGATCGACAGCCATCCTCTACCTGCACGGAACCTAGTCGGAAGCATACGCATCGACGATCTCGGAAATCAGACATCCATGGTGACGTGGGGCGCGAACATGACGCTCGAAGATGCGCATGCCGCCCAGATGGAAGACATGGTGACAGAGATCTACGCGAAGGGCCTAAAGAGCCTCGAGCAGTACCATGCAAGGTGATCTCCGCGCGTTCCACGCGATAGAGTCAGAGATCATCCCTAAGGGGGGCGAAAGCCCGCAGCTTGAGATCCTGAATTCGGGCGAACGCGGGGCAAAGACGCCGATCCTTTTCCTTCACGGCTACACTTCCGGCGCCTGGCAGTTTGCAGAGTATATCATGCCAAGTCTTGCCCGTGACGGCTGGTCCTGCTGGGCGCTGAACTTGCGTGGCCACGGGCGGAGTGAGGGCCGGGATCAGATAAGGCGGGTCCGTTTCGGGGATTACGCGGCTGATGTGGAACGCGCGGCGAACCATGTCCTGGAACACGAAGGATCACTCCCTGTTCTCGTCGGGCACTCGCTCGGATCAGTTTTGGCTCGTGATTTCGCTTCCCGTCACAAGATACCGGGTCTTGCTCTCGCTTCATTTGGCGACATCAAACTTGGGATGCGCGACTTTATGGGCTGGATGATGGGCCGTTTTCCATTGAAAGCGGCTTGGGGCATGTTCACTGGACGTCCCTCTGCGCTTTTCGCGGAGTTCACGCCGCAATATGAGGTGATGTACAGCGGCCAGCCCAAAGACAGAGTAAAAGCAAACGTCGAGCGGCTGATGACGCAGCCAGACTCGGACAAAGTCTTTATGGAGCTAGGGAGACTCCCACTCGGCGCGCCAATCGGCTCTCCTCCGGTTCTGATAATATCTGGAGACCAGGACCCGATCGCTTCGCCTCGCAGCGTTTCCGCACTTGCCGAAAAGCTGGATGCGTCACCAGTGATACTGGAAGGTGAAGCGCACGACATATTCGCCGGTCCAAATTGGCATCGCGCATATGAGGTCCTGCGGGTTTGGCTGTCGGAGCATGAGCACCAGTTCCAGAAGGACGAAGGGCGGCAGAAATGACCCGTTCGTTCTTCGGTTTACTCCTGATACTGTCCACTCTGGGAGAGATCGCGACCGGCGCATATCTACCCGTAATGCCGCTGGTGGTCGAGGGCCTCGACCTCTCGATCAGCGCGGTTCAAGCGAGCGTCGCAAGCTTTCTTTTCGCTTTCGCGCTTGCTCAAATCTTGCTGGGTCCTCTGTCTGATCGCGTTGGCCGGCGACCTGTTGTGCTTGGCGGCCTTGCTGTCTTTGGCCTGGGGTCAATTCTCGTCGCTATCGCGAACGACCCGATCACGCTGGTAGGCGCGCGCGCTGTACAGGGGGTCGGTGCAGCTGCAGGTTACATCGTAAGCCGCGCTATGTTGCGCGATGTGTCCAGCCGCGACACGCTTCCGACTCGCATGAGCTTAATGATGCTCGCCTTTGCGGGTGCCGTTCTCGTTGCCCCGCTCATCGGTAGCGCGGTCGTGCTGTCCGAAAACTGGCGAATACTGTTTGTGGTCTCGGCCGTCCTCGCAACCCTCGTGCTCGCATGGTCGACGCGAAGTCTGGCGGAAACCTTACAATCCTCGGCCCTTCGCGCTGAACCCCTGATACCATCTCTTCTAAAAGGTTACATCGGCGTGTTTCGTAGCCGGACCTACACCGGATACGTGCTCACGCACTCATTCGGTTATGGCTGCCTCTATATCTTCCTTTCATCATTCCCGCTAATCGCCGCGGACGTCTACGCCCTGCAGCCCGCTGCCGCAGGGCCGTGGATGACGTTGACCTTTATGGGCCTCGTGGTGGGACTTATTGCGGCACGAGCTCTCGCTGCTCGCCTCGGCGCTCACGGATGCATCATGCTGGGCGTGGGCCTGATCGCGACAAACGCGGCAATTCTTGCCGGTTCGCGCCTCTTCGGCGATCTGAGCCTTCATGCGCTGGTCGTGTGTCAGATCGTGCTCATGATCGGCGGCGGTCTCGTGGCCCCGAACACCACTTCAATGACCATGCTGCTCTTTCCGGATCGCTCCGGTCTTGCGGCGGCGGGTCTCGGCGTGATGGCGATGGCAATAGCCGCCCTGGGGGTCTGGCTGGTCGGCCTCATCTACGCGGGCAACCTCGGTCAAATCCTACTACTGCAATCAGGCTTCGCGTTTCTTTCGGTCACGTCGTTTCTGACCACCCATGGAACATCGAGAATGATCGCGGATCCACACCGCCCCGAGCCCTAATCCGTAAGCCATCTTCGATCCTTCAACAGCACTCCGAGTGACCAACATGCCATCTGACATCAATGCCTCGAACGACACCCGACCATGGGACAAACAGTTCACCCAAGTCGGTCCGGAGCCGTGGTCTGCAGGCTACGGGATCCTCTTCCTCTCTGCAGTGATGTGGGTCTGGTACGCCTCGCTCATCTGGCGCTTTACGACCGGAGATGAAACCGAAGCCGCAACCATATGGCTGGCCGCACTTGCAGGATGGCTTGGACTTCAGACTTGGTTCTCGCGAAAGCACCTACCGGAACGCTATAGCGGCTTTTTTTCGACGATCTTACAAGCAGTGGTTCCAACTGTTCTCACGGTGGCTCTGGTCTTCGCCGTTCCGGATTTGAAGTCGGCCTCCGCATCCATCGTTTCGGATGTCGGGATTCTGGAACTAGTTGCCGTTCACATTCTGCGCCTGGCGGCTTGGGGCACTATCGCGAAATACATGGAAGGTCAGCTGCCTAAGTACTTCTTCCAGTACGCCAGTCTCCCTGATTTTGGCTTTGCCATCTTTGCAGTGATCGTTACTGGATGGCTGTTAGTGACCGATAGCACATTCCCGGACGCTTTTCTGCTTTTCTACAGCTTCATCGGCGCGGCGGCCTTTCTCGGCGCAGCGACCACCATGTATTTCGGGGTTCCAGGATCCGCATTGAGTTGGCGCTGGCAGCACGCCGAGAGTGGCAAGGAAGCACCGACATTTCTGCCTTTCCGCTGGCCAATGAACCTCGCACCCTCTTTCTGCGGTCCGGTCTTCTGGCTCGCTCACGGGCTTCTGATCGCGAAAGTCTGGATCCCCTAACCGTCAACCAAACGCCACCGGACTGGTGCAGGCCGGTCGGTCTCAACCCCTCCAGACAAGGAAAGGAACTATATCCAATGAAACTCAAACAACTCGCCGTGGCGGCAGCGCTGTTCGTTGGAGCAGCGATCCCAGCTCACGCTCAGGACCAAGACGGTCCGATCTATTTGCTGGCAAACCTAAGTGTTGAGAATCTGGAAACGTACCTCAACGACTACGGTTTTCCGGTTACACCGATGCTCCTCGCTGCAGGCGCCGAAATCCTTGTAGCAACACCTCAAGTGGAAACACTCGAGGGAGACTATACGCCAAACTGGAGTGTTGTCGTTCGGTTTCCGAGTCAGGAAGCTGCAATGGGCTGGTACAATTCCGAGGAGTATCAGGCCATGATTCCGGTGCGGCAAGGCATGACCAATGTCGAGGAATCGACAATGGTACTAGCCCCGCAATTCGTCATGCCAAGCGAGTGACTGAAAGTGGGCGGTCAGACAACGGCCGCCCACGTTCATTGCATTCGTGTATGCCTTTAGGGCGCTTCAAAGCCTCGTGTCAGGACATGGCCGATAGACCTGCTGTCTGTTTGACTGGCCTTTTTGCGATGAACCTTGCGCTACATCCCTACACGAAGCTCCTGTCTTTCTGCGACCCAGCACTACTACGCCGTCAAGCCTGTTGCCGATGATCGATTAACGGTCTTCTTGATCGACCCCGTAACCAGATGCGGGGCCGCGAATGACCGTCCACACTCTCAAAACAGCAGCGATCGAGCGCGGTTCCCGCATGCTCCGCACCGCGCTTGGCACTGATATTGCGGCCCGGCTCGACGAAGACGCCGTCGTCGAAGTGATGCTCAATCCGTGCGGTCGCCTCTGGGTTGACCGGCTCGGCGAAGGCCTCTGCGATACCGGCGCCACGCTTACCGCCCACGATGGCGAGCGGATTGTCCGCCTGGTCGCCCATCATGTCGGCGCCGAAGTGCATGCGAACGCACCGCGTGTTTCGGCCGAGCTGCCTGGAACCGGCGAACGCTTCGAGGGACTTCTTCCGCCCGTCGTTGCCGCGCCCACGTTCGCCATCCGCAAACCCGCCGTCGCAGTCTTCACCCTAAACGATTATGTCCGCGCCGGGATCATGGATGAGGTCGCAGCCGACGCGCTTCGCGAAGCCGTCGCGTCCCGCGCCAACATCCTCGTCGCCGGCGGCACATCCACGGGCAAGACGACGCTCACCAATGCGCTGCTGGCCGAAGTCGCAAAGACCTCCGACCGGGTGGTCTTGATCGAAGATACCCGTGAGTTGCAATGCACGACGCCTAATCTGGTGGCGCTGCGCACCAAAGACGGCGTCGCGACGCTTTCAGACCTTGTCCGCTCCTCGCTCCGTCTGCGCCCAGACCGCATTCCCATCGGTGAGGTGCGCGGGTCCGAAGCCCTCGATCTCTTGAAAGCCTGGGGCACCGGCCATCCCGGCGGGATCGGTACGATCCACGCAGGCTCGGCCATCGGCGCGCTGCGCCGCCTCGAACAGCTGATCCAGGAAGCCGTCGTCACCGTCCCCCGGGCGCTCATCGCGGAGACCATCGACGTGCTCGCCGTCCTGCAAGGCCGCGGCAGCGATCGCCGCCTCGCTGACCTCGCGCGCGTAGCGGGCCTGACCGCCGAGGGCGATTATGCGCTCCAATCCCTACTCACCAACCCGAAAGGAACCGCCCCATGACCACCCGACTCAATCTTCTTTATCCGCGCTGGCCGATCTATGTCATCGCAGCCGCCATCGGCTTCCTGCTCGCTGCCGGACAGGCTGAAGCGGCGGGCTCCGGCATGCCCTGGGAAGCGCCGCTCCAGGCGATCCTGGAATCGATCGAAGGGCCGGTCGCCAAGATCGTCGCGGTCATTATCATAATCATCACCGGACTGACGCTTGCGTTCGGCGACACCTCCGGTGGCGCGCGCCGGCTCGTGCAGATCGTCTTCGGCCTGTCGATCGCCTTCGCCGCATCGAGCTTTTTCC
>JBCCTF010000148.1:0-9040 GCA_039198765.1 Pseudomonadota bacterium
CGCTTGCAAAGATCCCGCTCGCGACCACCGCAAAAGCGACCAACCAAATCGGTACGGCAATCATCGTGGTCAGCTTGACCTTGTACCAGATCGCAGGGTCAACGGGCGCGCCGCGGTCCGTTCCCTCGGCGTGCTCGTCCGGCTCTTCCCAAACGTGGCGCTGCCGGATGGGCAGGGTCGCAAAGAGAACCAGCCACCAAATCAGAACGAAACTGACAATTGATCCGCCGACGCCCATATCAAACCCTCAGTATCGAGACGAAAATGTCAGAGCGCTTACCCCAGCGCGGGGTCAACTCTGACCGAATGGCGCGGCGGATTTGCAGTTCGACTTCACGGTCATCTTGGCGACGTGGCTTGGGCATCGCCTCAAGCCCTGCAGCTATCGCCTCATCGAGGACCTCAAGGAGTTCATCGCCGTCCTCATCCTCCGAGGGCACGCCTTTCATGAAGAGAGGCGCGCGGTCTTTGATTTTGCCTGTGCCATCGATCGCCACACTGACGACAATGATGCCCTCTTCGGACAGCCGGCGGCGCTCACGCAGTGCACGATCCCCGTGACTGAGAAGGATTTTTCCGTCCATGTAAAGACGGCCTGCAGGCACTTCATCGATCTTCGCGGCAGGGCCCGGTGCAAGACGAATGAGATCGCCATTCTGGGGAACAATGGCCTGAGGCGTACCGAGCGATTGTGCGTAGGCACCATGTTCGGCCAAGTGACGCGCTTCACCGTGAACGGGAACAGCGATCTGTGGACGGACCATTTGGTACATGTCTTTGAGCTCATCACGGCACGGGTGACCGGAGACATGCACGAAAGCATCACCCTCGGTGATGACATGCACCCCCGCCGAAGACAGGTCGTTCATCATCTCGAAAATTGGACGTTCATTTCCAGGAATGATCTTTGAACTGAAGATCACCGTGTCGCCATCGGCCAGCTCAAGCTCAGGATGGTCGTCTCGCGCGATCCGTGCCAGCGCAGCGCGCGGCTCGCCCTGACTTCCTGTGCAAAGATAGAGGATGTTCTCCTCGGGCAAGTAACCCGCATCGGATGGCTGCACGAAGCTCACGCCATCTGGCAGGATGCCGACGTCTGCCGCAACATCGATCATACGCAGCATTGAGCGGCCTAGGAGGCACACGGAGCGGTCTGCCGCCATGGCGGCGCGGCAAACGGAGACCAGGCGCGAGACATTGCTGGCGAAGGTTGTAACGGCCACACGGCTCTTTTGCTCCGCGATGATTCGTGCAAGGTTATCAGCGATTTCACTCTCCGAGCCTGAGCGTCCCTCGCTGAAAACATTTGTGCTGTCGCACATCATCGCAAGGACGCCCTCGGCGCCAATCTCTTCCAAGCGAGAATGATCCGTCTTCGCACCAATCACCGGCTGGGGATCGATCTTAAAATCACCCGTATGCAGAATGTTCCCGAGGGGGGTACGGATCGCCACCGCATTCGGCTCTGGGATCGAGTGAGTCAGGGTCACGTACTCTAGGTCGAACGGACCAAGGTCGAAACGTGCGCCGAGCTGCTTGATCACCATCGGCGGATCGATAATTCCGACGTCCACGAACTTTCGACGGACCAGCTCTGCGGTGAACGGCGTCGCATAGACTGGACCACGGAACGCAGGCCAGAGGTGAGCCACCGCACCGATATGGTCTTCGTGACCGTGGGTCAAAACGAGGCCGAGGAACTCAGCACCCTCATCGATCTCATCCAGCAAATAGTCGATGTCTGGCGTGATGAGATCGATTCCCGGCAGATCATCGCCAGCAAAGGTCACGCCGCAATCGATCATCATCCACTTGCGGGCGCCGGGAGGGCCGAACCCGTAGAGGTTCAGATTCATCCCAATCTCGCCGGAACCACCGAGGGGAAGGAAGACCAATTCGTCCGTCATCAGACTGTCCCCTTCTCAAGTCGAGCGGCAATCTCGATGAGGCCGCGAATGGTGAGGTCTTGGTCAAAGTGATCGATCGCGTCTGTAGATCCCTGGAATAGCGAGGAGATCCCGCCCGTCGCCACAACGGACATGGGTGATCCATACTCTGATTTGATGCGCGCAATCGTGCCCTCGATGAGGCCGATATAGCCAAAGAAGATGCCCGACTGGAGAGCGCCGACCGTTGTCGTGCCGATAGCCTTCTCCGGTTTGGTAATCGCAATCCGTGGTAGCTGAGCCGCCGCTTCATGAAGTGCCTTTTGGCTAAGGTTGATCCCAGGGGCGATCACGCCGCCTTCGAAGCCGCCGTCAGGGCCCACAACGTCAAACGTTGTTGCTGTGCCGCTGTCCACAATAATCAGTGGACCCCCATATTTAATGAAGCCGCCAACAGCGCCGACCAATCGGTCCGCTCCGGCTTCGCTGGGCCGCGGAATGCGTACAGGAACGCCAGGGATGTCGGCGGAGACGACGAGCGGCTCAACACCGAAATAGCGGCGCGCCAGATTGCGAAGGTGGAACAGCGATTGCGGCACCACGGTCGAAATAATGCAGCGGGTCACACCGCCAAGATCACCTCGCCCCGACAAGCTAAACAGCTGGGTCAGCCAGACGGCGTACTCGTCCGCCGTGCGCTCGGGCACGGTCGCGGATCGCCAGCTTTCCAGCGTGGCGTCGCCGTCAACGAGCGCGAAGACGGTGTTGGTGTTGCCGACATCAATGGCCAAAAGCATGAGCGCGTCCTGCACGAAATCAGCGCGCGCGTCACCTAGACGTCGCGTCACCTGCCGAGAGATGGCGCTCTTGGCCACCGGCCAGCCGCAAAATCAAGCGGCCATGGGCATCGATATCGCGAAAGATCCCCGAAACTCGTTCTTCGCCAACCGTGAGCGTCAACGGCTCGCCCAATCGCCACGCCGCAGCCCGCCAAGCATTAAAGACACTATCTGCGCCGCTCTCGGCTTCAAGCAACCGGCGTTCAACCTGCGAGGCGAGCGTTTCTCCGAACCGCTGGGCATCGGGCGCATTGGCTCCGAAAACGCTCGTCGCGGGGAAACGGGCACCAGTGGGCGCCGCGGCGAGGTTCACGCCAATCCCCACGAGGGCAACCGTGCAGTTTCCGGTGGTGATCCACTCCGCGAGCACTCCCGACACTTTGCGTTCATTCAAGAGAACATCGTTCGGCCATTTGAGGCTAATGCTAGCTGGGTCGGCGTTATGGGCGATCAGGGCATCGCGGACAGCGACGCCCGCCAAGAGTGCGAGCGTACCGGGGACTTGCAAGATGGCCTCAGGTACGGGGAGAGCGAAAGTTCCGGCGAAGTTGCCAGCGAGCTGGGACCAAGCGCGGTTGTTCCGACCTCGGCCCGAAGTTTGCTTCCGCGTGCTGATCAAAAAAGGGAGCGCCTCACTACGGCCCAAGGCATCGCGCGCCTCGTCATTGGTGGAGCCGCAGGTGTAAAGCCTGATATGCCTCACGTCGCCGACGGGAAGAGCGATGCAGCTGCCTCCACTGCCGCGCTGTTCAGCACACCGACGAGGAAGATCAGCCCGATCGATACGGCGATGGCCGCGAAGGACGTGGTGATCCGCAGGGTCGGCTCTTGCTCTCGCACAAACTCTGTTGTCGGCTCAGCGAACCAAATCGCTCGCAGCACAGAGAGATAGTAGAAGGTTGCCACCACGCTGGTCAGCACACCGACAATGGTCAGGATGAAGAGCCCCTCCTCCACCGCCGCGAGGAAGACGTAGAGCTTCGCAAAGAAGCCGAGGAGCGGCGGGATGCCAGCGAGGGATAAGAACAGAACGGTGAACGCGATCGCTAGCCCGGGGCGGCTTTGGCTGAGGCCCGAAAGGTCCGAGATGTTCTCGGCCATGCCCTCGTGACGGCGCATCATCAGGATCGCCGCAAACGTGCCCAGGGTCGTGATCAGGTAGATCGTCATGTAGCTGACCATCCCCGAAACGCCCGCAGCGGAGCCTGCCGTGAGGCCGATCAAGGCGTAGCCCATGTGGCCGATGGATGAGTAGGCCATGAGACGTTTGATGTTGGTTTGAACAATAGCGCTCAGTGCACCGACGATCATGGATGCGGCTGATATCAGCCAGAGCACCGGCTGCCAATCATCGATCAGGCCAGGGAACGCGGTGACCAGCACGCGGCCGAAGAGGAACATGCCCGCGAGCTTCGGAGCAGCGGCAAGGAACGCTGTCACCGGCGTTGGAGCGCCCTCATAAACGTCAGGCGTCCACATGTGGAACGGCGCGGCCGAAACCTTGAACGCGAGCGCAGAGATGAAGAACACGAGACCGAAGGTCAGGCCGATCGGCGCTTCTTCCGCATACCCCGCAGCGGCGATCGCACTGAACTCCGTCGAGCCGGTGAACCCGTAGATGAGCGACGCACCGTAAAGCAGAAAGCCCGACGACAACGCACCGAGCACGAAGTATTTGAGGCCTGCCTCTGTCGAGCGGCGGCTGTCCCGTTTGAGCGTCGCCATGATGTAGACGCAGAGGGATTGCAACTCGACCCCGAGGTACACGGCGACGAGATCCGCCGCAGCGACCATGAGCGCCATGCCGATGGCGCTGAGCATCACCAGGACGACATATTCCGGACGCAGAAGATTCTCGAGCCTGAAGAACGCTTGGCCGAGAAGGAGTGCACAGGCAGCAGCGAGGAAAATCGCGACGCGTCCGAAGGTTGCGAACGGATCAGCGGCGAACGCGCCAGCGAAGACAGCCTCTTCTCCGTCTGTCAACGGGACCAGGATCGCAGCGAGGACCAAGCACAGCGCACCGATGCGGCTGAGCAGGACAGTACGGTCTGTACGCAGATAGACGCTGACAACCAGCGCGACCATCGCCGCGAGGGCGAGGAAGATTTCGGGCAAGAGCTGCCAAGCGTCGACGAAGGGCTCGATCATTCGGGGACCTCGCTTTCCGCAAAAGTCTCAGCCGCACGTGCGTCGCGCCGCGCCATCGCTCCGCTCACGTCCTGCACAATCGGGCGGGTGGCGACCGCAAACACGTCAAGTGTCGGGGTCGGCCTGACCCCAAGCAGCAGCGTCATGCCTGCGAGGCTGGCCAGAAGAAGCGTCTCGCGCCGGTTTAGCGGCGCCAGCGTCTGCTCTTTGTTCGCAGGCGGATCAAACACCACCTCGCGATAGAGCCGCAGGCCGTAGGCAGCCGACAGGATCATGCCGAGCGCCGCAAGCGCGGCCACCCAGGTATTCACCTGGAACGCGCCGACCATGGTCAAGATTTCGCCGACGAAACCGGATAGGCCTGGCAGGCCAACGTTCGCCATGGAGAAAAAGAGGAAGAAGAACGCAAAGATCTTCATCGTTTTCGCAAGGCCGCCGAACGCGTTGATCGACCGGGTGTGGAGGCGCTCGTATAAGATCCCTACACAGAGGAACATCGCGCCCGAGATGAACCCGTGGCTGACCATCTGGAACAGCGCGCCGTCGACCCCCTGCTGCGTGCCCGTGAACAGGCCCATCGTCACGAACCCCATGTGCGCAACCGATGAGTAGGCGATCAGCTTTTTCATATCCTCCTGGGCGAAGGCCACTAGGGAGGTGTAGATCACGGCGATGACGCTCAGTGCAAAGACCAAACCGGCGAACTCAGCACTGGCGTCAGGGAACATCGGCAAGCTGAAGCGGATCATCCCGTAGCCGCCCATTTTTAGAAGGATCGCCGCAAGCACGATCGATCCGCCCGTGGGCGCTTGCACGTGGGCGTCTGGCAACCATGTGTGCACGGGCCACATGGGCATTTTCACCGCAAAGCTGGCGAAGAATGCGAGCCAGAGATAGCGCTGCGCCTCCGCCCCGAACGGCGTTTGCAGCAGGGTCGGAATGTCTGTCGTGCCCGCCTTGAGGTACATGTAGAGGACGGCGATCAGCATCAGGAGCGAGCCGAGCAGCGTGTAAAGGAAGAACTTGAACGCCGCGTAGACACGGTTGGAAACGCTCCGTCCAAAGATCGTCCGTTCGCCCGGGCTGCCCCACATGCCGATGATCAGGAACATCGGGATCAGCGATGCCTCGAAATAGACATAGAAGAGGATCAGGTCGAGCGCCGTAAAGACGCCCATGATCGCGACCTCAAGCACGAGGAACGCGATCATAAAGTCGGCGACGCGGGTCTTGATTGATGACCAGCTCGCGAGAACGCAGACCGGCATGATGAAGGCCGTGAGGTACACGAACAATATCGAGATGCCGTCGACGCCCAGCTTGTAGCTAATGCCGCTGCCGATCCATTGGGCTTGCTGCACCAGCTGGAAACCCTCTTGCTCCGGATCGAAAATCCCGAAGTAGACGACCGTGGTCAGGACGAAGACCGCCGCGGTGGTGAACAGCGCGACGTAGCGCGCGGCGTTCGCGACGCTCTCTTCCTCCTCCGCCCCCGACATGATGCGCCGCAGGATGATCGATCCCGCGCCCACGAGCGGCAGGAACGTGATGAAGCTGAGCCAGGGAATGGACGTCGAGGACTCGAGCATAGCGAACTTAAAAACTCAGCACAAAGAGGAGAATGACGAGGCCAAGAAGCATGACGAAGGCGTAGTGGAAGACGAAGCCCGTCTGGAAACCAACCGTCCGGCCAGCCGCCATTTGCATCAAGCGCGCGAAACCGTTCGGTCCGCCGCGATCAATCGTGCCCTCATCGCCCGCCTTCCAGAAGAAGCGTCCGATGATGCGCGCCGGCTCTTGGAACAGGAAGCGGTAGAGATGATCAATGTACCAACGATTGAGCAGGAACTCGTAAACGATACCGCCGGGCCCGATGAGCCCTGGCCTCAACGGGTCTTTTCCAGCGCGACCATACTGGAACCACGCCGCCACGAGACCGATGAGGCCCGCTAGCATGGGGGCGATGAGCACCCAGTTCGGGTAATGGTGGTGGTCGTCTCCGTGGCTTTCCTCAGCGTGATCGTCTGCGGCGTAGGCAATATCATCCGTGTACGCATCGCCGTAGGCGGCGTCGCTATGATCCTTACCGTGATCATCGCTGTGCGCTTTGGCCTCCACATGAATGGCGCCGTTCCAGAAGGCGTAGGCCTTGTCGCTGACGAACGGTTTGTAAAGCGCCATCCCCGCGATCAGCGCGCCGAGTGCGAGGGGGACCAGCGGGAACAGCATGACGTTGGGCACGGGATGGGGATGCTTGCGCACCTCTTCTTTCGCGCGGGACTGGCCCGCGAACGTGAGGAAGATCAGCCGCCAGGAATAAAAGCCTGTGAGGACCGCCGCGAGGAGGCCGCCCCAGAACGCAGCCGAGGCGAGCGCCCTGCCCCCTTCGATTGCGCCGAAGGCCGTTTCCAAGATCACGTCCTTCGACACAAAGCCCGCGAGGCCAGCCGGAGTTCCGTACACGTAATAAAGCGGAATGCCGACGCCCGTGATGGCCAGTGTCCCGATCATCATACAGGCGAACGTGGCGGGCATTTGGCCAGCGAGGCCGCCCATCTTGCGCATGTCCTGCTCGTGATGGCTGAAGTGGATCACCGCGCCTGCACCGAGGAACAGGAGCGCCTTGAATGCCGCATGGGTTGTCAGGTGGAACATCGCCGCGCCGTAACCGCCGAGGCCCGCCGCGAAGAACATGTAGCCGAGCTGGGACGCAGTGGAGTACGCGATCACCCGCTTGATATCCGTCTGCACCAAGCCGACCGTCGCAGCGAAGAGGCACGTGGCGAGGCCGACGGCGGTCATGATAGCCGAAGCGACGGGCGCCATCGCATAAAGATCGGACATTCGGCAGACGAGGAACACGCCCGCCGTGACCATCGTCGCCGCGTGGATGAGAGCG
The DNA here is from genome assembly GCA_039198765.1 of Pseudomonadota bacterium. Taxonomy (GTDB): domain Bacteria; phylum Pseudomonadota; class Alphaproteobacteria; order Caulobacterales; family Parvularculaceae; genus Parvularcula. Next base: position 7,776 of record JBCCTF010000148.1, read on the forward strand.
GAGACAGGGGTCGGCCCCTCCATCGCGTCAGGGAGCCAGGTGTGCAACAGGAACTGCGCCGACTTGCCCATCGCGCCAATAAAGAGGAGCGCGGCAATGATCTCAACCGGCGCATACTGACGATCGAGGAAGCCGAGGGTCAGCTCGGACAGATGCACGGCCTCGGCAGCGCCGAAGGGCGTGACCATTCCGTCCGTACGCACCGCTTCGAGGATCACGTCGAAATCGATCGACCGGAAGACGAAGAAGCAGGCCATGATGCCGAGCGCCAAGCCGACATCCCCCACGCGGTTCACGACGAAGGCTTTGATGGCCGCATCGTTCGCAGACTTCTTGTGGTGCCAGAAACCGATGAGCAGGTAGCTTGCTACGCCGACGCCTTCCCAGCCGAAGAACAGCTGCAGCAGGTTGTCTGCGGTCACCAGCGAGAGCATCGCGAAGGTGAACAGCGAGAGATAGGCGAAGAAACGGGGCCGCGATGGGTCGTCGTGCATATACCCGATCGAGTACCAATGGACGAGCGCCGAGACGGTCGTGATGACGATCATCATCGTCGCTGAAAGCGCATCGACGCGTACGGACCAATTGGCGACGAACTCCGCCGACCGTATCCATTCAAAGAGGACGATGGTCGTCTCACCCTCGCCCCAGCCAACGGCGAAGAAGGTGCTCCATGCGATGAGCGCGGCCGCTGAGACCAAAAGCGAGGTGATGACCTCGGCCGCCCGGGGGCCTGAAGCTCGGCCAAGGGGCACAGCGAGGAGTGCGCCGAAGAGCGGCAAGAGGACGATGAAAGCCTGCATCCGGGGTCAGTTCCGCATCGTGTTGGCGCTGGTGACCGAAATGTCACCGCGGTTGCGGAAGAAGGCCACGAGAATGGCGAGCCCGATCGCGGCCTCGGCAGCGGCGACGGTGAGCACCATGAAGGCAAACACTTGGCCGACGAGATCGCCTAAGAACATCGAGAAGGCGACGAAGTTGATGTTCACCGCGAGGAGCATCAGCTCGATCGACATGAGAATGATGATGATGTTCTTCCGGTTGAGGAAAATACCCGCGACGCCGGTTGCGAACAGCAAGCCAGCGACGAACAGGTAGTGGGTCAGCGCGATGTCCATGGAAATCAGAGGCCCCGACCTGAGGGAACGGAGACCACTTCGACGGCATCTTCGCGACGCCGCGCCACCTGCGCTGCCACATCCTGGGTTTTGACGCCACGCCGCTCTCGGAACGTGAGCATGATCGCACCAATCATCGCGACCAAG
>JBCCTF010000149.1:0-9032 GCA_039198765.1 Pseudomonadota bacterium
CATGGGCCTTGATGGTCGGATCGGGAACAAGTTTCTCCATGCCGGCCCTGGCTACGGCGGATCCTGCTTCCCGAAAGACACAAGCGCCCTCGCCCGCATCGGGCAGGAGCACGCGACGCCGATGCAGATCACCGAAACCGTGATCAAGGTGAACGACCAACGCAAACGCGCCATGGTGGGCAAGGTTGTCGACCTGATCGGTGGGTCCTTGAACAAAAAGAAGATCGCTGTCCTCGGCGTGACCTTTAAGCCGATGACCGACGACATGCGCGACGCACCTTCGCTGACGATTGTGCCCTCTTTCGTCGGAAGCGGCGCGGAAGTAACCGTCGTCGATCCTGAGGGCCGCAAGGAGGGCGAGGAGCTCCTACCCGGCGTGACGTGGTGTGCGGATCCCTACGAGGCTGCACAAGACGCTGATGCTGTCGTGATCATCACCGAATGGAACGAGTTCCGTGCTCTCGACCTCAAGCGCCTCAAATCGGTGATGAAGGGCGACAAGATCGCGGACCTCCGCAACATCTACGATCCGGCAGACATGAAGGACGCCGGCTTCGAATACGTCTCCATCGGCCGCTAAAGGGGAGCGCCATGCGCACCGTTCTCGTCACCGGCACGGCCGGCTTCATCGGCTTTCACGTCGCGCGGCTCCTACTCGCTGAGGGTGGGTTCCGCGTCATCGGCTATGACAACCTCAACAGCTACTATGACGTGAAGCTAAAGGAGGGTCGCCGAGCGATCCTGAAGGAGCATGCCAACTACACGGATGTCATTGGCGACCTTGAGGATCTTGAGACATTGAAGGCGGCGGTGGCCGACACGCCGCCGGATGTGATCATCCATCTCGCCGCACAGGCGGGCGTCCGTCACAGCCTCGATGCCCCAGGTGAGTACATTCAGTCGAACGTCGTGGGGACCTTCAACGTCATGGAGATCGCGCGGGAACATAAGGTCGCCCATCTGATGATGGCGTCGACCTCGTCAGCCTATGGCGCAAACACGGAGTATCCCTTCCGTGAGACGCAAAAGTCGGATCTCCCGCTTACGATCTATGCAGCCACGAAGAAGGCCACGGAGGGCATGGGGCACTGCTATGCCAGCCTTTGGGGGATACCCACGACGATGTTCCGCTTCTTCACGGTCTATGGGCCGTGGGGCCGCCCGGACATGGCCTATTTCAAGTTCACGGATCGGATCCTGAACGGGCAACCCATCGACATTTACAACCATGGTGAGATGGAGCGGGACTTCACTTACGTGGACGATCTCGTGCGCGCGATCCGCCTCCTGATGGATGCGCCCCCCCTGCCGCCCGAAGAGCGTGGCGAAGACTTCCCCGGCGATAGCGTAAGCCCGGTCGCCCCGCATCGCCTTGTGAACATCGGAAACTCTCAGTCCGAACGGTTGCTTGATTTCATTGAAGAGATCGAGCGCGCATTGGGCCAGAAGGCCAAGCGCAACTACATGGACATGCAGCCCGGTGACGTGAAGAAGACCTGGGCCGATGCGACGCTCCTCCAGGCTCTCACGGGCTACAAACCGGAGACCTCAATCCGCGAAGGGGTTGACGCGTTTGTAGCGTGGTACGTGGACTTCTACGGGATCGACGCTGCACAAAAGCGGGGCATGCCCGCATCTTGAGGCACGCCATGGACGCACCGACGCTGACAGCGATTGTCCCCCTGCATAACAAGGTTCGCACGATAGCGCGGACCCTGACATCGATTGCAGGCCAGACGCATCCGGCTTCAGAGATCATCGTCGTCGATGATGTGTCATCAGATGGCAGCGTGGAGGCGGTGGAGGAGCTCTCGATCCCCAACCTTCGGCTCCTAAAGCGGGATCGGCCTGGCCCTGGTGGGTATGCAGCACGGAACCTTGGTGCCGAAAAAGCAACTGGTGACTGGCTTGCTTTTCTCGATGCCGATGATGAATGGCTCCCTACGCATCTTGAGGCGGCATCGCGGGTCATCGCGCAGTCACCTGAAGTGGGCGTGATCTTCTTTGGACGTGCTGTTCGCAACAAGGTGACAGGCGCTGGAGAAGTGCGCGGCACGGGCGCAGAAGGCGTTCAGAGCGCTAATGCGCTTTTGGCCGATTATGCTGAGCGGAACTTATTTCACGTGAACGCTTTGATCGTCCGCCGTGATGTCTTCCTCGAGACCGGCGGTTTCAACGATGGAAAGGGCTGGCGCCGTGGAGGCGACAGCGAACTCTGGCTGAGGCTCATCCACCATGGTGCGCCTGTTTACGTCTCTCCCGAGATCACCAGCATCTACGACATGGATTTCTCCGACGTGATCCGGAGCACAAAGAACTTTGTTCGTGAGCATCCAGTCCGCGTCACTGTCCGGCAGATGCTCCTTCAAGAGACAAACCCAAAGCGGGCAAAGCTCCTCAAACGCCTCGCGACCCGGAAGACCGTCGAGTGGATTGCCGAGCTCCCGAACCGGCTCGTAGGGACAAAACTTGCCCTGCTCGCGACGATCTACCCAACGGGATTATCCAAACGAGACGTTGCGCGGCTTGCCAAAAGCATTGCCACACGCTGGTGACCGCATGCTTGCTTACCTTTTGCGCCTTTTGTTCAAGAGCCGCGTGAACGCGTCCTTCAAAGTTGTGAAATCTGACTTCCGGTAAAGCACCAGATCCTTGAGCGGCAGATGCGTTACGCGTGCGTAAAGCACGATGAACCCCAGCGTGCCAACCACATAAACGCTGCTCATGGAGATCGCCGCGCCCATTGCGCCATACGTTGGAATGAAGAGCGCCCCGAGGATGATCGTGGAGGCCAGCATCGGGACAATGATCCAGCTTGCCGCCCAAGGCGTGCCGCGCCCGGAGAGATCCTGGCGAAGGATCTTGAAGACCACCATCGCAACGACACCGGGTAGAAGCACCACAAAGATATCCGCCGACGGGGCAAAAGCCTCGCCATAGATGAGCGGGATCACCGTACGGGCAAGGAGCGCTGCAATGACCGCGCCTATCATGCCGATAAGGAACGTAAGCCGCGCGAGCATCGCCACCTTGAGTGAGAATTTGGCCTCGTCCTTTGCAGCCGCTGAGCGGGCAAAGACGAGGGCGCTCATCACCGCGGGTATCTGCCAGAGAAGCTCCGCGAGGTTCGAGCTCAGGGAGTAAAAGCCAAGTTGCTCGATGCTCCCGAATTGCTGCACCAGAAAAATGTTGGCCTTATAGACCATCACCATCATGAAATAGACGACCGCGAACGACGACCCGATGCCTGTCATCTTGCGTGCAATCTCGGGCGTGAAGCGGACGCGGAGCGGCACGAATAACGAGAGATTTGAAAGCATGATCGCCGCCACGAGCAGCACGGAGAGCGTCATCGCTCCGACTGCGCCCGCCGTGCCAAAGCCCAGTGCGCCAACGAAAAACGCCGTTCCAAAGAGCTTTGAGATGCCTGGCGCCCAGTTGGACACTGTGAATTCATCAATGCGCTGTAGGCCGAGGAATATGCCAGCGATGTAGGTGTAGACGATGGCCCCTGGCACGACGAGGCACGCAAAGACCACGATGAGAGGCGTGTAGCCGTCCTCCCATGTGAGCCAAAGCCATCCAAAGCAAAGGGCCATGCCGATCAAACTGGTGAGGAAGGCTGTGGCGAGGGTCGTCTCCACGATCTTCTCCACCGGCCACGTCTCGCGCCCGATATGGAACGCGGCCGCGTTGCGCACGCCAAACTCTGCAATCGTGATGATCATCTGCGGCGCGAGGATGACGGCTGCGATCAGACCTTTACCCTCGACACCCAGCACACGGGCGATGATGATGCCCGTGATGAAGCTTGCGATCTGGACCGCGATCCGTCCTGTCAGAATCGGCATCACGTCACGGAGAAAGCTCCGCTTCGCGCGCATGTGATTTGACGTGGAGGTGTGGGTCAAAGTTCGGTCCTTCGCCTTTGACTGAACGCGTGAGTGGTGTATCCAATCCATCTGCGGCGGCCGCGTAAACCGTCGGAGTAAGAACGTCTGCGAACTTATCTTCTGTCGGCTATCAATGGAAAGGTCAGAGGCCCGTCGTCATGATTTACTCACCCCCGTTTCCTTTTTATCACGTCGCGCGTGCCCACGTTGGGCGCTTCGTGTTCGTCCTGTTCGCGGCGCTCATGTTGCTCCCTGAGGAGCTGTTTGCGAACACCGATCAGAATCGCTTCATCACGACTGGCGGCACCCGAGAACACGGTGTCATCACACGCGTGACGTCGCTTGCAGATAGCGGCCCCGGGACACTTCGTGAGGCCATTGAGACAGTGAAAACAGCGAATGTGATCGTGTTTGAGGTGGGCGGTGAGATTGAGCTCGAAGAAGACATCTTCATTCGCAAGAGCCAGGTGACGATTGCTGGTCAAACAGCCCCCTCCCCCGGCATCACCCTGTCTGGAGCGAGCCTCCGGGTGCGTGCATCTGACGTCGCGATCGAACATATCTCCTTTCGACCGGGGCTCGAAGCCGAACCCGCCGAACGCGCTGATGGGCTGACAATCGGTGGCGGCAGCCGTGAGGTGAAAAGGATCAGGCTGCGCAACATCTCTGTGAGCTGGTCGAGAGATGAGCTGACGGCGGTTGCGGACCCGACGGACGGCCCTGTCAGCATCACGCATTCCATTTTCGCCGAAGCGCTGCGAGATGCAGGCCACCCGAAAGGTCGCCATTCCATGGGTCTTTTGGTGCGCGACGCACCAAGGGGGGTGACGATCGCGGGCAACCTTTTTGTAAGCAATGCGCACAGGAATCCGGTGCTCGGAAGCGACGTGCGCGCGCTCGTGAAAAACAACTGGATCGTTAATCCGCGCTTCAATGCGATGCATGTCTACCTCGACGATCACCCCGAGAACATGGTCGCCTTTTTCGAAAACAACGTGATGACGCCTGGCCAAGATACCTTTGAGGAAACCCGGCCTCTCAATCTGCAGAGCCCAGATGAACTCGCAGGCACTGGCGCGACGCTCATATCGACAGACAACACGGTTCTGATGCCAGACGACATGGCCGCGATTGATTTTGACAGCCCCGGCCCCGCTGCGCGAGCAGATGCCAACATTGGAACGAAGGCGGTACCGTCCCACGTCGTTCAATTTGCAGGCGCTCGGCCGCTTGATCGCAACCCAACGGATCGACGGATCATTGAAGACGTTTTCGCCGGGAGCTCAGCCATTGTTGATGTCCCACCTGAGGACGTCGTTTTGCCGTCGAGCAAAGGCGTGGTCGTGCCACCCGAGGATGCATTTGCTCTGACGGAACGTGGCAATACCCGCGTCGAGGTCTGGCTTGAGGAGCTCCACCTCGAGCTTGGCGGTGTTGCGGGCTTTGAGTTCGAACCCCTGAACGGGTGAGGCAAGGGCGCCGAGCGCCCATCCCGCATTCCAACCAGTTTTCTGGCTCTGTCCCCCGTGCGGTGCGTTCATGTCTTGTGAACGCGTTCTCGCGACATTTCCCGCGTTTTTTCTTCCAGATGAGCGGCTATTGGGGACATCCGCAACTTGTGGGGCATGACCCCTGATGCGCTCGCACCCAAGGAGCGCACATGTCAAACCCGTTTTCACGCTCGCTCTCATTGAGCGATCCGGCCACGGATCTCATGCCGGTGGAGCCAAGCGATACACAGAACCTGCCCTCAACCGCTGTTTCGCTATATATTGAGACTGGCGGCATGCTGGCGATCACCACGGCTGCTGGCCACGAGCGGATCATCAACGTGCCGGACTTTAAACTCCTCCCAGTGGGGGTGGTGCGTGTTAGAGCAACGGGGACAACGGCGACTGGCATCCATGCCCTGGTCCAAACCAACGCCGTAGTTGTCGAGGCTGGTCTCACTTACATCACGGCACCGGAGCTTGGCGGGACACCTGAGATCGGCTCTACGTTGAGCGTCACTGCAGGCGTGTGGAGCGGTACGACACCACCCGACCTGAGCTACCAGTGGATGCGCAATGGCGTCGATGTCGCGGAGGCAACGGGCACGACCTACCTGTTGGGCGCGGCTGACGACGGGACAGATATTCGGTGCCGCGTGACCGCGGAGGCGGATGGTGAGACTGCGTCCGCAGTGTCACCCTATGTTCGGGCCACGTATCCTGCCCCCATGGCTTTGGCAGCTCCTGTACAGCAGAGCTTCACTCTCACCAGCGGCGTCCAGATTATCGAGACGGCTGCATCGTTTTCTGGAGATGCCCTCAGCTACGCGCTGACCTCACCGCCACTGGGCATTTCCATCCATCCGGGCACAGGTGAGATCAGCGTAGACACCAACACCACGGGCCCGATGTCCGAGCAAAGCTTTGAGGTCAGCGCTGCAAACTCGGGCGGCGTTGCCAGTGTTACGTTCCTTTTGTCCATTGTGGCTCCCAATGTCGCGGCTCCCGAGAACACCACCCTCCCGGTGATCAGCGGCACACCAGAAGCGAACGAAACCCTGACCGTTTCGCAAGGCACATGGTCGGGCGACGGGCCCCTCTCCTTCAGCTACCAGTGGCGGCGCGACGGGATGGATGTGACGGGTGCCACGACTGCAAGCTTTGCGCTGACCGCAAGCGATGACGGCGCAACCATCGACTGTCGCGTGACGGCCACCAATGCCGCCGCGACACCGGTCAGTGCTCTGGCGTCGTCGGTCACTGTGACGCTTCCTCAGCCCGTATTCACGACCGCTCCGATCATCAGCGGCATGGCAGAGACGGGATCAACGCTTACGGGGACCTTCGGTGCAACGAACTATCCCGCCCTCATGGATGGGCCGCTCTGGACGCGGGACCTGGCTCCGATTTCGGGTGCGACGGGCCTGTCCTACACACTGGTTGCAGCTGATGAAGGGCGCGACATCCGCTTCCGGCACCGCGCGACAAACTCTGGCGGCGAAGCCTTTGCGGCATCGGCACCTATTGTGCCTTTGGCCCCACAAGCCTCGCTCACGCCACCGGTGGCTGCGGGCGCCCTTGCGGATCAATCATTCTTCCTCGACACCGGGACGAGAACCTATGACGCTTCTGGTGACTTTAGCGGCGCAGAACTTGTGTTTTCTGCACCGAATGCACCGTCGGGGGTCAGCATTGCCTCCGGGACCGGCATCCTGAGCATCGATACCGCAGCCACTGGCACCCTTACCGCAACGGCGATCGTCGTGCGTGCAACCAATGGCGCGGGATCTGCAGATAGCGGCTTCTCCCTCTCTGTGGCTGAGCCTGCGCTTCAAGCTTCAGGGCCTCTCACCTCCTCGTTTGCGGGAGAGGTCTTCGAGAACCTCGACATCACCGCAGATGGAACGGGACTGACCATTGCGCACAACAACGTCGTCGTCAGAAACGTGCGCGTGCGCTACAATTCAACTGGCGCAGGCGGGGACGGCATCTTCGTCAACAACGCAAATGGGGTTGTCCTCGAAGACATCGAGACGATCAACGCTGGCGCACCTGAGCGCGGCGTGAGCAGCACGGCTGCGGCGCGAGGTGTCTTTGGCAATGGTGCCGATGCGCTGACCCTGCGCCGGATTACCGGGCGTCAGGGGTCCAGTACGGTCTACCTGCAAAGCTGCGACCAGATTTCCTTTGGTTGGATTGAGAGCCACGATACTCGCGGCGACTTTCCCCGTGGCCAGGCAGTCCAGTTCAATGGCTGCACCAATGTGGCGCCTTTGCCCGGCAGCACGAACAGCCATGAGGACATTCCCGGCACAAGCTACACAGAAGACACGATCAACGTCTTTGACAGCCCCGGCACCGACTTCGGCGCATGGCGGGTGGTCTTTGGCGGCACTGGCCTCGGTGAGAACGGCACAAGCGGCAATGGTGTGATCGCACTGATTGAGCAATCCGGCAGCGGAAACTCGAACGGTTCGAGCGGCTACGTTGAAGGCTATTTCAACAACAACGGATTTGCCGGCATCTATGACGCCGATGATTGCACGATCACAGGCGCCGTCCGTGCAGCCTATCCCTATTCGCCCTATGGCGGAGATGGTCCTGCGTCGGATCTCGGGCTTGGGCCGGTTGTGGTCCAGGCGGTGCGGACATCGAACGCCACGCTCACGGTGGACTATGACGATGTGAACGACTTCAACCTTCAGTTCACCGATGGCGATGCCGGAAGCTCCATCACGCTGAATGACACGGCATGGAGCTCGACCCTGCCTCTGGTGCGAAACAGCTTCTACTGGCGTGATCTGTCATCTGTTCCCCTGCTGGACCTTGCCCCGCGCATCGGAACAGATAGCGAAGATGTTCCACCTGGAGTGGGTGACACCGTCTACGCGCTTCCTGGCCGCTACGTGAATGACCCGACCGCGCTGCGCTGGCAGTGGTATCGCGATGGAGCCCCGATTACGGGCGCTACGGAGCTCGACTATGTGCTCCAATCCGACGATCTCGGCACGACAATCACATTGGGGGAAACTCCGGAGAATGCTGCAGGATCTGGCGCCGAGGCGCTCACCTCTGGGATTCAGGTTGGCATGCCCAACCTTCTCAGTTCCCCATCTGATGCAACAACGGAGCATTGGAATAAATCGAACGTCACTGTGACTTCAGGCGTCGCCGACGATCGGGGCGGAACGGACGCTTCCGAGATCCGAGAGGAGCCCGTCAGTGGCGAGCACCGCATCCGGCAGGACATCACCAAGCCAGCGGGGGAACGGAACTATCAGGTCACCTTCCGCGCGCGCGCTTTGGGGAGCCTCACGCGGATTGCCGTGTTCCCGCTCAACAGTTCGAGCTCGGCCGCTGTCAGCACGTACTTTGACCTGACGACTGGTTCGTCCGAGGGCAGCGGGCTGAACCGCACGATGACCGATCTCGGCGGCGGCTGGTACGACATCTCATTCGAGTTCACGAGTGACGCGGACACGGCGCTGCGCATCCAGTTCAACCTCATCACCCCCAGTAGCCCCTATGGGACATCGTATGCGGGTGATCCCGCAAATGGTATCCAGATCCGGCAGGTCCGCCTGATGGATCACACGCCGGCAGTTGCTGCACCAATGGGCCTGACCGCTACTGCGGGCGCTTCGCGCAC
>JBCCTF010000150.1:0-8995 GCA_039198765.1 Pseudomonadota bacterium
AAGGATCGGTGGAACGACGCCTCGCGCATCGGGTTCGAGGACGTCGATCACGCGCCGATGACCGCGCTCATCCGCGACGCGATGAACCCGGATCGATCGCGAGAACCGGAGGGACAGGAGCGACGGACCTTCAAGCGGGTTCCGGCACCCGGTCGCGAGCGGTCACGGTGAGGCCAGCTGTAAGACCGTGATCCGTGACGCGCTGCGCGCGCAGCAATCGCTTGCCTAATCCTCATCGAGTGCAGTTCTGCCTTGCACGGCGCGGCCGGGCATGTAGGTCGGCTTCCAGGCCAAGCCGGGCCAACGCGGACATTCGATCGACGCGCCACGAACGTTGGCGCTGAGCCCAGATTGACCGATGCTGCAGTTTGCGCAAACAGCTGCTTTGGAGGAGCCAAGCCATATCATGCGTTGAGGAAGGAACTACCGAGCTCTTGGCGGTTCAGCGGGTTCTAGAAGAACAAGCCGGACGCCGATGGCGACGATGAGCAATCCAGCCGTGCGTTCTAACGCAATGCGGGCATAACTCGAACGCCGAAGAAGCGATCCGATGGTTCCGGAGAATGTGGCTAGCGTTACCTCCACTGCGAGGGCGACGACACGCATCACGAGACCAAGGATGATGAATTGGAAGGCGATAGACCCCGCCGCTGGGTCTACGAACTGCGGCAGAAAAGCGATCATGAAGGCGTGGCTCTTCGGGTTTACCAGGCTTGCCACGAACCCCTCGCGCAAAGCCTCGCCTCGCAAGATAGACGTGTGACCCTCACCTTGGGCGTCGGGCACCGGGCCAAGGGGCATCTTCATACCCCGCCAGACGAGGTAGGCTCCACCTACGTAACGGATCAAATGGAAGAGGACCGGGTTCTCAGCGACTAGTGTTGGAAGACCGAGCGCCAAAAGTGGCACCTGCACAGCGCCAGCTAAGAAGAAGCCGTGCGCGGTGAATATCGCTGCGGCGGGTCCCTGTGATATTCCGCGTCTGACGATGAGAAAAAGGTCAGGGCCTGGCGTTTAAGCCAGGATGATGACGGCAAGTGAGAAGGCGGAGAGGGTAATCGGATCGATCAACATGACGTCAACAAAGCACATCTCTTTGGGCTTGATGAGCCAGAGAAAGTAATTGCTCCGCTGAAGCAGACTTTCGGGCTCGCGAAGCGAATTCACACTTCATCTGCATACCGTACTTTCGACGGTGTCGCCGAGCGAATTTGGCTGAATCTGAGAATCCGGAACTCTTTACTCGCGGTAGGTTGCGAGCCGATATGCTGCATATCCGAAGAACGAGCCAAGCACCCCGTCGATCCAGCGCCGCGTGCGGCGGTAGAAGGCGATCACAGGGCTGGTCGAGAACGTCGCGGCGTAGGCGACGTGAACGACGATCGACAGGATGGTCGCCACAACGATCAGCGTCACGCCGACCCAGACCGGTGCGTTCGGTCCGAGCCCAAGGCCCACGATCGCGATCCACTGCAGTGCCGCCTTCGGGTTCGTCATCTGGATCGTGAGGCCCCGCAGGACGAGGTTACCGCCGCGCATAGACCGCGGCGTCAGCTCTGCGTCCGGCGTCAAAGCCGAGCGGAACGCTTTGAACGCGAGCCATGCGAGATATGCCGCCCCGATCCACTTCAGGATCGTCAACGCTCCTGCATAGGCTGTCACCAGCGCGGTCAGCCCCAGCACGGTCGAGGTCGCCCAAAGGCTTGACCCCATGCCCACGCCAAGCGCGAGTCGCATCCCATCGCGGCGGCCGCGGTCCATCGCAGTGCCGATGATGGCGAGGATGTTCGGACCGATCGAGATGAAGCCGACCGAAAAGATCGCGAGCGCGAGGAAGAGCCTCGTCAGGTCATCGCTCATGTGCGCCCCGCCGTACTTCTACCGGCGCCTAAGGGTAGCGATCGATGGGAGTGGCGACAACGTTCCCGATGGACACGCTGGCAAACCTCTCGGCCTACCCGCTCCTGTAAGGCCAGCCGCACTCCAAGCGGGCGGTAGATGCCGCCTACGACCTTGCCTTGCCACCTGAGAACGGTCGGGTTGCACCGCGAGAAGTTGCCCAGGCCGCCCGCGGCGACCGAGTAGATGATCGTGCTGGCGAAGCCGATCAGCGCGAAGAGGACTCCGAGAATCGTGAGCTGCGCGACGACGTAACCATTCTCGGGCACGACAAACTGCGGCAGGAAGGCGAGGAAGAAGAGCGCGGTCTTGGGGTTCAGCACTTCGGCGAGGATCGCCTGGCGGAACGCCCGCGGTGCCGTTATCTGCACGCGGCCCTGGCCCAGATCGACCGACGCTTTCTCGAAGATCGCGCACAGGCCGAGATATCAGCGCAGCATTGGTCCGGGCTGGTTCGAAACGGAATGTCAGCATCCCGGACCGCAACCCCATGGCACTCGTTGCGCAAAGGACCGTTTTCGCGCGTTGGCCCAAGCTACTAAGTTCGGGCGAAAACGCTATTCGGCGATGGGATCGTTCAGCGCGGCAACCTTGGTTCTTGCATCAGCCGAGGCCTCATCGAATGCTCTGAATTGAGTATCTGACGGCAGGCGTACACACCAACTGCGCCGCTTTCAGAATGAAATGCCCGCGAAAGAATCTTTAGTATGCGTAGATATCTTGTGACACATTTTTGAGACGAGAATCGCGTTTTTAGCGCCCAACATACAAGGATTTCGCATGCCCTTTGGGTTCTTCCGCAAATCAATCAACATCACCTTTGGAACATTCCGGGCCGATCAGATCACCGGCGATGACGGTGTGAATGTCGTCTATGGTCTGTTCGGCGATGATGAGATCAACACACTTGGCGGCAATGACCGCATCTTCGCGGGGAGGGGCGATGATACCATCAACGCAGGAGATGGCGATGATCGGGTCGATGCCGGGCGCGGGGACGACCGTATCGAAGGCGGCGCTGGAAACGATCGGATTGATGGGGGCCGGGGCGAGGATACGGCCGTTTATACGGGAAGCCTGTTTGACTATGAGATCGATAAAGGGCGCCGCGGGACGACTGTCACTGGTGAGGATGGAACCGATCGCCTGCAACGGGTGGAAGTGCTGGAATTCGACGACGCTACGGTCTTTCTTGACGGACGCAACGATGATGCGATCGGCCGAGACGATACGGCGACGACCGAGGAGAATACCAATCTGACGATCGCCGCGGCGACGCTCACCGCCAACGACCTTGATCTCGATGGCGATGCGCTCAGCGTCGTGAGCGTCTCGGCTACAAGTGCGGCCGGTGCGGCGGTTTCGCTGATCGACGGCGAGGTGATCTATACGCCCGGCTCGGTCTTTGACGCTTTGCGCGAAGGTGAAACAGCGACCGACACATTTACCTATCAGGTGACCGATGGGCTGGGCGGCACGTCCACGGCGACCGTCATTGTCACGATCACAGGCACGAATGACGCGCCGGAGTTGACCTTACCCGTGACAGCCAGTGTCGAGGAAAACACCAGTGGCATCGTGGCGACGGCAAATGCGGTCGATGTGGATAGCGCCGATGTGACCTTCTCTTTAACGGGAGACGATGCGGCCTTTTTCTCCGTTGATGCACAAACAGGGGCCATCACGCTTGACGGCGCACTTGATTTTGAAGTCCCGCTCGATCTTAACGGTGACAATACCTACGACCTTGCGGTTACGGCGACCGATACCGAAGCAGCCGAGGCGAGCCAATCCATTGCCGTTACCGTGACGGATCTACAGGAAGGCGGCCGTATGGTCTTCTCGGAGATCATGTTTAATCCCGCCTCCTCCGAGGATGATTGGGAATGGGTCGAGATCAGCAATACCGGGAGCGTTAATGTCGACCTCTCGGGCTATGTGCTGGACGATGGCAATAATGTCCGGCTGAGCACGTCGAACATCGCCTCGGGCACAGTCGTAGCTGGCGGCCCGGCCGTCCTCTATAACGCTGATGATGTGACCGAAGCCGAGTTCCGCGCGGCGTGGAGCCTGAGCGACGATGTGACCCTGATCGCAGTGAGCGACTGGAGCGGCCTAGCGCTGAACAATGGCGGGGACACCGTCTCACTCTGGTTGGATTTCGACAGCTATGCGGCCGACGATGCGAGCGCGCCAGCGAGCGCAGTAACCTCGGTGACCTACGACGACTCCGGCGATTGGCCATCCGATGACGGCGCCGCCTCCATCTACCTAACCGATCTGAGCGCCAATCCCAATGACGGAGCGAACTGGGCGCTCTCGACGGTCGGCGATGAAACACCCGCCGGGACCGCGCGCAGCGCTGTTGCCGAGGGCGGTAACAGCGGGGCCGATATCGGCTCGCCCGGTGAGGAGGCCCCCGCCGCCGAGCCCTTCGTGCTGACCCAGAGCTTTGAGACGGAAGCCACCGGCGCGCAATATTTCAACGTCGCAGCCGATGGTGCGCTCGTCCCTACGAATACAGTCGTCGACATCGAGAATATCGAGGGCCTCGCGACAGTCGATTCCACAGCGGCCAGCGCGGACCTGCTGGGATACAACGCCGAGTGGTTCGATACGCGCGATGCGGAGGGCCTCGCGGACGGCGATTTTGTCGGTGTGACGAATTTCACCAGAGAAGTCGGCACCTTCACGGACGGTGCGCGGGGCTATCGGATTTCGGACCCAGACGGTCTGTATCGCCTAAGCTTCGACGCTGTCGATCTGAGCGCTGTCGGTGCCGTCACGGTGTCGCTCGATTACTTTTTGCAGGAGACAGGGTGGGAGACGAGTGACGTCCTCAACGTCTATGTGGTGACGGATCAGGGTACGCAGACGCTTCTGGATACGTCCGGGCTCGACATCGACGATCTCGACATCGAAGGCGTCTGGAACAGCCTGTCTGTTGATCTGGGCGCGGATGTGGGCAACGCGCAGCTGGTGGTCGAGTTCGACAGCAATGCCAGCTCCGAGGCCGTCTATATCGACAACATCTCGATCCAGGACACGCAGGCGTCCGACACCGCCTTGCTGAGCGTCGCGGCCGATGCGGAAACGGTCACGGAAGGCGATGACGGCACCACCGACGTAACCTTCACGGTCACGCGTTCCGGAGATACGAGCGGCGAGACCAGCGTCGATTTCACCGTGGGCGGTGACGTGGATGCCGACGATTTCGGCGGCGCCCTGCCTTCGAGTACCGTGACCTTTGCCGATGGCGAGACCGAGCAGACGATCACAGTGGCCCTCACCAGCGACACGCTGAGCGAGGCCGACGAGGACCTGACCCTCACGCTAGGCAATGCCTCGGGAAATGCGGTTATCGAAAACGCGACGGCCACCACGATTGTCGAGAATGACGACTTCGCCGAGCTGACCATGTCGGAACTCCAAGGCTTCAGCACCTTCAGCGACCGCGTGGACCAGACCGTACAGACAAGCGGCATTGTCACCGATATCGAACCTGACGGCTTCTACATGTAGATGGAGACCGGCAACGGGGACAACGTGACCTCGGACGCAATTTTTGTCTTCACCGGCAACAACAGTCTCGACACGATCGTGGTGGAAAGCACCGGCAATGACCTGCCCAATTCGGTGACGGTCGAGGTCTCTGCGGACAACGATGCTAGCGTTTGACCTTCCCCCCGAGATCCGGGCCATTGCGGGCTGGGATGTCGGGGAGAAGGTCAAACATCATCGGGCGCACATGCCCTGCTCTGTCATCGCCAGCGCCATCCAGCGTCACTGGGCTTTCACACGGAGAGATCGACGAGGCGCAGGCATGAAGGCCCGCCAAGGGCAAAAGTTGATGTTGAGTAACGGTCGGTTTCGTCCGGATCGCTCAGCCACTGTGCTACTCGATGCTGCGCTCGACACGAATGGCAAGTCTGTAGCACGCGATCGCAAGATCGGCGCTTCTCGCGGACGGCCGCTTTGGGCCGAAACTGCAGTCGGTCTGGTCGAAATGCGAGTGGTGTTATTGCGTTACCGAACTGCACCATCGATGTATCGACCCGGGGAAGTCTTGCCCATGCTACAAGGGAGAGAATGTAGCGACGAGCGTTCGGCAGGGGCCACCGTCATGGGCGCCGTAGCTGCGTGCATCGTTTCGCTCAAGAGCTCCATGTACGGCTTGGTCAATCGACTATCTGCATACGTTGGTATTCAGGCTCTTTGCGATTCTTTGAGTAACGGATTGACGCATCGAACAGACGCATGTTCCGGCTGTGACCATCACTCTTCACGAGTAATGGGGCACTCGTCCCTAACCGCCGCAATGTGGCTGTGACGATGAAGGCCCCAAGAAAGAGGCTCAATCCGCCCGGTAGGGGCACGACGGCGGTCGAGGGTGCGTCGCGTTGATAGACGACCACGCTGCCTGCATCCGCTGCTCTGATTGGCCGGAACGGATCCGGGAAGTCTTCCCCAGGCACGCCAAAGACCAGGGTGTTGACGCTGAGCCCGATGGAAGACGCGAAGCGCTCACCCGGCTGAGGCTCTGGGTCGACGAAACGCTGTCGCTGCTCACCTGTCGCTACATCGAAGAGAAATGCCTGGCCGAGGAGCAGATCCTCCCGCAACGG
Organism: Pseudomonadota bacterium; assembly: GCA_039198765.1. Classification (GTDB taxonomy): domain Bacteria; phylum Pseudomonadota; class Alphaproteobacteria; order Caulobacterales; family Parvularculaceae; genus Parvularcula. The sequence continues at coordinate 6,525 of JBCCTF010000150.1, forward strand.
GCCGCTGATCACGATCGTGTCGCCACTGATAGCGAGGGCGTTACCAAATCCCTCGCCGCCAGATGAGGCGTCGAAGTCATCTGTTAGGGTGTGCCGCAAGTCTCCGGTTTCGGCGCTGAAGAGGAAGGCTTCGCCGGCATTGTCTCTGTTCGTGGTGGCGCCGGCCGCGCCGATGAGCACGTTGTCCCCACTGAGGTCGACTGCGGTGCCAAATCGATCAAAGTCCGCTGGTGTGGGGTCGTCGAAGGCGCGCAGAAGCTCCCCGGTCGATGCGCTGTATAGAAACGCTCGACCGGCATTGCTGCCACGTGAGCTGTCGTCCGCCGCCCCGATTAAGATGAGGTCGCCGTCGATCGCCACATCGTTGCCAAAGGAAAGCCCGCGGCGTCCTTGATCGGGGTTTCTGAAACTCCGCACGAGCGCGCCACTGGCGGCGTCGAAGAGAAAGACTTCCTCTTGTCCGTCTGAGATCAGCACGACGTCGCCGTCCACCGCCAGCACCTCGCCGAAACTGCGCCGTGAGTTCGCAGTGGGCCTTAAGAACGACTGTAGCAACTCGCCCGTGGTGCTGTCGTAAAGGTATGCCCGCCCATTCAATGACCCCTCGGTGGCGAGGCTGCCGGCGGCACCGACGAGCACCCTGTTGCCATCGATGGCGACGGAGCGACCGAAGCCATTCGCGGCAGACGCATTGGGATCGTTGAGCACGGTCATGAGATCGCCAGTCGCGGCATCGTAGACAAAGGCCTGGCCTGCGGAGATGCCGTTCGTTGAATCATTTTGCGCTCCAACGGCAATGAGATCGCCACTAACGGCAACGGCTGTGCCGAACCGATCATCTGCGGAGAAGTCGGGCGCCGCTAGCCGCTGCGTGGGGTTGAAGGTGACGGCCATCGAAGCATTCGGTAATGCGATAGCGAGGACGGCTGAGAGCAATGAGGCGCGCATCGTAGTTGACCTCTCGCGTGAGACGCTGACGAACAGTGCGTCCAAGCTGCGAGCTATCTGTGGACGCCTTGCTGTCAGCCTAGACGTCCAAGACGAGTGGCCATACTCGCGTTTGCCATGCATTTGAGCGGAATCAACGTCAGCTGTTAGCTGTCTGATATTGTTTGGCTAACAGGAATCACCACGAGCACACCGCGACCCTTGCAGCTGCTAGCGTCAACAAGTGCTCACTTTTTGGCAGCGGTCTCTCTGGACAAGAAAGCCACGACGAGAACCGTCTTCAGCTCCGCCATCAGCCGTCCGTCATCGACTGTTTCCGGCACCTCGGCGATCCCCGTTTGCACGGCTGCGAGCCATCGTGAGGAGAGGAACATCTTCTCTGCTTCGCTCAAGGGGGCGCAGCGCTCTGGCCAGTCACGGACGAGCCGTTCTTCGAGGGCGCAGATCGCCGTCATTCGCGTGCGTTTGCTCAAGGCCTGGAAGGCAGGGGACCGCCACGCGTAACGCTGGATGCCAAACCACAGGCCGGGGCGGCGTGGAAAGGCCGACATATGAATGCCAATCACGGCGTCGAACAGGTCTTCGGGGCGGTCGAAGGGCTCGTCGCGGACGGTGTGCAGAATCTTGGATATGGTCGTTGCGATCTCGCGACGTGCCACCTGCTCCGCCACGCCGAACTTGTCGTCGAAGTATCGGTACAGTGTGCCGATCGAAACGCCCGCCCGCTCTGCGATGCGGTTCGTCGTAAAGCTATTCTCCGAACGCTGTACCAGGAGTTGCAGCCCGGCCTCGACGATATAGCCGATGCTTCGTTCGGATCGTTTCTGTCGTCGCGGCTGGCCTTTCTTCATGGGCGCTCGAAATCCTCAATCAAAGCCAGAGCATAACTTTGCCTGCAAACGCGACCCGGGCGCGGTGTCGACGCGGTGCTCGTCCGTCAGCGCTGTCAGCATCACGCTGATCGACAGGCACATTTCGATCAAGGGCAAAGATCGAGCGCAGTTTCCAGAAGCGCCGATCGCCCGCGCCGAAATCAACCTACCAGGCGTTCGAGTGCCGTCTAACTTCCGGTCGCACGAGAGATGACGAGGCCGACTTTGCGCATCTCTCTGACCATGCCGAAGTGGCGCGCACAAACAGGACAGGCGATACCAGCAGCTTCCGTCTCACCACGGACGACGGGTGAGGCCGCGCAATCGGGGCAGGCGAAGAAAACTAAGAGCCTGGACATCATCGAGCCCCATCAAGGCAGCTGTCGAACTGCTCAGCATTTTCAGCGGGGTTTGCGCCTTTCTGATGGCGCAGCACTTGGTCGGCTGCCGCTTGCCGAAAGATAACAGCAACTCAGTAAGGGTTTCCCCTTACAATATAATCCACATATAATCCAACGATCCATTGCTAAACATAGATATCCATTAGCAGAATCACCCTCAAAGACTCAGATTATCTGCCACCTTCTTCGCTGTTATGAGCGGCATTTCCGAGACCTAAGTCGCTCAACTAAACGATGAAGGCTAGTATGC
>JBCCTF010000151.1:0-8984 GCA_039198765.1 Pseudomonadota bacterium
CAAGGCGGATGGACCCTCGGGAGACGGCTGCTAAGGAGCGGCGGCTGGAAGAAGGAGCGATCCCGTTGGGCGAACATTATGTGCTGGTCGGCGCAGGCCAGGCGGGATGTCAGGCCGCAGTGACCCTGCGCCAGTCAGGCTTTGAAGGGGACATTACGCTCATCGGTGAGGAGGACGCGCTACCATACCAGCGGCCTCCGCTGTCCAAAGCCTACTTGAAAGGGGAGCTTGGCGAAGACCGGCTCTACTTCCGGACTGCGGATTTCTACGAGAGCCAGGACATCACCCTGAAGTTGGGCGCACGTGTCTCGCGGATCGATCGGGAGGCGAAGGTAGTTTCTCTCTCGCATGGCGAGAATGTCGCCTACGACAAGCTGCTGATCGCCACCGGAGCTCCGGCGCGCAGGCTCACCTGCGAAGGTGCGAACCTCAAAGGCGTCTACTCACTGCGTACCCTCAAAGACTCGCAGTCTCTCAGCGCGATCCTCACCGGCGATGGCCCCGTCATTATTATAGGCGCGGGATACATCGGGCTGGAGGTCGCCGCCGTAGCGCGGGCCGCGGGGCGCGAAGTGACCGTGCTCGAAATGGCGGACCGGGTGCTCGCGCGGGTCGCTGCACCTGAGCTGTCCTCGTTCTACCATGATCTGCATACAGAGCAGGGCGTCCGCATCCGCTACGGCGCCGCCGTCACCGCCATCCGAGGTGAGAACGGAGCTGTAGCGTCTGTGGAGCTATCAGACGGAGAGCAGCTTCCCGCCTCATCGGTGCTGGTTGGCATCGGCGCTTTTGCCTGTATCGATATTGCCGAAGAGGCGGGCCTGGAATGTAGCGGCGGGATCGTCGTTGATGAGCATGCGCGCACTGCCGATCCCCATATCTATGCAGCAGGCGACTGCACCATTTTCCCTTCGGCCCGGTACGGCCGCCGGCTCCGGCTTGAGTCGGTGCCGAATGCGATTGAGCAGGCGAAGGCAGCTGGCGCGAACATGGCGGGGGGCTCCGCTCTCTACGATCCGCTGCCGTGGTTTTGGTCGGATCAGTATGATGTGAAGCTCCAAACCGTCGGTCTCGCGGCGCAAGACGGGACCTTTGTCACCCGCGGTGATCCTGAGGCAAAGCGGTTTTCTTTATGGTGCTTTGACAAAGGAGAGTTGGTGGCCGTGGACGCCGTCAACGACCCAGCAGCGTTCGCAGCGGCGAAGAAAGTTCTGACGGTGGGCTCGCGGGTTGAGCCTGAGGAAGTCGCCAATCCCGATTTCGATCTGCGTGAGCTGATGAAGCGCTAGGACGCCAACCGTCCGCTCTCGTCATCTACGGACCCGGATGCTACAGCGCGCGGCACTGTAAAGAGAGCGGGGTACCTCATGAAAGCTTGGCCGAACTTTGCGACTTTGGCGGCGCTCGTCGCTTTGGTGTTCTTCGTGCTGGTGATCTACGGCTACAATTGGGGCTGGTGGGATCTTGGCGTTCTTTTCACCTGGGTTCACCGAATGCCGATCGCTCTCGGTTTCGCCAGCCTTCTCGCTGCGGCCTCCGCAGGCGCTTACATGTTCCGCCGGTCGATCCCAGGTCTCGTCGGCGCGCTCGCCATCGCTATCGCCTGCGCAGGAATGGCTTACCTGCCGATTTGGATGCGCGGTGAGGCGAGCAAGGTGCCGCCGATCCACGACATCACCACCGATACAGAGGAACCGCCGGCCTTCGTCGCTATCGCGCCGCTTCGTGCCGATGCGCCGAACCCGGCGGAGTATGACCGGGAGCAGACAGCGCAGCAGCTTGAAGCGTTCCCGCAGCTTCAGTCGCTCGTCCTCTCCGTGCCGATGGATGAGGCGTTCGCCATCGCCCTTGGCGCTGTGAAGGCCGAAGGCCTGAAGGTCGTCGCGGCAGAAGAGGCGGAGGGGCGCATCGAGGCTTACGCCACCGTGCCTATGTTCGGCTTTGTCGACGATGTGGTCATCCGTCTACGGAGCGCCGAAGAGGGTACAGAAATCGACATTCGTTCGAAGAGCCGTGTCGGCCGGTCCGACCTCGGGTTTAATGCACGGCGGATTGAAAGCTTGCTGGATAGAATGGAAGCGGAGGCTTCCTAGCTACGACTTGTCGGCCTTGGGTTCCGCCGCCTGTTCTTCTTCGCGGCGGTCCTCTTCGCGCAGGGTACGGAAGATTTGGTCGGCGCGCATGGATCGACGGTACTCCGTCGATGCCAACTGCTCGAGCAACTCTCTCGTCTTGGACCTGTTCTCTGGCATTCCAGCGCAACCCTGAACGTGTCTTTACCACTCGTTAAATATCGACGTGGCCTGCGATCGTTAACCAAAGGTGAACTGATGCTGTCCTTCATGCAACAGTGCCCGGAGGAATTTCTTCAACCGGGCACACGTTCGCGATGGGGTGGTGACAGAGGGCCCCGGCGGCCTACTGGGCCTGCACTTTCACGTAGCTTCCTGGTGCATCTTCGATGGCCGGCAACTCGCCGTCGCCAGGCTGGCGCGCAGGGACTGATCCGCCAGACCGCTCGCTAAGCCAGCTCATCCAATAATCCCACCAACTGTGGTCGTGGCGTTCTGCGCCTTCTTTCCAAGCGTCGAGGGTTTCAGGCAGCTCGTCGTTGGTGGAGTAGTGGTACTTCTTCTTGTCCGGGTGGTTCACCACGCCCGCGATGTGGCCTGAGCCTGCGAGCATGTAGGTGACATCCGGCCCACCGAACAGGCGGGCTGATCTGTACACGGAGTTCGGCGGCGCAATGTGGTCTTTCTCACCCGCCTGCATGAAGATCGGCGTCTCCACCTTCGTCATGTCGATCGGCACACCGTCAATCTCGATCTCACCCTTGGCGAGGCGGTTATGCCGATAGAACTCTGACAGGTAGAAGAGGTGACACGCCTTGGTCATCCGTGTGCTGTCCGCGTTCCAGTAGAGAAGGTCGAACTTCTTCGCGTCCTTGCCCATGTAGTAGTTATCGACGAACGCCGACCAAATCAGGTCGTTCGGACGGAGCATGTTGAAGGTTCGCGCCATGGCTGAGCCTTCAAGCACGCCGCCAGAGGCATCGATCTGCTTCTCCATGGCCTTGAGCTGCTTGTCATCAACGAAGAGGAGAAGATCGCCGGCGTCCTCGAAGTCGGTCTGGGCCGTGAAGAACGTCGCGGTGTTGATCCGCTTGTCGCCGGTCTGCGCCATGTAGGCGAGGGTGGTTGAGAGCAGTGTGCCGCCGATGCAGTAGCCAATCGTATCGAAACTGTCCGCACCCGTCGCACGGCTCGCAGCCTCAAGCGCCTCGTAGACGCCCTCGCGCATGTAGTCGGGGAAGGATTTCTCTTTAAGCTCCGGACCCGGATTAACCCAGGACACGACAAAGACCGTCCGGCCTTGATCGACCAGCCATTTGATGAAGCTGTTCTCCGGCTGCAGGTCGAGGATGTAGAACTTGTTGATCCACGGCGGGAAGATGACCATCGGCTTTTCAGCAACTTTCGCCGTGGTCGGCGTGTACTGAATAAGCTGCATCATGTCGTTCTGGTAGACGACCTTGCCCGGGGTGGTGGCGATGTTCTTGCCTACCTCGAAGAAGTCGAGGTCCGCCTGGCGGATGGCGAGCTCGCCTTTGCCTCGCTCCAAGTCAGCCATGAAGTTCTCAAGGCCTTTGATGAAGTTCGCGCCTTGGCTGGCGAGGGCTTCTTCGACGACTTCGGGGTTCAGGGCCGGGACGTTGGTCGGTGACATGGCCGAGAGGAACTGGTCCGCGTGGAACTGCGCCCGGCGCTTGGTGGCTGCATCGACGCCCTCTGCCGAAGTGATCGCGTCATCCACCCAGCGGGAGAGGATGAGATAGCTCTGCTTGACGAAATCGAGCGCAGGGTTTGCCTCCCAGGCCTCGTGGCGGAAGCGCTTGTCGCTCGCCGCAGGCTCGATCACAGGCTCGGCTTCTTTGCCTGCGATCTTATCGGCCATGGTCGTGAAGAGCTTGGTGTAGTTGTCCCACAGCGACATCTGCAGGCTCATCACCCGGATCGGGTCGGTTGAGAGGGCGGTGACCACCTCGCTCGTCGCATCGGCGACGTTCAGCGGATCGGTGGATGTCTCCGCGCCGCGGCGGCCACGCTCAACCGTGCGCTCGGTGGCATCGCGGATCACGTCCTGGGCCTTCACGTTGATGTCAGCCATCGTCCGGGCGAGCCGCGCCATGTCAGTGTAGGGCGCGAAGTCGCCGTCGTTCTTCACGACATTGAACGGGTTGGCCTTAGGCTTCGGTGCGTCAGGTTTCTTCGCAGCGGGATGGGTTGCGGTGTTGTCCGCTGGCTTCGGTGCGGGCGCTGCTTTCTTTGCGGGGATTGAGCGAGGCTTCGACGGTGCCTTCCGCGCAGTTTTGGCTTCGGCCTTAGCAGGCGGTGCAGCCTTTTTCGTCGCTGCCTTCTTCGCAGGGGCTCGCTTGGTCGGCGCCGCTTTCTTCTTAGCCGCAGCCTTCTTCGCAGCAGGCTTTGCCTTCGCGGTGGTCTCTTTCACCGCCTCTGTCTCAGCGGCAGGCTTGGCAGCCTTGGCGGCTTTGCGGGTGCGTTTGGTTGGGGTGCTCTTGCGGTTGGTCATCGACATCGCCTCAAGCCTCTTTGTGCTCGGTAGCCTTCACGGCCTTCATTCTTCTTTGGCCCTTGGTGGGCAAACACGGCTAAACGGCTTCTGAGAGCCGAATGCAACCGGTAGCTTCACATGGGCCGACTATTTTTTTGCAGTGCAGCATTAGCCCTGGTGGCCTGTGCAAGCCAACCCCCACAATTGTCTGAGGGTGAGGTGCAGATAATCGCTCTTGCCAAAGAAAAAGCCAAGGGCGCGCGTTTCCCTGCGCTCCGCACGTTACCAGGTGCTTCGGAAGTCCTCGATGGCGGACTCCCCGCAGGACTGGGCGGCGAGGTTCGGGCGCAAGCCGAGGAGTTGGCCGCCCTGGATCCTGCCAACGCGCACAGCGCGATGAAGATTGGCAAGGAGGCCACTGTGGCCGAGCTGCAGGCAATGGTGTCGATCCTTCAAGGCAACACGCCGCGGGTGAAACCTCGCATTGATTTGGATGAGCTGGATTTCCCAACGCCGCCGCCGCGGAATTGATGACAACGACAGCGGCGTCTTGTTGCTGCGCTGCAAAAAGAGCGTAAGGCGGCCCCGAACGGCATGAGAATGAAAAAGGGAACACCATGACAGAAATGCGCGTCGCGATCGCGGGACTCGGAACGGTGGGCACGGGCCTCCTGGGCATTTTCGCTGGCGACGGCGCCGACCGTGCGCCGCGGCCGCTGCGGGTGACCGCTGTTTCCGCACGCAATCGCAGTCGGGACCGTGGCGTCGATATCTCCGACTACGAATGGTTCGATGATCCAGTCGCGATGGCCGCGGACGACAGCTCCGATGTGTTCGTTGAGCTGATCGGCGGAGAGGATGGCGTGGCAAAAGCCGCTGTCGAGGCCGCGCTGAAGTCAGGCAAGCACGTGGTGACCGCCAACAAGGCACTGATCTGCCGCCACGGCCTCGCGCTTGCTCAGCTTGCGGAGGAACACGGCGTGGCCCTGCGCTATGAAGCGGCGGTGGCAGGCGGTGTGCCTGTTGTCCGCGGTCTGCGCGATGGCCTGGCCCAAGCGCAGGTGTTCGGCGTGATGGGCGTCCTCAACGGCACCTGCAATTTCATCCTGAGCCAAATGGATGAGACGGGCGCGAGCTTTGACGATGCGCTGCTCGAGGCGCAAAAGCTTGGCTACGCTGAGGCCGACCCGAGCTTCGACATTGGCGGCGTGGACGCTGCACACAAATTGGTCGTCCTGACGGCTCTGGCGTTTGACGCGATGCCTCAGCTTGAGGATGTGGATCTCACCGGTATCGAAGCGGTGAGTACGGACGATATTGCGGCGGCGGACGAGCTGGGCCTGACCGTGAAACTGGTCGCCGAAGCGGCGCGCCACGGCGATGCCCTTGCGCTGCGCGTTGGCCCGGCGCTTGTTCCGTCCCGTGAGCATCTCGCACAGATCAGCGGTTCCGATAACATCGTGATTGCCGAAGCGATGCCGGTGGGCCGGGTCGCTTTCACAGGCCCCGGCGCAGGCGGCGGGGCGACGGCCACCGCGGTGGCGGCTGACCTCGTCACCATCGCCCGCGGCTCGACCGGCCCTGTGTTCTCCGTGCCAGCGGCGAAGATCAACGCAGAGCCCCGTGTGACCGCCGAAGACACGCACGATCCTTACTTCCTGCGCCTGCAGGTCAAGGACCAGCCCGGCGTCCTCGCGCGAGTCACCAACGCACTAGGTGAGGCCAACGTCAGTGTGGATACCATCCACCAGGCACCGGCCCAGATGCCGTCGGACCCCGCCAGCGATGAGCCCGTGGAGATCGTTATCACCACGCATCTCGTACCGCGGCCGGTGATCCGCCCACTGATCGACACACTCTCAGGACTGCATGCCGTCATCGGCCGCCCGTCCATGTTCCCCATTCTCACCGAAGAGGACCCTTCCTAATGACCGACCAGAACGCCTATCTCGACCGTATCCTGACGATTGAACTCGGTCGCTGTACTGAAGCCGCGGCCGTCGCAGCGTCGACGATGATCGGGCGCGGCGACAAGGAAGCCGCCGACCAGGAAGCGGTCACGGCCCTGCGGACTGCGTTCAACAATCTCGACATCGACGGCACCATCGTGATCGGCGAGGGCGAGCGTGACGAAGCTCCGATGCTCTATATCGGCGAGAAAGTCGGCAAGGGCGGACCGAAGATCGACATCGCCCTCGACCCCCTCGAAGGCACCACGCTGACGGCGAAAGCCATGTCGAACGCGCTCGCTGTGGTGGCCATGGCGACGGGCGGCGGCCTCCTCCATGCCCCTGATGTTTATATGCAAAAGATAGCTTGTGGCCCGGGCTATCCGGACGGAATCATCGATCTTGATGCGCCTACGGAAGATAACATCATCGCCCTTGCCAAGGCGAAGGGTGTGGACCGGTCAGAGATCACGCTCTGCGTGCTCGATCGTCCGCGTCATGACAACATCATCGAAGCTGCCCGGCGGGTCGGTGCGCGGGTCTTCTTGATCCCAGACGGCGACGTCGCAGGCGTGTTCCATACAACGGACCCTGATCAATCGGGCATCGACCTCTATGTCGGCTCTGGTGGCGCGCCTGAAGGCGTCCTCGCCGCGTCAGCGCTGCGCTGTGTCGGTGGCCAAATGGAAGGCCGCTTGATCTTCCGCAACGACGACGAGCGTGGCCGCGCGGAGAAGGCCGGCATCACCGACTTCGACCGCAAATACGGACTCCACGACATGGCCTCAGGCGACATCATGTTCGCCGCCACAGGCGTCACCGACGGCACCATGCTCAAAGGCGTCAAATGGCGCGGCGACACCGTCAGCACACACACCATCGTCATGCGGAGCAAAAGCGGCACCGTGCGGTACATCGAAGCGCAGAGTAAAGCGGCGAGCTTTAATCAGCAGTATAGGGGATAATTTCCCAGCAAGGACTACAAAAAAGCCCGGCTTTATCGCCGGGCTTTTTCTTTTTGTCGCTACAGATTTAAGCGTCCTTCCGGCGCCTGACGAACCCGGCTGCTCCGCCCACGAACAGAAGCGCAGCTGCAGGCACCGGCACCTCCGCCATGCCTACGTCAAACTCAAAGTTGTCGTATCCGAGACCAGCGGCATCTGTGATGTTGAAGATGCGGATGCCGGTCACGTTGTTGAAGGCCGTGAGGTCGACAAATTCGGTGGTGGCGAAATTGCCGTCGGCGATCAGATCGACGGTTCCAGCGAGCATATTGTCCACGAAGACTTCGACTTGGCCAACGACGCCAACATTGTTATCGCCGACTGCGAAGAACGACAGGTTGCTGACTGCCGACGTGAAGTCGAGAAGCACTTCGTCCACGCAGTTGATCATGTTGTTGGCTAGGCCGGAGCAGATGAAATTGTCTCCGATACCGACGCCAGGCTGTTCCGTGACATAAACCACACTGCCTGGCTGAGACGAAAAGGTGACGTTGGCGAATTGGTTGGTGACGACGTCGTCGTCCGCCAGCCCTTCAAAGTCGATGAGCGTCGTGCTCGCCGAGGCAAGGCCCGTGAGTGATGCGGCGGCGATGGCCGCGATGGTCGCAATGGTTTTCATGATATTCCCCTCTTCTACTACCCGTTAGCCATACCACCGAAAGGGGTGGGCGGTCTATTTTCGGATGAAGACGTTGATTGAAAAGCGAATTCGCGGTGCTCAGCCGTAGTGGTGCGCTATCGGCATGGCATGGCGCCTGGGCTGACCGATAAAAGTCTCGCCAATTTATAGACGAATTGATAATGTAACGTTCTGAAGGGCGCCCAAGTCGATGGCTCGTGGGCGGAAAGGGGAAAACATGAAGAAAAGTCTTTTGATATCGTCCGTCTGTGCGCTTGCGCTGAGTGCATTTGCACACGCAGGCTCTATCACAGTCTATACCGATCGAGCATCGTTCGAAGCGGCGATGGATACGCTGACGTTGGTCGACACGTCTGCAAACGTCGGGAAAACCACCAGCCAGCTGTCCGCAGAAACGCCTGGTGCAACTTTCACCGGACCCAGTACGTTCGTTCGGAGTGACGGTCTGATCGTAAACGGAGCGGGCTTCTATCCGACCAATCCGCACGTGGGCATGAACTTCGATGTGCCGGTGTTCGGTGTCGGCGCGACGGCAAACGCTTTTGACGGCGGACGTATACAGATATTCAGTGGCCTCAATGGGACTGGCCAGCTACTGGGAGAAGCAGCGTACGGAAACCCTTCGGGGACGATGTATGGCGGTATCATCAGCGATATGCCGATCTTGTCGGTCGTCTTCACTTGCGATTTCAATTTTGACCTCAAATGCGGCCTGATTGATCCGCAGTTCGGTCAAGCATCGTTCCAACAGCCGGTGCCCGTGCCTGCTGCGGCACCTTTGATGGTCGCTGGTCTCGGTCTGATGGCGAGCCGCCGGAAGAA
>JBCCTF010000152.1:0-8972 GCA_039198765.1 Pseudomonadota bacterium
ATTTGGCGCTACACCCGCTCACTAAAGGCCAAGTTTCCGCGTTAAGTCGCACTTTCTAGGTACAGTACGTCCACTGGTGCGCGTAAGCCGTACATCCTGAGGTTCGACGCCTGAGCCGGAGCGTCCAGTTTTAGTCTCACTCTTCTACGCAGCTAATGTCCGCAAATGCGCCTTCTCGCCAGTCCAGAGTTGAATGATGCTCCCGTCGGATACTGTCATCGCGTATGGCGTCTCCCCGAGATTGAACCGTTTCGAGACGCAGGTCGTCTGTATCTCTTCATGGCATGTCGGCGCAGAGCCTATTTTCCAAGACAGCGATGGCCCGATCTGACCTGTGCCGTCTGAACAAGCCATTCCTTCACTCAACGTGGCTGCGTTCAAAGGGGCCGGGTCAAGCTCCGCCATCATCGGAAAGTGTTAATACACGGCCCGCGTTGTCCGCCCGACCGACATCGCAAAGATTCCGCTCTTGTAGAAGGGTCACGACGCTGCCCGCAGCGTGGTCGTTTGTCCATTACGAAAACTCGTCCACCGCGCGGCTCCTGGTCCACGTACCGAAGAGCGGGTCTTGGATTTGCCAATCCTTGGCTACCTTCTCTATCGCGCCATAGCGTGAGAGCTTCCTGACCGACGCTTGCACCTTTGCACCAGATGGACGAGGCTGGTTCGTCAACTTAGCCATCTTCGCCGCTACGGCTTCTGTGTAGATCTGCGGACTGTCTTCGGCCAGCATCCTGAGGGTCGCTCGGTCGAGAGAGCCTAGCTTCTCCCAGATTGCTGCGAAGCCGAACTCCGTGCCAAGCTCGTCGAGGACGTGGGCTACTGCCGTGTCGGCATTCAGCTCCTCGTAAGCCATCAGCGCGATAAGCCACTGTTGGAAGAACAGTGGATTGTGCTCGACCTCACGAAAGATGCGGAGAGCATCGTCTCGATCGATCTTTCTCTTAGCCTTGGATTTGAACACCCCGAGCTGATGATCGACGAAGTCGTCGCCCAGCTGCGGCAGCGTGGTTTGGGTCGCGAAGCGGTAGAAGGGCGCATCCTTTGCACTGAACATCTTCCGTAAGCCTTCTTGCGATGAGCCGGTGAAGACGGATACCAAGCTACGCTTTCTGGTGTCCAAGCTGGTGCGGAGCGCAGCCACGATCGAAGCCGTATCCTCCGACGTGGCAAGCTCCTGGAACTCGTCGAACAGAAGGATCGTCGGATGCTCTTCGTTGGCAAGACGGTCGCAATACTGATCGAGAAGAAGGAGATGGTTGTCCTGCGGCTTACCTCTTAGGGCGCCGACGTCGATCTCCATCTCCGCTCCCGTCCCCGGAGGCTTGAGCTTCAGCTTGGGGCCTAGGTCGCGTATTGCGGTCCCCACTCGATCACCCAGATTCCCGCCTCGAAGCGCGGCGTCGAAGCTGTGAAGGATGGTCGCAAGCGGCGAGTCGACCGTACGCCAGAGGCTGAGATAAACGACTCGGTGCTTCTTCTTCCTGGCGAGTGGTATCAGATCGTCGATCAGAAACTCGGTTTTGCCGGTCCGTCGTGGTCCAAACAGGCTGATGGCGGAGGTGGGGCTCTCGATAAGAAGCGTGTGCAGACGCTCGGCGAAGGCCGTTCGAGGGAAGTGCCACTCTGATTTCGGCATGAATATCCTTCCGCAGAGTCGGCTGCTCTAGCCACATTTAGCCATAGATGGCTAAATGTGGCTAGAGTGATATCCGCTTTCGGGCAGGAGCCGGGCCTGATCGATGAAATCGGATCGAGGACGTAGATCGGTAGGAGTGGGAAGGAGCGTCCTGGGGATCGCGTCCGGCATATCTGATATCAACAGCAACGGACGATCGTCCCAGCCCCTTACTCTCTCGGACCCTGCAGCCCGGTTGCGAGCCGTTTGCTCCAGACCTCCCGGCACCGCTCTTCCCGTTGGCACATCTTGTTCGCCCAATTCATTCCATCGTCATTCGCAAGGGCCTGTACCTGGTGCTCGGGGAAGCCGCCTCGTCGGTAGTGCAGAACCAGCTCTTGGCGGACATGATCCGGCATGGTGCAGGGGCCATGTTTGTCCAAAGTCTCCCGGTAGAACGCCAGCGTAAAGAAATACAGCCGCTCTTCGATGGCCTGGGCTTGCCGTGGTGTGAACCCGACTGCCTCGAACTTGGCAGCGCCGTATCCGGCTGCTTTTGACGCATGAGCGACGCGTTTTGCGCCTTCTTTGCTCCGACCTCGCCTGAAGTATTCCCAGAGGTATGTGGAGTTGTACGACCTGTGATCTCTGTCATTCTCGTTCATCGACTACCTCTGTACGTGTTCAGTGTAATGACAGAAGAGGGGATCTATGAGCACATAAATCCTTACACCTCCGCCATGGCAAACCGCCCCCATTCCTCCATCAACTTGCGCCTTCGTTCGAGGGCATCGCCTCTTCTGTAGGCAAGCTCGACGGCACTGCCGACCTGATGCGCCAGAGAATGTTCAGCGAGCTCGCGTGGGTAGCTCGTCTCTTCCCCGCACCAGTCTCGGAAGGTGGAGCGGAAGCCGTGCGCGGTCAGGGTAGGGCGGCCCATCCGCGCGAAGAGGGCCCGGTAGACCGCATCGCTAAACGGCTTCTGACCCGAAGCGTTCGGGAAGACCCAAAAGGAGTGAAGAGCGGCAGCACGCTGTCCGACGAGGATCGATAATGCTGCTTCGCTCAAGGGTACGCGGTGTTCGGCCCTGGCTTTCATCCGTTCAGCAGGCACGATCCAGGTCCGGCTCTCGAAGTCCACTTCGTCCCAGACCATCTCGCGCACCTCGGCAGAACGAGCAGCGGTGAGGATCGTGAAGGCAAGCGTCAGCGCCGCAGGAGCGCGCCGTCTGGAAAGCTCAGCCATAAAGGCGGGTAGCTCCCGGTAGGGAAGCGCCTCGTGGTGCTTGACCGGCGCTATGCGGTTCTTTGGCGGCAGCAGCACCTGAAGCTGACCCCGCCAGGTCGCAGGATTCGGCGGCTCGCGGTAGCCTCTGGCGATGCCGTAGTTCAATACTGCTTCTATCCTGCCCCGCACCCGCGAGGCGGTCTCGGTCTTCTTGGTCCAGATCGGCTCGATGACCTGAAGCACATGGTCGAGGGTCACGTCCTTCACCTTGAGATCGCCCAGGACAGGGTAGGCATAGGTCCTAAGGGTGTTGGTCCATTGCTGCTTATGCTTCGGATTGGCCCAGCCTGCGCTCTGGGCCGAGATGTAGGCTTCGGCGCAGCCTCTGAAAGTCTCGGGGTCGAGTGTTGCGGCAGACTGGTCGCTTTTGCTTCGCGCCGTTTCAGCATGGCTGGTCGTCACTGCAGCTTTCTGCAGCGCTCTCTCGGCCCGCTTCTCGCTGATGGGGTCGAGCCCCTTCGCGATCTGATGCCGGATATCTGCGGCACGTTCTCTGGCCTCCGAAAGCGATACGTCCGGATACGGCCCAAGTCCCATCTCGCGCCGCCGTCCATCCACCGAGAACCGAACGATCCATCCCTTCGACAGGCCGCCCGTCTTCCCCTTCTGCACCTGAAGGCTGAGACCGTTCTTCCGCCCCTTATCGAGGTATCGGCCCGACTCCTCGATGGCCCGGACGCGAAGAGCAGTCAGCGTTTCCGAACGGGGCATGAGCGGCTCCAAAAGGTTCGGCGGAGACCCTCGACATATCAGCACTCAATCCCCCATCCAACCCCCCAGAGCAGAATGAAACGCAGCGATGTTGTGAGAACAGTTATGAAACCGAGTGAGTGCGCGATTCCGAGCAAGCGTATGTTATGAAACAGTTTTCTTGTCGATCAAACTGGATCAGATGAACGCGTTGGGTGTCAACCAGAATCTAGTTCGAATCCCTCTCTCTCCGCCACTTTTTCGTGTGCGCTACCGCCTTCAGCTACTTGAGCGCTGCGCTGCGCGTTCGAAATCAATCTCGAACGCTCCGCCATCAACTTATCTGAACTGGAAAAACCCGCTAAGGCCTTGAAAGGTAAGGCGAGATCGGCGGTTCGAAACCCCTCATTTCGGCAATGTCGAGAATAACCATAAAAAGCTGATATTGAACACTCATTATCTTCTTATGAGTCTCCCCATCTTGCACCATTTTTGATCTCGCGGCGCCTCCGATGGGGCGAGCTGTTTGCTCGGCAGCCAGTCGGCTGCTTGGGGTGCTTCATTTGAGTTGAGGTCTTTGAGACGTACCCATTATCTCTGGCGCGTTTTCGGTCAAAGTGACGTTGGTTTGATGTTTCAGAACAACACCGTGCCCATGATCCGTCGAACCGAAATATCATGAGGTGCAAACGAAAAAAAGCAGGCTCGAATTGGTGATCAATTCGAGCCTGCTTTTGTGTTGAAATGATTAGAAACTGAACGTCTTCTATTGGATGGTGACTTCGACGCGGCGGTTTTGTTGTTTGCCAGCTTCGGTTCCGTTGTTTGCAACGGGATAGTCTTCACCCAGACCACGGGTCGAAATCCGGCTTCCTTTGATACCCATTGAAACGAGTGCTTTCTTGACTGCTTCAGCACGCTGCTTGGATAGCTGCATGTTGTAGGAGCTTGATCCCGTCGAGTCGGTGTGGCCTTCGACAATGATTGTTTTGCCACTGTTCGTATTCAGATAATTCGCAAGCGGCCGAAGGCTGCGGACCGACCCTGGTTGCAGCTCCGCCTTGTTGTAGGCGAACAAAAGATCTTGCAGAACGATAACGGTGCCGTGATCGGTTTCTTTGGTTTTGTACTCGTTCAATTCTGATGAGAGCCTATCGATTTCGCGTTCACGTGCGTCGAGCCGAATGTCGGCACGACGATCGCGAAGGTCCTCAAAATTTCCACGAACATCTGCTTCACGGCCTTCGGTTTCAGCAATCGTCAGAAGACGATCGATCATATAAAGTTCGTGCTCAAGTTTCTCTGTGCGATTGTTTTCGTAAGCAGACTGAGCAGCGTTCAGACGGGCTTTGGCATTGTTCAGTTCGGTAGGCGATGCATTGAAAACCGTCGGATTGGATTGAGCAGTTTCAAGACGTTTTTCGAGTTGTTCAATTTGAGGATTTGGCTCTGTGGTTGCGCATGCTGCGATCACTGCCATGGCCGTGAGTGGAGCGGCCAAGCGCTTAAAATTGTGAAAAGTGTTGTTGAGAATGGTCATTCAAAAGCCCCATAAGTGTTGCTTTGAGCGCAAAGGCTCTTAGTTAGAAATTTCCGATTGAAGAACGGCATTGCTGCGACGGATTTCTGACGCGGCTTCTTGTGATTTCTTCAATTTGGCTTTGCTTTCAGCCAATCGGATGGATACGGCGGCTTCGTCCGACAGACGTTTAGCCTTTGCGACTTCACGGTTTTCCAGAGCGCTTTCAGCAGCTTTGAGCTTGTCGCGAGCTTCGACGAGAAGTCCCGGCGCATAGGTGCGAACGTCTTGTTTGTCAGCGGCTTCGATGGCTGATCGGGCTTCGATAAAAGCTGACGGCGTCTCGACGCTTGTCGCGCAGGCGGAAAGCAGAACAGCTCCTAGGAGGCCAACATACACTTGTCTCATGATCGTCCCCTTAAATGGTCTTAACGAATACTATGGCTCAGATGCCTTAGAGTTCCGGGCAGCTACAAATATTTTCCACCGATGGTGAAGATGCGCGTCATGTGCATGGATGCTGAAGCTCTGTTTGCGGCCCTATTGCGGCAGGGCGATCTGCACAGCGACAAAAGCGAAGAACGAATAGAGCGCGATCAGCGCCGCCGCACTGAAAAGTGAATAGATCGCAAACGGACGAATATCCGACCAGCTTGCCTCGGAGACGATCGCGGCGATCTTTGTGCTGATGTCTTCTTTGAGGGCGCGTTCTTTCCGGCCTGCGGCGGTGAGGAGCAGCTTCTCGACATGGCCGATCTCCGTCTGACTGACCTCGGCGAAAGCCTCGTCGAAAACTTGCACGGCGATGGTCTCGGTGAAGGCACGTTTCACCTGCCAGCCGCTGCTGCGAAGTTTCGTGAACCCGATCGAGGCGAGCGGCCATGCGTTGATGGCGTCACGGACGGTGAAGGCGACAACGAAACAGCCCATCAGGGCCAGGAAGACTTGATCGGGATAGAATGATGCCAAACGCCCACCGACGATGGCGCTCATGACCAAGGCTTTGAAACCGATATTGCGCACCATGTTGCGCAGCCAATCGGCCAGAAACCCGTGGGACTGGGACTTGATCGCGGCCCGCGCGCGGATGGCGGCTTTGTCGACGATACGGCTGACCTCATCGTCGATGCGCGCATTGAGCTGCTTTCGGCCCAGCGTCACGGCGGCCGTTGCAGCAGATCCAATGAAAAGGGCGACGCGCAACCACATGGGTTAAAGATTAGGCATCCTCTGGGCCGGTGACCAGCCTTGGAAGACCATTTGCTGCGCGAAGGCAGGCGCTGTTCGCGGGTTGGGGAGCGAGAACGCAGAAATTGCATCAGCGGGTCCTTCTGAGGTTCAAGCCCCATTGAAACCCGATGCTATCCGCTCTAGGCGCCACGACTTGTGCTGGGCGAGGCCGAGCATCCACGAACAATGAGAAAAGCCGAACGCGGCGCCGAAACGGAAACGAAGATGCAAGTCACCGAGACCAAAAACGAAGGCCTCAGCCGCGAGTTCCAGATCACGATCCCGCAAAGCCACCTGGCTGAACGGCTCCATGCCAAACTCGAAGAGATCAAACCCCAGGTGCATTTGAAGGGCTTCCGCCCTGGTAAGGCGCCCACGAGCTTCCTGAAAAAGCTCTATGGCCAGAACCTGATGGGTGAGCTGATCCAAGAGGAGATGGCTTCCGCCCAAGAAAAAGCACTGTCCGACGCTGACCGTCCACCTGCGATGCAGCCCCAGCCGAACATGGAAGACGGCTTGATCGAGAAAGTCGTCGCGGGGGAGGCGGACCTTTCCTACAA
This sequence comes from Pseudomonadota bacterium, assembly GCA_039198765.1. Classification (GTDB taxonomy): domain Bacteria; phylum Pseudomonadota; class Alphaproteobacteria; order Caulobacterales; family Parvularculaceae; genus Parvularcula. The sequence goes on from JBCCTF010000152.1 coordinate 6,906, forward strand.
CATGCATGTGGAGCTTCTGCCTGCGATCGAGCCCAGGGGCCTTGATACCATCAAGCTGGAAAAGATGGTCGCTGAGATCGACGACAGCGAAGTCCAGGAGGAGCTGGAGAAGCTCGCCGAGCAAAACAAAGTGTTCGAAGACAAAGACGAGGGCGTGGCCGCCGAAACAGGCGACCGGGTGGTGATCGACTTCACCGGCTCCTTGGACGGCGAAGAATTCGATGGCGGCGCGGGCGAGGATGTGAACCTCGACCTCGGCTCAGGCGCCTTTATCCCCGGCTTTGAAGAGCAAGTGGTGGGCATCAAAGCGGGTGAGGAGCGCACCATCGATGTGACGTTCCCTGAGGATTACGCCGCCGCGCACCTGGCTGGAAAATCCGCGCAATTTGTCGTCAACGCGAAAAACGTCCAGGCGGCCAAAGACACCGTGATCGATGATGACTTTGCAAAAACCATCGGTTTCGACGATGTCAGTGCGCTCCGTAAGCGGATCAACGAGATGGTCAAGGGCCGTTATGACAGCCAGTCACGGCTTCACATGAAACGGGCGCTTCTCGACTATCTTGATGAGCAGCATGATTTCGAGCTGCCGCCGGGCATGGTGAAGGCCGAATTCAACCAGATCTGGTCCCAAGTCGAAGGCGCCGAGCGCGACGAAGAGGACAAAGACAAGACCGAGGATGAGCTGAAAGCCGAGTACGAAAAGATCGCTGAGCGCCGTGTGCGCCTCGGTCTTCTCCTCGCTGAGGTCGGCAAAGACGCCAAAGTCGAAGTCCCTCAGGATGAGCTGACCCGTGCTATTCAGATGCAGGCCATGCAAGCCGGTATGCAGCCCCAGCAACTCTTTGAAATGATCCAACAGCGTCCGGAGCTTCTTGCGCAAATCCGTGCGCCTCTCTTTGAAGAGAAGGTCGTCGATCATTTGATCGAGAACGCTGAGGTTACCGAGAAGACCGTCTCTAAAGACGAGCTGATGGAAGAGCCGAGCGCCTGAGGTTTCCGAGCCATCAATGCAAGTCTTGATCTCTCCCTTGGGAGAGAACGGCATTTTGCCTGTCGAGAGAGGAATTTTTGGCGGGTGAAGTCCCCTCTCCCCGTATCTAAGATGCGGACCTCTCTCGAGGGAGAGGTGGGTGCTCGCTTCGGGCTCAACGGCTTTGAGTTTGTGGGATCGCAAGACCTTAAGAATAACTTCTCAGGCTAAACGTCTCCCTCCAACACAGCCATGTTATCAATCAGCCGTGTTCTGCCCAGCATCACTGCGGCGAAGAGGCGGGCGTCCGTCATCTCATCGCGGCGGAGTTCTCGCTCGGGGCTCAGTGTCAAATCCGTGCCTGAGCGCAGTTCGAGGTAGTCCACGGGCCGGAGGCCCACGCTGTCCATCTCGTGAAGCCCTTGGATGATCGCAGCTGGCACAGCCACGCCGCCGGCGATGCGCATGCAGACCTTGCGCATGATCTGGTTCAGCTCCGCGGCGATCCTGCGTTCGGGGGGTGAGAGGTAGCGGTTGCGGCTCGACATGGCGAGGCCGTCCGCCTCCCGGACAATCGGTGCACCGACCACCTCCACACCGAGATCGAGATCCCGCGCCAAGCGGCGAATGACGAGGAGTTGTTGATAATCTTTCTCCCCAAAAACCCCGACATTCGGGCGCATTTGGGTGAAAAGCTTGGTCACCACCGTGGCCACACCGCCAAAAAAATTGGGACGCGAGGCACCGTCGAGGGGTTTGGCCACTGCACCCACCTGGACGCTGGTGTCAAAGCCGCTGGGGTACATCTCATCAGGCGCAGGGACATAGACGAGGTCCGTTCCCGCGGCGGCCAGCTTTTCAAGATCCTCGCTTTCGCCGCGGGGATAAGTGTTAAAGTCTTCATTCGGACCAAACTGCCTGGGGTTGACAAAAATCGATGCGGATACACGTTCTGCGTGTGTTTTTGCCACGTCGATCAGCGACACATGACCGGCATGCAGCGCCCCCATGGTCGGCACGAGCGCTAAGCGCTGCCCTGAAAACGCGTGACCTGACAGAAGCTTGGAAAGCTCTTGGCGCGTACGAACGACGTG
>JBCCTF010000153.1:0-8912 GCA_039198765.1 Pseudomonadota bacterium
GCGCGACCGCCTGCTCCTTGAACTCCGGCGTGAACCGCCGCCTCGGTTGCTTGCTCATCCGTCATCCTCCGTCCTGAGGGTACTGTACCGCCCAGTCCGGCATCAGGGGGCAAGCTCAGATCGACGTCGGCAAGACAGTGTTGGACGTGTGCCTGCTCGGATCGGCAACGACCCATCAGGTGCCGAACACGGGTCCGGGGATCCGCCGTTTGATCCGGCTCTTCCAGCGCAACGGCGTGCGGCTGATCGCTCTCGAGGCAACGGGGCGCTACCATCGGCTGGCCCATGAGATGCTGCACGAAGCCGGCCTGGCCGTCGCCGTTATCAATCCCTATCGCAGCCGGAAGTTCGCCGATGCCCTCGGCCGGCTGGCCAAGTCCGATCGGATCGACGCCGCCGTTCTCGCCCGGTTCGCCGCCTCCATGCAGCCCGCACCGACGGCGCCCGCCTCCAAGGATCACAAGGCATTGCGCGATCTGACGGTCGCGCCGCGGCAGGTTTGCCAAGAGATCGGCGATCTACGCCGCCAGCTCTACGAGACCGAGCATCCGCTGATCGCACGCCAGATCCGCGCCCGCATCAGAATGGCCGAGCGGCATCAGGCGGTTCTCGAACAGGAGATGCGGAAGCTGGTCGCCGCCCACGACGCGCTGCGCCACCGGTTCAGGATCCTCACATCGATCCCCGGCATCGGCTTCGTCACGGCGACGACGATGCTGACGGATCTTTGCGAGCTCGGCCAAGCCAACGCCCGCGAGATCGCCGCGCTCGCTGGCCTTGCGCCGATGAACCGCGACAGCGGCACCATGCGCGGCGTGCGGGCGATCCGCGGCGGCAGGCCCCATGTCCGCAACGCGCTCTACATGGGCGCGGTCAGCCAGATCCGCAAAGAGGGCCAGGCCGGCGCCTTCTATCGCCGCCTCGTTCGCGACGGTAAGAAACCGAAGGTGGCGCTCACCGCGGTGATGCGAAAGCTCGTGGTCCTGGCCAACACGCTCGTGGCGGAAGACCGACACTGGCAGCCTGACCCCCCAACCTCTCAGCCCGCATCCGCATGACACGAGAACCGTCATTTGGGTTGATTTCAGACACAGATGCTTGCGCGTGATCTTATCTGCTCCCCATGTGTGACATTGGCGATGGCCGTCGTGTTGCACGCCATGTGTGACATCAGGTGCCGAGCGTCGGTGCATCGTCTCGGCTCGCCCAAGGCCGACCGTTTGAGAGCGATCGGGCCATAGGGCTGGCATTTTCTCCGAAAGCGCGATGGTGGCCGTGACAGCGTTTGGGCGAACCCTGAAGCAAGAAATGGTGCTCAGCATGCTCATATAATACTACAATCGAATACTGTGATATTGTCGCGCTATGACTTCGAAGGACTTCACGATCTTCATCGATCAGGATGAGGAACTCAGCTTTCAGACGCGCCGAGCATTCCGGCACCCCTGCCCAGGCGCCACGATCACCGATGCAGAGATTGCAGCGCTGCCAAAGCCATGGAGCAAACGCGTAAGCTTCGAAGAGGGCGTTGCACTCCTCGACCGCGTTCTGGCGCATCGGGCCAACGCCTACTGCGCCACGACGATCGAAGACGGCGAGATCGTCTCGATCTGCTGCAACAGCCCGCTCATGCTGCTCCATCCCGTGATCTCGGTGCGCTTGGTGCGGCGTGAGAAGGTCGAAACACTCGACAGCGCGCATTAAGCGTCAACGACCTAAAGTTGTGATGCATCGCGGATATCTGATACAATATTCCTAGTATGGATTTTGATGGCACATCGAAGAACAGACGCCAGCGCGATCACGACGACTTGCAGAACGAGATCGCCGGACGCGAGACCGGGCGCGCACGCCGCTTCCTGCCTGACGACGCGCGAACCGCTGAAGGAGCGCGCAAACGACGCGGACGGCTCGCCGCGGAGACGCAGCTCGTTCTGATGCTGCAGGATCCCGTCTATCGGGAACGCTACGAGGCAGTCTCTGCCGCTCTTTCCACCGCGATGCAGACAACGGATGCCGTCCTGGTTCGCCTCGAAGAGCAGATCCTGGCAGCCGAGATCGCCCTCGACGCCCTCCAGGAGACAGCGGCGCGCTTGCCCGACGGAACACGCGTGTATCGCGACGCTCAAGGTACCGTTCGTCGAGAGGATGGCTCGGCCATCGACGACACGCTCACCGCCACGATCATCTGGACGGGCAACGAGCCGAGTTTCGAGGCCTTCACGGCTGCGCGCGATCACCTCGCCGGGCTCGAGACCGACCGAGACGAGGTGACCGACTACCAGAACAAAGTGCTCGGCCCCGCCCATGACAGGATCACTGATGAGCACGACCCGCCGTCGCTCGACGAGCTGGATGACATCCTGAAAAACATCGATGCGAAGATGCCCGACGTTCTCCGTCAGAATCAGACAGCGTCGACAGACCCATCCCCGGCACAGATCGATCCCACCCGGATCGCTCTTCCCGACCTCAAGCAGTCTCCTTGAGTACTCAGCGCACTCGACAAGGGAAGAAGTCGGTCCAGGGTAGCGCTCAGAGCAGCGCCGACCTCAAAGCCGGCATTGACGTCGAGCGCAAAGAACGGCGGCCCTGAGCCCTTTGCAACCGATGCTGCGTTTTGCACGAAGGTTAGCTATATGCCCAAAGGCAAGGAATGGCCTAAGTACCTCTCCTAGAATTCGACCACTTGATAGCTGCCAAAATCTCTTCGAAAGCTGACCTAGTTGAGCGCTTTGCATCTGCATATCTCTTTATGTTCAAGTAGTTGGGAACGTCCACATCATCTAGTCTGACTGGGAGGAAGAAGATACGATCCAATTTGTCTTCAACTAGTGTTGCTTGCTCAATCTCCCTGGAAACCCACTTTGACTCAATAGAGTTAGTCGATAGCAGAAGAACGAAATAGTCACACTCAGACTCGATGCCTTCGCCAATTCGCTTTGTGATGGAGGACCCAACGGGAATGTCCTTCTCGTCGATCCAAACATCATATCCCTGTTCTTCAAACATCTTTCGGAATGAACTAGCGCGACGTTTGTCTCTTCTAGAGTAAGATATAAAAATTCGTTTACCAGGCAGGTCCTTTGAAAGGCTTGCCTCAAGAAGATTGTCAGAAAGTCTGAAAATCATGGTGCCGAACAAGACGCATCTCATCATCATCCATTCGATGACGGACTGTTCATGTTCGCTACCACTGGAGAAGATATACTCAAAACTGAACTGAGACAGAATTTCTGTCTTGTTTGCTCGAGCAATGTGCAAGTAAGTCATCAATAGACCGATGTGGATTAGCCTATCCGACTCGGGGTCAGTGTAAGTCGAGACTGGATCGAGCTTAGATCTCAGAAGCGCCTGTTTCAGCAGGTCAATGTCAACGTGAAGCGGGGTTAGGTGCCCTTTATGGTGCAGCTGAGCGACAAGGTATCCCATGCAGCATCCGATCAAACACACCAAATTGGTTTCTAGCAGCGGGTTATCATTTGAAAGGACGTCTTCAATATCTTGTGCCTCTCTCGCAAAAAGCTGATCAGCTGTGTTCTGATAATCAAAACCGCGCTCCTCCCAAATCTCTTTTGCTTGCGCCTCCCTGTTTGCCAAGAAGAAGAGGATTGATAGTTGGGCATAAGGCACGTCGTCTATTCCGCTAACTGCACTCATGACCTTCAAGACAAGTTCCTGCGCTGCTGCTCCCCACTCTTCGCCTGTTCGCTTAAAGATTGCTTCAAGAACCTCTTCGAATGGTTCTCGTTCATGTTCCAAATCTACATCCTCGCAAAACTATCACCAAGAGCCCTGACGTCATTGTGCTCCGGTTGGTTACGAGACTAGCCTTTGCGCCATTTTTCGCATAGTCAAGCGGACGTTCATTCACACACGTTGAATGCCCGCTCCGTCCGCTGAGCTAACGCGCCTTCGCGAACCACGAACGGCAGCTTCGCGGCGGTCACGCATAGGCTATGCGGGAGCGGTTAACGGTCACCTTCCTAGCGCTCGGGGCACTCTTCCAGGATCATGGCGAGGATCACGCCTGCTGGGTGGTGATGCAAATGCCGCGTGATCGTGCCTCGAATTGTTTCGTTCCGAGCCTCAGGTCTGTCGCCAGAGAAGTACCAGTCGTTGATGCAGGTCGCGATCTGGGGCTCGGTGCGCGTGAACACGACGCCAGCCATGGTCATCGAGGTTTGGATGTAGCTGTCCTGACTCTCTATGCTCCACCGGGCGAAATCCGCGCCCGTGAAGCCATCCGCAGAACTTTCCTGTGGATGAATGAAGGCCGTAGTCGCTAGCACCATTGCTCGACCCCATCCCGCTATGCTGTTCATTATCCATGGTTTTTGAACGGGCCCACGCTTTACCGAAGTCCAACGGCGCAGTAAACAGAGGGCAAGAGAATGAGCGTGTTTCGCGCCACTCGCGAGACAGAGTGACGCCGGCTGCAGGGCTGATCGGAAAGGATGGTTTACGATCGCTGCCGTCCATGCCGTCCCCGCGCCGCCTCGGCTACATCCGCGTCTCCACCCGCTCACAACTCGCCGACCGTCAGGTTGTCCAGCTAGAGGAGACCTGCGACGCGCTCCATGTGGAGCATGTCTCGGCGATCGCCCGCAACCGACCCGTTTTCGAGGCTTTGCTTGCAGATCTTCGACAGGGAGACACGCTGGTGGTGGCCGACCTCGATCGCGCGTTCCGATCGGCGATCGACGCGATCATGACGGCCCAGGCGCTGCGCGAGCGCGGCATCCTCTTCAAGGTGCTGAGCTTCCCGATCGATACCATGAGCGAAGAGGGAGAGCTCTTCTTCACGATTCTCGCAGCCTTCGCACAGTTCGAACGCAGGATCATCAGCCGACGAACGCGGGAGGGCTTGGAAGCAGCGAGACGCCGAGGCAGCCGACTGGGACGCCCCACAACTCTCACCCGCGACACGGTCCAGGATGCCCATGCCTGGATCACCGAGACCGGACTACCTTGCGCCTATGTCGCCGCTTTGCTCGGTGTGTCGCGTCTGACCCTGCAGCGCAGCTTTCGACGTCTGTCGCTACGAAATCCGATCACGTGAGCACTCCATGATCGCGCCTACGACAACCTGCAGGCGCGCGCCGAAAGCGTCATTGGCTGAAACGGTTGTCAGTTCGGAAGCGCTTCCTGCTCGACTCGCCCAACCTATCGCGTTCCGCGTGACCCGAGAAACGCCTATGTGTCAAAGAAGCTCACACATCCAGCCTCATCGCAAACCACGAATCGACTTCCCGAGACATCGAGGACTAAGGCTCGGTGATCGAGGTTCACCACCGCCTCAGTCACCGCAGTTTCGAGATCCCAGAGGCGCACTGTCTGGTCAAGGGAAGCCGTGAACACTTTGGTAGTATCGCGAGAGAGCATCGCGACCTTCACCGAGGCGCCATGACCTTCGAAGAGCCGGAGCTGCTTGCCCGTCTCAGCACTCCAGAGCCGCGCAGTGCCGTCGTCGGAGGCAGTGAGCACGCGGGTGCTATCAGCAGAGAACACCGCGCTCGTCACAGCGAGACGATGACCTTCGAAGAGCCGGAGTTGCTTGCCCGTCTCAACATTCCAGAGCCGCGCAGTGCCGTCGCCCGAGGCGGTGAGCACGCTGGTGCCATCGGGAGAGAACACCGAACTCGTCAACCAAGCGCCATGGCCTTCGAAGGCCCAGATCTGCGTGCATGTCTCAACATCCCAGAGCCGCGCCGTGTGGTCGTGGGAGGCGGTGACAATGCGGGCGTCGTCGGGAGAGAACACCGCACTCGACACCGCGGCGCCATGACCTTCGAACCTTGACACCTCCGTGCCCGTCTCGGTTTCCCACAGCCGTGCAGTGTGGTCCCAGGCGGCGGTGAGTACTCGAGTACTGTCACGAGAGAGCACAGCACTCACCACCCAGGCTGCATGACCTTCGAAGCGCTGGACCTCCGTGCCAGCCTCAGCATCCCAGAGGCGCGCTGTGGAATCCTGAGACGCGGTGAGGACGCGGGTGCCATCGGGAGAGAACACCGCACTTGTCAAAAAGTCGCTGTGACCTTCACAGCGTAAGATCTCCTTGCCCGTCTCGGCGTCCCACAGCCGCGCAGTATGGTCCCAGGAGCTGGTCAGCACTTCGGTGCCAACGCGAGAGAAAACCGCACTTCTCACAACGTCGCCATGACGTTCGAAGGAACTGCTTTTCATGCCCGCATCTATATCCCAGACTCGCGCAGTGCGGTCCGAGGAGGCGGTGAGCACGCGGGCGCCATCGGAAGAGAATACAGCGCTCGTCACTGGTCGGCCATGACCTTCAAAGCGCCAGATCTCTGCACCAGTCCCAAGATCCCAAAGCCCGGCTGTACAGTCGAGCGAGGCGGTGAGCACTTTGGTGCCATCAGGTGAAAACACCGCGCTCTGCACCCAATCGCCATGCCCGTTGAAGGACCGGATCTGCTTGCCCCTCGCAACATCCCAGAGCCGTGCCGTGCCGTCTTCGGAGGTGGTGAGAGCGCGCGTGCCATCAGGCGAGAACACCGCGCTCTTCACCGCTTCACCATGCCCAAGGAAGAGCCGGAGCTGCCTGCCAGTCTCACCATCCCAGAGTCGCGCAGTGCCGTCATCGGAGGCAGTGAGCACACGGGTGCTATCAGCAGAGAACACCGCGCTCGTCACTGCGAGACGATGACCGTCGAAGAGGCGGAGCTGCTTGCCCGTCTCGGCATCCCACAGCCGCGCCGTGTGGTCGTGGGAGGCGGTGAGAATGCTGGCGTCATCGGGAGAGAACACTGCACTCGACACCTCATTATGATGACCATCGAAGGACATGATTTCCGTGCCCATCTTGACATCCCAGAGCCGCGCCGTGCCGTCCTCAGAGGCGGTGAGCACTTTGGTGCCATCAGATGAGAACACCGCGCTCTGCACCCAGTCGCCATGTCCGTTGAAGGACCAGATCTCTTTGCCCCTCGCGACATCCCACAGCCGTGCCGTGCCGTCTTCGGAGGCGGTGAGAGCGCGCGTGCCATCAGGTGAGAAGATCGCGCTCGTAACCGTTTGGCCGTGACCTTCGAGCCGGATCCTCTCGGCACCCAGAGGTAGGAGATGCGGCTTCGAGGGTATTGGGTAGAAGTCGACGTCCTTCCGCGCCTGTTCGCAAATTCCGATGGCGCTTCCAGAAGCCTCGTGCCCAAGCCGGCCATAAATCTGCAGGGCAAAGGCCTCTTTCCGTTTCGAAATCACCGACAACGACAGTGCGATCGCCCGTCCGACTTTCTCGACGTCGGAACTTTTTGGCTGCACGGAGAAGGAACTGTGCAATTCTTGCGCGCCGATGGCCCTTAGCTTTGCTCTTAACCAGCAGTAGTCGGTTCGCAATTCATCAATTTCAGCGCGGCCTCCGCTCTCGCGAAGGTGGTATAGGAGTTGTTTCCACCCGTATTTGTGGTCTTGCTTCAGCGTCGACCACGCGCCCGTGCAGTGCTCGCCGAGCGCGCTCAACATCGCGCCATGAAGATCGACCCAGCGCCCTTCCTGTTCAACAACCGTCCGGAAGAATGCCCAGAACTCATCATGCATCCGGAAGGTTTCCGCCTCCCAATCAAAGTCGCGAAAGATGGATCGCCCGGAGAACTGCTTGAGCAACGTCTTCGCGCGAAGGCCGCTGACACCCGTGGCATGTCGGGCGAAGTCGCAGGCGGCGTCGACTGGCATCTCAGTGCCCTGAGGAACGATGCCGAGATTGTAGAACACGCGCCGCTCGTTCTCGCCTAGCGCGTCGAAGCCGTAATCAAGACAGAACCGCACGGCGATCCGGCGAAGTTCCTGAGCTTCATGCCCGCCATGGGCCTGATCGAGTGCCGAGATGTCCTGAGCGTCGACGAACGCTTCGAAGTCGTCGAGCGTCTTCGCGAGCGGCTGACCGTTGTCCTGCGCAGCGCGCAGTTCGTCGTTCACCAGACGCAGTAGCAGCGTCCAGCCGCGCAGACTTGACGCCAGCTGTCCAAGCCGCTGAGCACTGTGTTCGTCCTCGAACCTGATTTTGTGCGCCAAGAGGCGATGCGCCGCCGTCTCTGGCAAGCGCCCAACAGAGATCGGCGCTTTGTCCTCCCCTGCGATCTGGTTGACACGCGTTGTGATCAGGCGCGTGCACTGCACCGGCAATTCGGGCAGCTGCTGTGCGCGCCATATGTCATCGTGCACGACCAGCACGGGCTGCCCGTCGAGACCCTCGCGGAGCGCCTGGAGCGCCATCTGGTCGCTCGACAAATCCAAGTCCTTCGTCGATACACCGGCCTTCGCTAGGCCTTCGCTGACGGCACGGGCGATCGTGAACGAAGCGTCTAAACCGAAGCCGAGCCAGAGAACGCCCCCCGGAAATGCCTCTCGGATCTTTGGGTCCGAAGAGATCTCCTCGGCGACCGCCGTCTTTCCGTTGCCGCCCATGCCAACCAAAGCAATCGTACTCGGCTGCTTCTCTGATGCCGTCTCCATGAGCCGCGCCTTGGCGCTCAACACCTCTTCGCGGCCGCTCTGATGGCTGTCCGGCAACCGGAAGAGCGGCGCGCTCAGGGTAAGCGGTTGTCGCTGTGCCGTGTCAGCCTGTGCACGAGGCATTCGACGGCCGGTTAGCATGTCGGGCGGAGACCCATCATTGGATCTCCACTTCTCTTCAACTAAGCAGTTACTAGTCGCGGTTTCAATACGCTGGAATTCTTCCTTACATTTCGTATCGTCTGTTCTTCTTATATAGATAAAGAATGCCAAGAGAATGTAGTCTTCGCGCCCGGAATTTAGTCTCTTTATCTGTCCTGATCGTCGACTCATGCCTTCGTGGTCAAAATCAACACCGACACTCTGAAATATGGGAGAATACCACGGCCCCATTGAACATTTCGGCCGCCATGAATCTTCTCGTAGAACGCCTCTAC
>JBCCTF010000154.1:0-8874 GCA_039198765.1 Pseudomonadota bacterium
GGACAAGCTCACCCTCTTCGCTACCAACGGCAAAAGCTACACCCTCGCCGTCGCTGATCTGCCCGGCGGGCGGGGTAACGGTGAGCCGATCCGCATCATCCTCGACCTTGGCCCTGGCGAGGAGCCGGTGCAGGTGGTCATCGCAGGGGAAGGGCGCACCTTCCTCCTGGTCTCCACCGCAGGTCACGGCCTTTTCATCAAGGAGGAGGACACCTCGGCGAACACAAGGAAGGGCAAACAGCTCCTGAACCTCGCCGAAGGTGCTGAACTGGTGGTCGCGAGGCCGTTGCCCAAGACGCCGGGAGAGAAGGATTTCGTGGCCGCGGTCTCCTCCGGCCGAAAGCTCCTGATCTTTCCCGCAGCGGAACTTCCCACCATGACCAGGGGTAAAGGTGTGATCCTTCAACGCTCAACCAAAGGCACATTGACGGATGCTAAGCTGGTGGACATGAAGGAGGGCCTCACCTGGATCGACAAAGCTGGGCGCGAACAGACTGAGCCAACGTGGAAAAAATGGATCGGTAAAAGAGGTGGCGCGGGAACCACAGTGCCGAAAGGATTTCCGCGGAACCTGAAATTGGGTGGCGCTTCGTAGCAGATCACGCCATGTATCAAGATGTGTGATGGGATGTCCTTGGGAGAGGTTCGCATGAGAAGAGCACCGCACGCGCTGCTCAGCGCGCTAGCGAGCCTTTGTGTGGCGGTCAGCGCGGGTGCGTCGGCGCAGACGCCTGAGGAAATCGAGCGCTATAAGCAGATGACGATCCTCTCGGTCGGCCTTGCTGGCGTTTTCAACGCAGAGCCGTATGTGGGTCTCGACAACCGGGTCCTTCCGATTCCGTTTTTTGCTTACAATAAGAACAACTTGACCGTTGGTGGGCCCAACGTGTCGTACCGTTTCTGGCGTCCTCTCGGTGTGCAGTTATCAGCGGAAACCCGGTTTCGTTTCCAAGCGTATGATGCAGATGACAGCCCGTTCCTAGAAGGCATGGAGGGCCGGAACGGAACGTTGGAGCTCGGCATGCGCGCCCAGAAGCGTTGGGATCGTCTTCGCGTTCGCGGCGGCGCGTTCGTCGATGTTGCGGGGCAACACGACGGCTATCAGATCAATCTGCAGGCCAACTACGAGGTGGCGAACGGTCGTATCGCTTCGCTCCGCCCGACGTTGGGTGTGTCCTACCAGTCTCAGAACATCATCAACTACTATTATGGCGTGCGCACTGGCGAGGCGCGCACTGGGGTCTCGCGGGGCAATGGCACGGTTTCCGATCGCCCAACCTATTTCGGCGAAGAGGCCTTTATTCCCTACGCGGGCTTGGAAGGGCGCTTTCGCCTAAGCCGCAGGCTTCAGCTCGCAGGCCAGGCGCGTGCTGATTTCCTTCCCACCGAGGTGACGGACAGCCCGATTATTGGACCATCCACACGCTACAGTGCGTTTTTCGGCGTGAATTACCTTCTTTCCGGCCCTGGCGTTACGCCGCGGCCTGGGGATCGTCGCTAGTCACTCACGAGCGTTGCTCCGCAGCACGTTTGCGGGCATCAGGTCGGCTCATCCGAAGAGAGAGCCATGGCCCGCATTCTGATCACCTCCGCGCTGCCCTACATCAACGGTATCAAGCACCTGGGAAACCTGGTGGGTTCGATGCTGCCTGCCGATGTTTACGCGCGGTACTGCCGGGCGCGAGGGCATGAGGTGCTGGCAATCTGCGCGACCGATGAGCATGGTACGCCTGCGGAGTTGGCTGCACTTGCCGCCGAGCAGGATGTTGAGACCTACTGCGCTGAACAGCATGACAAGCAGAAGGCTGCGGGCGATGCGTTCGGTCTGAGTTTCGATCACTTCGGCCGATCGTCCTCACCGCAGAACCATCAGCTTACGCAGCATTTTGCTGAGGTGCTCAAAGAGAACGGCTTCATCGCTGAGGTGGAGGAGGAGCAGGTCTACTCCAACGCCGACGGACGTTTTTTGCCTGACCGCTATGTTGAGGGCACGTGCCCGAACTGCGGCTATGAAAAGGCTCGCGGCGACCAGTGCGACAATTGCGGGAAGCTGCTGGATCCGACGGACCTTATTGATCCGTACTCCGCGCTTTCTGGCTCAAAAGATCTTGAGCGCCGTAAGACCACGCACTTGCACCTTCTCCAATCGAAGCTCGAGGGCGAGGTGCGGTCGTTCATTGAGGGACATCCCGACTGGCCGGTGCTGACCCGCTCAATCGCGTTCAAGTGGCTCGACGAAGGCCTGCGCGATCGGTCCATTACGCGCGACCTGAAATGGGGCGTCCCAGTTCCGGGCTTGCCTGGCAAGGTGTTCTACGTCTGGTTCGATGCACCCATCGCCTACATCGCGGCAACCGAGGAATATCTGGGTGCGGACTATCGCAAGTGGTGGCGTGAGGATGAAGGCGCGGATGATGTCCGCTATGTCCAGTTCATGGGCAAGGACAACGTCGCCTTCCACACGGTGAGCTTCCCCTGCACGCAGATCGGCAGCCGCGAGCCTTGGAAGAAGGTTGATACGCTGAAGAGCCTCAACTGGCTCACCTGGTATGGCGGCAAGTTCTCAACGTCAGAGAACCGCGGCATCTTCATGGATCAGGCGCTGGACATCCTGCCGCCGGACCTGTGGCGTTGGTACCTGATGGCGAATGCTCCGGAGTCGGATGATACGGCGTTCACGCTGGAGACGTTCCAGCAGACGGTGAACAAAGACCTCGCCGATGTCCTGGGCAATTTCGTCAACCGCATCGTCCGGTTCGCAGGCTCCAAGTTCGACGGCGTTGTCCCTTCAGGCGGCACGCCTGGCGCGGACGAAGAGGCGCTGGAGAAAGCGCTCCGTGAGCGGATCACCGCCTACGAAGGCTTCCTTGAGGCTATGGAATTCCGGAAAGCGTTCGCCGAGCTGCGCGCTATTTGGGTGCTTGGCAACGAGTATCTGCAAGGCGCCGCGCCGTGGGCAGTTTTCAAAGAAGACCAGGAAAAAGCGGGCATGATCGTCCGCACGGCGCTGAACCTGATCCCGCTCTACGCGCAGCTCTCTGCGCCCGTTGTTCCGCATACTGCTGAGAAGCTCGCAGACATTTTCGGAACGGGGGCGCTCGGTTGGCCGGGCGAGGGGGCTTTGCTCGATCGCCTGGAGGCTGGGAAGACGTTCGAAGCCCCAGGCGTGCTCTTCAAGAAGATCGAAGACAGCGACGTTGAGGCCTGGGCGGAACAATTCGGCGCGCCGCGGGAGTAGACCACGTCGGCCTGGCCGATTTGCACATCTCGCGCGTTACGGGTGAACTTCCAACAGCTTTGGAGCAGCTTGGGGTGAGCTCTGTACGTTCGAATGTTGAGCAACTGACATTGCTGGCCTTTTCCCTGCTGGGTTCGATACGGACATCGTCTTCTCAGCGGACGCTGCAGTTCGGCGCGGTGCTCTTTTTGCCTGTCGCTGCCCTGTCGATGCGTCTTCGGGAGCGATCGCGCTAGCACCAGAGACCCCGTGGCAGGGTTAGGCTCCGTTAACTAAGATTGACAGATTGCCCCTAATTTTAGACGTTCGGGCGTGTAACTTGCGGGGTGCTTATGAAAAAGCAAGCAATTTCAGTTCTTTTCGCCACTGTAGCGATGGGTATCGCCAGCGCTCAGGCGGCTGAGCTCGTCGTCAACGGCAGCTTTGAGACAGGCGATTTCAGCGGTTGGACAACGAGTGTTGCGAACAATTCCAATGGCTCGCTGGTCGTCACCAACGGTCCTACGGCGCCTGACAGCGGCGCACCGCTCCCGGGTGCTACCGACGGTGCCTTCCAGGCGGTGACCGGGCAAAGTGGCCCAGGCACCTACAGCCTGACTCAGACCGTGGCGCTTCCCACCGGGATCACATCGGCGATTCTCAGCTTCGATTTCTTTGCGAACACGGATGTGGGTCTCATCGACAACGGCACGTTGGACCATACGGGAACACCGAACCAGCACGCGCGGGTCGATATTCTGGTCGCTGGCGCTGATCCGTTCAGCACCAACCCAGGCGATATTCTCGCCAGTATTGTGGCGCCTACGGTGACCGGCGCGCTGTTCAACGGACCTGGCGGCTATTCCAGCTTCAGCGTTGACGTGTCCGGAGTGTTGTCCGGTCTGACATCAGTAGTCCTTCGGTTTGGTCAGACGGATAACCAAGGCTTCTTCACCATGGGCGTCGACAACGTCTCGCTCGATGTGAACGCAGGCGAGGTGCCAGTTCCTGCTGCAGCGCTTCTGTTTGCGCCGCTGGCGGCTGGGTTCATCGCACGGCGCAGAAAATAGCCTTGTTCTGTACCTAGCTTTCTAGGACTAACGTCATCCCGGAAAACGCGCAGCGTTTATCCGGGATCCATCAAACGCGAAGCGCACGCTTCGCGTTCTATTTTGTCTGATGGATCCCGGCTCGAGGCCGGGATGACGGATAGGCGTGCCTAGTCGTTTGCCGCTGCGCTGCCCGTGGGGCTCGACTTGGAGAACGTGCTCTTGATGTTGCCGATCAGGTCCACGTCGGCCCCGGCGCGCTTCATGATGAAGTATTGCTGCACCACGCCGAGGAACGTGTTCCAGAACCAGTAGAGCACGAGGCCCGCGGCGAACGGCGCGAAGATGAACATGAAGATCAGCGGCAAGAGGCCGAACACTTGTGCCTGGATAGGATCCGTGGGCGGAGGATTGAGCTTCGTCTGCACCCACATCGCTGCGCCCATAAGGAGCGGCAGGATTCCAAGGCCGAGGAACGCGCCAATCACCGGCACCAATGTCGGGTCGAAGGGCAGGAGGCCGAACAGGTTAAAGATCGTCGTCGGGTCCTGCTCCGCCAGGTCGGGGATGTAGAGGAACCGCTCGTGCCGCATCTCGATGGTGGTGAAGAGCGTTTTGTAGAGCGCGAAGAAGATCGGCATCTGCAAGAGCACCGGCAGACAACCCGCAGCGGGGTTGATCTTGTGCTTCTTGTAGAGGGCCATGACCTCCTGCTGCTGCTTCATCTTATCGTCTTTGAAGCGCTCCTGGATGCGTTTCATCTCAGGACCGATCTTCCGCATACCCGCCATCGAGCGGTAGCTTGCGTTGGCGAGGGGGAAGAGGATCGCCTTGATCACCAGGGTGAGCAGCAGAATGGCGACGCCGAAGTTGCCGGTCATGCCGCCAAAGAAATGCAGCCCGGCGTGAATAGGACGTGTGAGGAAGAAGAACATCCCCCAGTCGACGGCTTTGTCGAAGCTCGAGATGCCCAGGTCTTTTTCGTAGTCGCGGAGGGTCTCCACCACTTTCGCACCGGCGAACATGCGTGAGGTCACAGTCGTGGATTGACCAGGCTCGAGGTAGAAACCGTCGAGCTGATAGCTCGCGCGATAAGACGGGGCTTGTGCTTGGGTGACGCGCTGCAGCTTCAATTCGAAGTTGCGGTCTTGCGGCGGGATCGCTGCGGCTAGCCAGTACTTATCCGTGACGCCGGTCCAGCCGCCGATGCCTTGCTCGATGATCGTGTTCTTCGCTTTGTCGAGCTTCTTGTACTTCCGCGAGTGCAGCTTGCCGTCGGTGACGCCCTGGATGCCTTCGAACAGCACCATGAAGTTGGTGAGGTCCGCGGGCACGTTGCGCTGCATCGCAAAGCCGTAGGGCAGGATCGCTGCGTTCTCCGCGCCGCCGTTGGTGACCTTGTGCTCGGTCGTGAACATGAACTTGTCATCGACTGTGATGATCATCTCATGGGTGACCGAGCCTTCCTGGCGGGTCAGGGTCACCGGGCTGTCAGAGGTCAGCATAGCGTTCGCTGGCGCGCTCCAGACGGCGGTCTCGTCATTGGCGCCGTTCACGATGATGCCGTTGCGGATGTAAGTGCTGTCCGCCGCGCCGCGGGGGCTGAGGACGGTGACCATCGGGCTCTCGTCATCCACCGTCTCGCGGTAATTCTTCAGCTTAATGTCGTCGAGCGTTGCGCCGCGCAGGTTGAGCGACCCAGTCATCGTCTCGGTCTCGATGCTGATCCGGGCAGGCGCTTCTTTCAGAGCCTCGTCGCGTGACACAGAGCCGGTGAAGCCTGCGTTCTCAATGCGTAGGCCACCACCACCGTCGATCGACTGGTCAGGTGCGGCCAGCGCTGCGGCTTCAGCGGCAGCAGCGCGTGCTTCGGCGGCGGCTTTGCGCTGCGGTCCTTCCACCATCACGTCCCAGCCGATGAATATGAGCAGGGCGATCGCGAGGAAGGCGACGAAGTTACGTTCCATGAAGAGGACTTCCCTTGGCAGACCGGCGGGGAGCCGATCCGATACACTGGGGCACCGCGCAAAGCGGCACCATTTAACCTTCGCGAGCCTCTAGGAGGGCGCCGCGAAGCTCGTCAAGCAGCACGGGCCATGGCGATGTCCTCGCCCTGTGCCGCGCTATGATCACATAGTCATAGGAGGGCCGAACGGCGAGGGGGGCGACCTCACGGATCGCAGCACGCAGCCGCCGTTTGGTTCTGTTCCGCAAAACTGCGTTGCCAAGCTTTTTGGTAACGGTCAGGCCGACCCGTACGAACCCCTGATCATTAGGGAGTGCTTGCAACGTGAACGAAGGCCTGACGATACGAACACCACGACGCGCGCGAACGAAGTCCGCGCGCCTCTTTAAAGTGTCAATCGGAAGAGGAAGAGCCTCGGCTATGCCGACAGGCTCTTACGGCCTTTGGACCGGCGTGCAGCGAGCACTTTCCGACCACCGACCGTGCTTTTCCGCGCAAAGTAGCCGTGGCGGCGCTTCCGCTTCAGGTTGCTGGGCTGGAACGTACGTTTCATCGGTCTTCACCGGCTTTCGTTGTTTCGGAACGGGGCCAATAATCGAAAGAACCCCGCGCGGTCAACGCGTCTTTTTCTAAAAATCACTGGAGAGCACCATGGCAGACGCCTCAAGCGCCAACGCTATCGCCCAAGAACCTGAAATCACAAAGACTTTGAAGGTCGATGTCTGCGTTATCGGCGCGGGATCGGCTGGCCTGACCGCAGCGGGCGGCGCAGGGGCGCTGGGCCGGAAAACCGTGCTGCTTGAAGCGGATAAAATGGGCGGGGACTGCCTGAACTATGGCTGCGTGCCGTCTAAAGCGCTGATCGCCAGTGCCAAAGTCGCTCAAACCGTGCGCGACGCGGCGCGATTCGGGGTGCGGGCGTCGGATCCCGAGGTGGATTTCCTCGCGGTGATCGACCGTGTGGCCAAGGTCATCAGCGATCTGGCGCACCACGACAGCGCCGAGCGCATGAAAGAAGAGTTCAACGTGGACACGATCAAAGCCCGGGGCCGATTCGTCGGCCCGCGTGAGGTCGTGGCCGGGGATACGCGGATCATCGCGAAGCATTTCGTGATTGCGACAGGGTCCTCCGCCCTGGTGCCGCCGATCCCCGGCCTCGCCGAAGTCAGCTACCTGACGAATGAGACGGTGTTCAGTCAGACCTTCCAGCCTGAGCATCTGATTGTGCTCGGCGGTGGTCCCATCGGTGCCGAGATGGCGCAAGCCCACCGCCTGCTTGGATCGAAAGTGACGCTGATCGAGCGCGGTCAAGTCTTCGGGAAGGACGACCCTGAGATGGTCGACGTGGTCCGCCAGCGGCTGATCAAGAACGGCATCGACATCCGCGAAGGCCTCACCGCGCAAAGTGTGCGCCAGGATGGTCGCGCGATCACCGTGATGGCCGAGACGGCCGATGGTGAGAAGACGGCGATCACCGGTGACCAGCTTCTCGTCGCTCTTGGCCGGAAGCCGAACGTAGCTAGCCTTGGTCTTGAGGAAGCGAGCGTTCAGTATACGGAGCGCGGCATCAAGGTGAATGGTAAGCTCGAAACCTCCAACAAGCGCATTTACGCAGTCGGGGACGTGAACGGCGGCTTGCAGTTCACCCATGTCGCCGGTGCCCAGGGGCGGATTGCGCTGAACAACATCCTCCTGAAGTTCCTCAGCAAAGAGTTCAACCCGGACATCGTGCCGTGGGTGACGTATACGGAGCCTGAGCTGGCGCATGTCGGTTTGACCGAAGCGCAGGTGAAGGAGCGCGGCATCAAATACGAAGTCGTCCGTGCCCCCTTTGGCGACAATGACCGTGCTAACGCTGAAGGCGAGACCGATGGCCTTCTGAAGGTGCTGGTGGCGAAGAACGGGAAAATTCTGGGTGCTGACGTTGTCGGTGACCATGCCGGTGAAGTGATCCAGCAGTTTGCCTTCGCCATCGCCAACGGCATGAAGATCTCGGCCTTCGACGCGATGATTTCTCCGTACCCGACGCTTGGTGAAATTTCGAAAGCTGCAGCGGACACCTACAGCTTCGACAAACTGTTCACGCCGTTCAACAAAGTCGCGATCAAACTCCTCGCCATGTTCGACTAGCCTCTCCCTTGGGAGAGGCCAGCGAGCGGTTCCGCGAGCGGGTGAGGGTGTTCTGGCTTTGTCTTGGCCCTCACTCGTAATCGTAGATTTCGATCTCTCCCAAGGGAGAGATGACAGCTTACTCAGGAGTCAGTTCTTTGGGCCAGCGGCGGTGGAACCAGAGCCATTGCTCGGGGCGGGCGAGGATGAAGTCTCCGAGAACGTTGTTGATCTTCTCCGTCAGTTCCTCCGTGCTCAGACCTTCTGGATCCAGAGGGTCATGCACAGTGCAAACAAACCGGGCTCCCGGGACACGCGTCATTTGAAGAGGGATCAGCTTGATCTTCTGCTTGATCGCCAACCGCGCCGCTGCGGGCGGTGTCATCGCCGGATGGCCGAGGAGAGGAACTTCGATCCCGCCCTACTACACGACAATGTCCGGTGCCGCTGCTGCTGCCCGGGCGATTGCGGCGCTGACAGCCGGCAATCTGGAGGTCAAGCCGCTGCAGGATTACTTTGCCGCCTGACGCACA
>JBCCTF010000155.1:0-8862 GCA_039198765.1 Pseudomonadota bacterium
CGGGTTGGCCATCACCTCGACGACATCGTCGTCGGCGAGAGCCATTTCGATGGCAGGGCCCATCGCGGTGCGCAGCATCGCTGTGCGCCGCCGAGCCGTGGTCGGCAACAAGGGTCGTGGCTTTGTCACGTTGGTCTATCCGTCCGACTGGAGCTGGGCCGAAGGCCGCTGGACGGGTAGAACGTGCCGAAATCAGGTTGCGCAGACTATCCGGAAAGCCGTGAAGAACCGGGTAGAGCACGGGCCCAACGACACCGATTGCTTTCTAGGCAAAGGCTCAATCGTGACCCAGAGCCGGCCTCTACCCACCAACCCGCAATTCTACGAAGCGGACCTTCACGCGTCGGCTCTCGCTTGTAGACCGAGCTGTCCGGCCGGGGCTCCGTCCGACCCTAAGCCGACCTGTTTCGGTCCATAAACACAAACTAAGAGCGGACATTGACCGCGGATGAGCCCTGATCTGGATCCGCCAAATGGGCCTTAGAGTTTTCGGCGCAACCTTCTCGTTTTAAGGTGCCGCCTTCCCCGGCTCGATCCGGTGGCGGAGAACGAACCCGTGGCCTGGCGTTTCGTCATAAACGTTGAAGGCAGGGTGAGCCTTAGGTTGCCACACACGGCCGAACTCGACCGCGCAAGGTATAGGTATAGCTGGGAAGATCGAGAGATCGATTTCTGAGCCATGCTGCAACCTGATCTCATCAAGTATTTCTCCAACCAACCGGCGAAACCGGCCAAGATCGGCTCCGTTCCGCAGCGCACTGCTACCCAGTCGATCACTCCTAATCTCCCAAATTGAGACTTCATCGCCGCCGAACACAGGGCTGACCCTATTGTCGCCAACTTCCGCCGTGATCGACAATTTCAAGGCCACACGGCTTGGTCCAGCATGTCCACGGCTCTTGCTGAAGGTTAACGGCGGGGCGTCGTTTGGCCACGTCCAACTTGGCGATGGCTCGCGATGGCGCCCGTAGACGGTCGCCTCCGAAAGATCGGAAACAAGACGACCGAGCTCCATGAGAATGGGAATCGGGGCGAAGGCAAACACGGCGAGATGCTGCATCTCGCCTGCTTCAAACCGTCCACGGATCTCGCGCTCAAAGCGCCTACGCAGGTTCACTATCTCGATCGGGTAGTAGTCGCTATCGCTGTCTTTGTGCTCCATCCCGCGAAGCTTGATGTCGATCGCTTGTCCGTCCGTCAGCGTGAACGTGGGAACGACGGCGTCAATACACTCTTTCAGTGGGATGGCGGTCTCGTTGTCGCCGACCGTCGCGCTCATCCGCAAGATATGCGTGGCAGGCGCCGCCGGGTTCGATAGGAGCTTGTCGATACGGCGTTCACTTGCACGCTTCATCGCTCGCACGGCTTCGACGCAATACGTTCCCGTTTTCTGACGATCGTCGATCTCTCTGTGGTGCTTGCCACATAGCAACAGGATGTTGTCGGGATCGTCGGCGAGCTCGTGGGACTGATTAGAGTGACCGCGGGCGCCATTTGGCGACGAGGCGATGTTATGGGCGAGATCAGCGAAATTCTTGCTGAGCTCACCAGAAACCAGATCTTGGTCCAAACGCTCGCCGCAGTTGGTGTACTGACACCGCCCTGCAGCCCTGCCCCACACGATTAAGCGCGTGTTCTGGCTCGGACTACGCCCCCTCGACATCACCCACCTCCTCCAGACGGATCATCTCCCCTACGGAGATCGGTCCCGGCGCGTTTGCGCCCCTCCAAACGCCGTCAAGTTGCCAAAATTCGTAGTGATGCAACCACTCGGAGGCCCAGGGAACGATGGTGTCGGCGATGAACTTCGAACCGTCCCATTGCCGATCATCGGGATCGAACAAGCAAAGTCCGGACTCCTCTGGCCGCTCTGCATTGTATAAGAGGTGCGGAAGTTCAACGAAGTCCGTGCCGGGTCGCGGTGCGATCTTCGGTGCAAGGATAAAAACGACGGGCACGGCGCCGACGGTTATGAAATCCCACTGCACCTGCACCTGGTATTCCATTGCGAAGCCGCGGAGCGGCCCAACCCAGAGGAGGATGTGACGGGTCTCCAAGACGCGCGGTCGGAGGTAAGGCCAACGATTCGACATCCGCTTCAGCTGGACCCCAGCCTTCCGGTCTTTCCGGCTCCCGGTCATCGCTTTAGCCGCCTGGGGTGGAACGTGTGGGCAGGCGCTCTTGAAACACGAGACGTGGTCGTCTGCTCGGTTACAGGTCGCAGCACCGCCGGCGCGACCACAAAGCCCTTTCCATGTTCGTAGCTGGGCTTCCGGGGAACACTGGGGAGATTGTCGGCGTAGGTGCGGATAGCCGCGGCACTCACACGCTCACCGAATAGACCGTCGAAGATTGACTGGATCTCCGCCACCGCCGACTGCCGGGCGCGGCGCAGCTCGCCGCAAAGATGGCGGAGGTCGTCGCGGAAGAGCCGCATCGCAGCAACGTCTCTGGGCCAGCGATCATTGAAATTCTCTTCCGGGTACACAGGGTTGCGCTCCTCCGGCCAGCAACCCTCATCCACGGCGATAGCGATCCGCCGGTCGAGTTCTACGGCGAAGCCTTCTAGCTGCGAGCAGATGCCATGGCGATTCAACGGCACCTCAACCGCAATCTTCGATAGGTAGACCGAGATCGGCCGTTTCTCACTGCGATTCGCATAGCGCAGATTCAGGTAGCGCTTCATCAGTTTGAGCGCGATGATCTGCCAGGAGTCGCGAATTGGATCGAGGGGCGCAGGTAGGTTCTGCGTCTCTGCGCGCACCGCGTACATTAAGGACGGAATCGTATCAACGAAGCGGTCCGCTACGCCGAGGCTGCGACGCAGATCGTTCGCCGCGGTGTGGAACGAGACGCTGGGGGGAACGGCCCTCGCCTTCACCCACTCGGCGAAGCCGTAGGGGTTGACCCAGTGGGTCTCGTCAGCGCCGCGATCCGGGCTATGGAAGATCTCTCCAACGCGCTCTGGCCGGGGGGCAGCACCGGGCCGCATCACGGTGACGTCGAGATGCATGAAGGCGAAGCGCAACTGGACGCAGCGCGTACAGCGCTCGATCTCTTGTACATCCGGGAAGCCCTGCAGAGAGGTGTGAAGTTCATCCAGCGCCTTGCGTGGGGTCCATAGCGGCGGGATCGCAAGCTCGATCACAGCGTCGAGGTCGAAACGATCTTCATCAGCAACGCCGTGGACGATTGTGGCGCCGATCGCACGCGAGCCTTGCGCGTAGACTGAGGCAGTCCCCATCAAATGCCTTACCGAACTTTCAGGCCGCTGGAGATGGGTCTCGAGGTGATGGTAGCGCTTGTCGGTTACACGCAGATCGCGCTCGCTCAATTCGAGCTGCAATACCGTCGCGAGTAATAGGAGATCGAGATTCGGTGAAGTCTCACCAGTCATTAAAGATGCCCTTCTCGACCTCTGAACGGTCGCACATAAAGCCAGCAGCTCACCCAGAACGCTCCCATAATGGGATCGTTCACATTGTTGCGGCCGATTTAGGACGCCGTTGACGTGAGCGCAAGACAATGATTCAAAAATGGGAGCGAGATAATCGATTCGCGGTGGCGGAATGAGGACAATGGGGATAAGTCGCCTATCCTCGCTTCTGTCGGAGCCCTCGACCAGTGGCGCCGCAAAAGCACTGATTTGCGAGCTGCGAGAAATGTGTTGGGAGAGTATGGAAGCTGTGTCTGCGACCTACCCAGGAGCCACCGTCCACCACGGGAGTGTTACCATCGATTGTGGTGCCTCCCACGCAGTTCGCGTGAGTTTCGACTTTCGACAGCAGTACGCCTTCGTCGAAGAGGTCGTGCGAGCACGGCGGGCTCGTCGACGCCAGGCGAGGCCATGAAGGTCTCGCCAATTCGGTCGCCGGCGGAGCACGAGAAAGCACTTGAGCGTGCCCGATCTTTGATGGGGGCGACAAAGGAGAACGAGCTCGATGAGCTCGAGCTGCTCCAGGCGGTTATCGAACGATGGGAGCGCGAACAGTACGGTGATGCAACCCCGACCCCGCTCGAAGCAGTACGGTTCAGGATGGACCAGCTCGGGCTGCGGCCACGTGACCTGGAACCCTTTATTGGGTCGCGGGCGCGGGTCTCAGAGGTGTTGTCTGGCAACCGCTCGCTTTCCATCGAGATGATTCGGGCGCTCCATCAACATCTGGGTATTCCTGCATCCGCGTTGATCGCCGCATCGGAAGACAATGCGGACGAAGATTTACCGCCGCCATCCAAACCGGCGCTCAAGAAGCTCGTAGAGCTCGGCGCGATGAAGTCTGGGGAGGCATACGAGAACTTCCGGGCACGCATCGGCGCAAAGATCGCCGAGCCGGCAATGTTGCGCAAGACTCGGACGGCGCGGACAAATACGAAGACCGATCTAGCAGCGCTTGATGCCTGGTGCGCGGTCGTTCTGATGAAGGCCGAGCGTTGCAAGGTCTCGAAGAAACCGAGGCGTCTGACGCAGGCGAGCCTTCGCGATCTCGCAATGCTGAGCGCCTTACCCGAAGGACCGAAGCTTGCGCAGAAGCAGTTGGCCGAACACGGCATTGCTCTCGTCACCCTACCGCATCTCCCAGGGACCTATCTCGACGGTGCCGCAATGCGCCGCGCGGACGGAGTGCCTGTGATCGCGCTGACGTTGCGTCACGACCGAGTCGACAATTTTTGGTTCACCTTGCTTCACGAATGCGTTCACGTCTGGCGTCACCTCAACGAGAAAACCCTCATTGTCGACGATCTCGACATGCGCGGCGAGGACGCGGTCGAACGGGAGGCGGACGAGGGTGCGAGTGACGCGCTGATACCGGCGGGGCTCTGGTCGCAACATCGTCATGCCATCCGAACACCGCGGGACATCGAGCTTGTTGCCGCGCAGGCCTCGGTTCATCCAGCGATCGTGGCGGGCCGCTGGCAGCGCGAGAACCAGGACTATCGACGATTTGCCAAGATGCTGGGGCGCGGTGAGGTGCGCCGGTTGTTCAGAGACGGCTGAGGTGGAGCGACCTGAGCGTCACGGTCGTCAAGGGCTTTGAGCGAAGCGCGACACACGTAGGTCGCGGGGGCGGTAGCTGCCATGGAAGGTGGCGTTGCCCGTTTTCGCACGGCGGGCCTCGGGAGGCGCTCATCCCTGGTCGAAACAAAGCCCTGACGTTTAAGGTGTAGTCTGCTCAAGCGAGGGGGATCCTCACCGCGGCTAGGCAAAAATTCGGATTGACTCATGAATGCTATCGAGCGTGCCGTTAAGCGCCTTCCGGACGTCAGCACCCGGGCCCATTTTGAAGCGTTTCTTAAGGAGCGGTCGATCCCGCATTCGGCCGATAACTGGGCTGATCTGATCGACAAGCGACTGCGCCCGGCCATGCAGGATGGCCGCGTGACCGCGGCTGAACTCATTCGTTTCTATCGCGAGATGGAAGAGCACGGCGCGCAGCATGTCCTCCTCTACGGTGTCAAAGACCGGGCTGTCCTGAAGCGCCTTTTCCAATCGGATTGGACAAAGACCAAATTTTGTGCGCGGGGGGACGTGCCCGATCTTGACGCGTTTCTACTCCCCGATGGCGACGCGGACCTCAGTCTCTACGAAATCCGATATGATCGGCGGGGGCAGTACCGAACGTTTGTCATGAAGTTCTGCACAATCAGGCAGACCGTTCGCTTCGTCGGCGAGGAAGAGCGTCCCGGCAGCCGTTTCGCGCGGATCTATGCGACTGAGCCCTACCAGGCGGTCAATGTTATCCGCATTTGCGAAAGCGGGTTGTGCGAGGTTCGTCTCCGCTCCCACAAACGCAACTTTGGGTATCAGGCGGAGGCCCACGCCCTGGTCGGCCTCGTGCCGGACGTGGTCACGCTGGACGGTTTGCGCGAAATCTCGCTGAGCCGGATCAAGGACGACGCATTCGACAAGGCGTTCCACGACGATCTGCCCGGCGCTTTTCGCCTGCGCCACAGCAGGCTGTCGGAAGTGGACGGCCCAACCCTTGAACTCTCCATGGGTGCGCTTGACCGCGGTCTCCTCGACAGCAAATATGTTGTCGATGGGCTGAACGCGTTCCGCAGATCCTCCGATGTACGGACTGACCGGGTTGGTTTCTGGCTGGTGCAGGAGGCCGGCGAGGATGAGGCGCCGACGGTGATCAAGATTGAGCTGACCGATGTCCTCAACGAATTTGCCGTCTCGCGCCAGGTAGATGTTATCCACTATGAGGCGATCCTTGATATCCTTCTCAAAGATGGCCTTGAAACGAGTAAGCGGTAGACGACGAGCATGACAGAGCAGCTGATGCAGGACGACTGGAGCGACCGCCTCGACGAGGTTCTGTCCGACCTTGCCGGCCGCCGTCCGTCCCGCATCATCGACTTCAAAGAGCTCTACGATGCGCTAAGACCTCCTGGTGCTCGCGCGCTGGCCAAGGCGCTGACCGCCCGGGTGCTCACGGGCCGGCTTGATGTCGTGTGGCGGGTCTTCGAGCCGGAGACCGGTGAACTCCTGAAGGAGTACAACAACCTGGAAAATGTGCCGCGTTCGTTTGAGGACGATTTGGGCCACGAAGTTATGGTCGACCCGCGAGCAAACGTCCGCACTTTTTACAGGCTCGCACCAGCCCCATAGTGCGGATTACATTCCAACGAAGGCCAATATATTGCCACCGCCGGTGGGTCCGCCAATAACGCCGGGTGATTCCGACGCGAAGCTCACGACCGAAGTTCTCTTCGAGATAACAGCCCGGATCCATGCAACGCTGTTCCTCGAGCCGGACCGTGATTTTCAGGATGTAGTGCGCGACAAGACGAACCACCTCCCTCCCGTCATGCGCGAGGCGGTACTGGGGCTGATAGCGCTGAGTTATCAGGTCGGAAAAGACAACGATATCGGGCCTGTACTCGAGTTACAGCTGGCTCCCCCCGCGTTACCGAACCCTGCGGAGCCGGTGGATAGCACCCTGCTCGACGCCAGTGAAATCAGGGACATCGCGGATCTTCTGCGCCTCGGCGGGATGGCACAGCGCACGCAGGACGTTGATGTCCTGCTGTCTGGCCTTGACGCGCAGCTTCGCAGCACGCTACCGGACGATCCTGTGCCCGCGAACCCCCTGATCCTTGCGCTATATGCGCTCAACAGCCCGCGGCGACGTAACGGCAACGAATTCGCCCTTTCTACAGTCTTGGGGATGGGCCGGTACCTGGTCGCCGCGAAGGGCTGGGGCGATGTGGCGGAAAAACTCAGCGACTACATCGCCCGTATTGCCGACGCCTGACGCGCCGCTGCAGGGTTAGCCGCTCCCCCATAGCTCTTGCTCAACGGCGATAACGACCTCGAGGTGGGCTTCAAACTTCGCGATCTGGGCGGGGATGACTGTCATCACGGTGGCCGTCTTGAGCACGTTGTAAAATGGAAGATGCTCGCCAAGCTTGAAGAGTGCCGCATCCAAGTACTGGAGCCGAAGGAGAAGTTTGCTGAGCGTTGGCCCCGTCGCGGATCCGGAGATGCTGCTTATGAGTTCCGGCGGCAGCGAGCCGAACAGGACAAGGATGTGGTGGTCGTCAACCAGCCGCGCGTCCACAACATCCCTGTATATCTATATCACTCCATCAATCCCGAAGATCTCGCGGCGCTCTCGGAGCTGCGCAACCGTGTCGACCGTCTGCCCGAGCGCACGCAGCGGCGTATCGTCCGCGGCGCTGCCAGCTGGCACCTTCAATGCGCTGACACGGGACAACACCGACGCCGCGGTTGGGTCCTGCGGTCGCGCCGGCTGCGACAGCACCGCGTTAAGACGCTGGCGGATGATGCTGCCGTAGATCGCCGAGTTGTGGCTCAGGAATTGCCCGCCAATGTGCATCCCCAGCAGACGGTCGTCGACATTGATGACGGGCGAGCCGGACGCACCGCCGATGGTGCTCGCGTCGTGCTTGAACTCGTTGCTCTCCAACCCGAGTACTTTGCCGGGGGACAACCTCTTGATATTGAACAGCTCGCCGAAAGTCTCGATTACGCGCGCTTCCTTGTTGCGCAGGTCGTTTGATGCGTAGTTGACGACGCAAAGGTCCATCTCGGGCCGTGGACCGCCGTCCGCAATCTCCAATGGGTCTCGATGGGATGCGGCGTCGATCCGGAGGATGGCAACGCGCGCGCGTTCATCAAGGTCAAGAACCTCGGTGATGCGATAACGCGACTCGCGATCGTCATGGGCCTCTCCCCGAAAGTTGACCCATGCATCCGTCAACGAGCCGTCGACGTTGGAAAGGAGCGCGCGGGCGACGAAATCTGCCGTCACAACAAGGGCGGGCTCGATCAGAAAACCGGTCCCGACGAATGGGACCGTTTCGTCCAAGGTCTCGATCCCGCCAGTGGCCCGGATGGCGCTCTCGAGCGGCTGCCGGGCTGCGGAGAGCTTTTCGCCCCAATATCCATCAAATGCGTCGATCGAGAACTGGTCGTCTCGGATCAGCAGGGCCGGCCGACTGTCGGCAAGCATGACTGCCTCTAGTGAGCGCACGATGGCCATTGTCAGCGGCCCGTCAGCGACGGATGTCGGCGCCAATAGCCGACCACAATGCCGCGTGATTTTTCTCCAGATCTTCGATGATCAGATCGACGCGCGTGCCCACGTTCACCCAGGCTGTCTTCTTTCCTTGAAACTCCAGCTTCCCGAACACCGTCGTTGACGCCTTATGGAGAGCGAGCACGATCCAGTCATCAGAGCAGACGGGTGAGCCTGAAGAGCCCCCTTCGGTGTCGGTAAAGTAGGCGAGGTCCTTGTCCGTCAGCCTGGCAGCAAGGTTGTTGCGGATGCCAAGTTGCTTCGGGCTACCGCCCGGATGCTGGATCACGTTCACGGGGAGCGCGTCGTCTCCGTC
>JBCCTF010000156.1:0-8711 GCA_039198765.1 Pseudomonadota bacterium
GGCTCGAAAGCTGCTGGCCAGGGACCTTTCTTCGGCAACAGCTCCCCTTTCAACGGCGACGATCCTCGTAGACCGTCGAGCTTGGCAGCGAAAGCCCGTGGACCGCATCAAGCTGACGTCGGCAAAACACGGCGTGCAAGAGCTGATCATGCGCGTGGTGCGGGTCAATTATGGTCGGGCAGGGCAGTCTGAAATCGAGATTGAGCTGATCCAAGACATCTTCAGCTTTGAAGAGCCGGAAATCCCCGAGCCACCCGATACCTTGCTGGAGGACATCCGGGAAGAACCCGAGGCTCCGACTTTTGTCTTGCCGATGACGATGAACTACTACTTTGCGGCGAATTTCCTAGAGAGTGTCGATCTTTCGAACGTCGCGTACCCCGATGCCTTTGTGTCAGTTATCGTCGGTTCTGAGCAGGAAGACGCGTCTGATTTTGTCGCGGCCTCAGAAGTAATCGACGCGGTTGGAAACGCGAACTTAGCGTCTCTCGGCGAGTTTTCGTTCACGGCGTTCTCGACGCTTCCTACTTCATTGGACGCTGAAGTCCAAAGCGTGCTGCCTATCCTCCCTCTAGTGGGGCAGGGGGCCGGTCCTGAGGTTGGCGGCTTTGGGATCATTGGGCTCGATCTCGGCGAAGAACGCGCAGAGATCGTCACGGTGACCGCCTTGACCGACACTGAGATTACGATCTTGCGCGGCATGCTCGATTCAGCTCCTCGAACTTGGTCGATGGGGACCAAGGTTTTCTGGCTAAACGAGGCGATGATCGTTGAGGACGAAACCGTTCGTGCTGCTAGCAACGTAGTGGACTATTACATTCTTCCGCAAACCAGTCTCGGCCAGTTTCCGTTGGCGGCGGCGACGCCTAACCCATACGCGATCAATGACCGAGCTTGGGCTCCTACGAGACCCGCAAACGTAACGATCAACGGAATCGCCTTCGCCGATGTGGATGCCAGAGAGCTTTCGACGATCCCTGTGAGCTGGGCCAATCGAAACCGGGTGATGGAGGACTCCCAAGTTCTCCGTTGGGACGATCCAAACATTACCCCAGAAGCAGGTCAGGAGACGGTCATCGAGATCGTTGACCAAGTCTCAGGCGCCGTGACTCGGCAGATCGTAGTTGCCGAAGGGGAGACATCTAGGGTTCTCATACCCGAAGACTTCGATGGTGCCAATCTGGCTTTGGTACGCCTTAAAGCGCGTCGTGACGGTATCGATTCATTCGGCTATAACGAGCAAAGAGTGACGATTGCCAGCGGCTTCGGCCGAAACTTCGGCCTCAATTTCGGAAGGTAAGGCGAATGGCGGACGGTAACGAACGTGCTATCGCAGGAGCGGCTTTCACGGCGTTTCACGATCTCGGAGCGAACGACTGGGGTGACGACTACAACCGCAACATGCGAAAGGCGTCAGTAGGCATTATCAACGCCTCTGCCAAGAGCCGTGAGAGTTTAGTACCCGGAACCGGAGCCGCCGGCGACATTTACATCGTGCCGTCAAATGACGGGTTGAACCCTAACCGTGTAGCGGTCTGGGATAAGTCGGGCGAGGGACTGTCGACTGATCCTGACGCTTGGGTCTACCTCGATCCCGCACTTGGAATGATATTCTACGTCGTCGATGAAGACGCGAACTACCAATTCAACGGAACAGACTGGGTGAAGCTGCAAGCTGGGATCGCGGATGCTCCGCAGGATGGAAAATCCTACGTTCGACGCGACGGAGCTTGGGTAGAAGCGGCCGGCGCAGGCGGCGGATCAGGAACACTAGGTATCACCACCGTCTTGGTCGGCGCATCTAGGGACCTGACAGCGGATGACAGGTTCAAGGCGCTGGACGTGACGGCTACCTCCGCCCTCAACGTCCCCGCTGCGCTATTTCAAGCGACGGACTGGTTCGGCGTCACCAACGCTGGCGGAACGGCGACTGTGAGCTTTCCCCCAGGTATCTCGATCAACGGGATCGCCGGCGGGACCATCACCGTTGCAACCGCATTCGGGGCCGGGACCGTCCGCTTCCGCACGGCCGCCGACGCGATCTACACCGGCGCCGGAAGCGTAGCCTGATGTCTATTCCTTGGTATGCACTCCGGGTCAGCCAATCCGGCACACCCGATGTGACGATTCCAGAAGTGGTCGCCCCGATGAGCCAGCCGGTTTCGACGGCCGCGCCGGTTCCGCTGGACTTGGCCGCCCTCGCGATAGAGGGCGCTTTCTGGTCAGCGCGCGAAACGCACAGCATGTGGAGACGAGGGCTTTACGCCCCGGCGCGCGAGAACGAAGGCGTCCGCCACTGGCAGCCTGTTTCGGATAACGGCTTCGGGCAGCTCCAGAACTTCAGTGGGAGCGAGCCCTCGAACATGGGCGACGCCGGCCCCTATCGGTACATGCGCCTCGCAAACGGAGCCATGGCCAGCCTAAGCAACACCTTTGACGACGGCGTCGCCTACCTGTCTATGTGCTACCACGCGCGGCCAGGTCCGGACGGTATCATCGCACGGCTGTCTGATTTCGGAAGTCCGGGAAACCGTCTTTACATCTATACGTACGGCGTGCAGTTGGGCACCGGTTCGGTTCAACCGATTGCAGCATTCCAGAAAGACGTTCTCCATCACCTAGCAGTGCAGCGACGCGCGGATAACACATGCGACGTCTGGCTTGATGGCGTTCTCGTCGTTGACAACGCGCCAATTCCTGGCGGCAGTGTAGGCGCTTCCGGCCCACTTGCACTCGGCGCGTTCGGAACCTCAAACCTCCCAGTCACCGACGGTGGCCTCCACTCTGCCGCGATCCTGCGGGCCGACGCGACGCCAGCGCAGCGGGCGGCTGTAGACGCGTGGGTGAGGGCGGAGGCTGCGTGGAGCGCTCCTGGCCAGGTTGTGCCGGCCGACCCGATCTTTCAGAGCACCCTGCCGGGCGTCGTGATCGAGGATGCGACCTGGCTATTCCTGCAGGAGCCGCGGATGCTCCCGGTTGCTTCCGGTCGAATGCTGGCCGGGACGATAGATGGCAGCACCCCGCGGGTGCATGTTTTCGATCAGTTCGGCCTGCCCATCGCAAGTCATGTTTCCGGCCTGGTGAATGACCCCGACGACCATAACAACGGCACGCTGTTGCAGTTGCTGGATGGGTCAGTCCTGTCGTTTCAGAACAATCATAACTTCAATAATATGTTCTTGATGCGCAGCACCGACGACGGGACGTCCTTCTCCACGCCGGTGGATGTGCAGCCGCAACTAGCCGCGACCGAGATTAGCTATCCCTACCCGGTACAGATGTCGGACGGGACGATCTATCTTTTCTATCGGGGCAAAGAGAACGGTGGCGGCCCCCGTGACTTTCTGTGGAGCAAATCTACCGATAACGGGACCACATGGACGGCGGGCGTCACTCTCTTAGAGAATAGCGGCGGCTCCTCCAGTTGGGCGCCGTATGTCGCACTGACGCAAGATGGCGACCGAATCCACTTCATCTGCAGCACCGGCCATCCGGATGCCGAAGCCCCCAACATGCTGTTCTATTTCTACTGGGAAGGCGAGCAGGCGTTCGACGCAGCAGGTAACTCGGTGGCGCTGCCGGCCCGGCCGGCAGACGTGCTGACGCCAGTTGACGACGGTTCCACCGGCGAGGCGTTTCCGCTCGATATAATCGTGGCGGGTGGCGTGGCCTATGGGCTTTGGATGCGCAACATCGGGCTCAAAGACCTTGACGACTTCAACGACAGAATAGATTTGGTCCGCGGGCGCTTGACCGGGTCTAACTGGGATGTGGAAATCGTCAAGACCAACGCCGGCTTGCAATTGGAGCCCGGCAACGCCCAAGCCCTCTACGGTGGTAAGGCGGTGTTCACGCCAGGTAACCCAGGTGAGGTATGGGCCGGCATCCGTGAGAGCCTGTCGGACTGGCATCAGATTTGCCGGCTCGCGCGCAACGGCGGCCCCGAATGGCCGATTGTCCAGGTCCTGACCGAAGCCTATGCCGACTGCGTCCGCCCCTACACAGCCGGGACTTGGCTCGGCTATACCATCTTCTGGCGTTACGACAGCATCAACAGCTTTGAGGCCGACACCAACTTCCTCAACCTAGCGGCTCCCTCTTTTGCGGGTAACCCGCTACAGATCGAGTTCACCGAGATCGACGCGGCAGACTCCAGCGAGAGCGGAACTGAGGTTCGAAACTTCGCAGTCCCAGTGATCACAGATAATCACAACGCCATCGTCATTACCCACGGCATCGCGCAGGTCACCGGCGTGAGCGAAGCTCGCCTAGACGGCGTAGCCATGACCGAGCTGTTGAACACCCGCCAGGCAGGGAGCAGCTTCCAAGGTTACAGCGCTATCTGGTCTGGTCGGGTCTCCACAGCGGGGACCAAAGAGGTCGCCTTTGACTTCAGCGGACAGGCTGATGTTGGCATTGCCGTTTTCACGATATCCGACACAGGACAGCCGCTGGAAGTCTTCGACAACCAAGCTGTGGTCACGACCGAGCAGGCTGTGCGCTCCGTTACGGTGACGGCCCCCCCAGATGATGGACGGCAGGCTTACGTCATCGTGGCGGTCGGAACCGTCAATACGGCGTCGTTCAGTCCCAATGCCGATCTATTGGCGCTCGATCTGGCAGACGAAGGCGACGCCCGATCAAACGAGTTTGTCAAGTTCCGTTTCGGCCAGATCTCGCCGGGGCAGACCCTGACCTTCGAAGATACCTGCTCTGCCATCACGGCCATAGTTGTCCGCTAATAAGTCATCTATAGCGGCGCATCGACTCCACTATAACGAAAGCCCATGCTATAAGTTTCGCGGATCAAAACCGTTTCGCGGAGCTTATGATGGATATCGAACTGGGTTACACCCGGCTTATCATGCGGACTGCTGAAGAGAACGGATGCTCGCTCACTCAGACCGCGTACATTCTCGCGACTGCGTACCACGAGACTGCGTTCACAATGAAGCCCGTTCGCGAGACTCTAGCCAAGACTGATGTCGCGGCTGTGCAGAGCCTGGAGCACGCGTGGCAGAACGGAAAGCTGTCCTGGGTGAAAACGCCGTATTGGCGGGCTGATCAGAACGGGAGGCACTGGTTCGGCCGTGGTTTCGTGCAGCTCACCTGGGAAGACAACTACCAAGAAGCCGAGCGTGAAACCGGATATCCTTTTCACACGACGCCCGATACGGCGCTTCAGCCTGTCCCGGCAGCTACGGTGCTCGTTCGAGGCATGATGGAAGGGTGGTTCGGGCGTCCGCTTACGCGCTTCGTCAACAACCACCTCTGTGACTACCGGAAGGCTCGTCAGTCCGTGAACGGAATGGATCGCGCAGCTCAGATCGCCAAGCTCGCCGAGGGGTACGAAGAAACGCTGCGGACCAATGGGTTCCAGGCAGGTCAGAACTCCATGTTTCGCCGCTATCCGGTGACACGCTTCGATGACCGCGGTTTCGCAGTCAAGCACCTACAGGAATCCCTAAACGCTCTGAACTACGGCGCAGGCAGAGTAGATGGTATTTTCGGCCAAGACACACGAGCTGCGGTGCTCGCATTCCAGGCGAATAATGGTCTCGCGACTGACGGCGTGATCGAGGAGGACGACTGGAAAGCTCTGGAGCAAGGGCGGCCGCGTCCTGTGTCGACCGGCCGGTCTCGAACGAGCGTTACGGACCTCCGCCGAGTAGGCTCTGAGACGGTGAAGAGCGCCGATAGGGGAGAGGCTGTGAGTTGGACGGCCGTTGGCACCGGCGTGCTTGGCGGCGCTGGGGCGCTTTCTGGCGGGCAGGAACCTTCGACACTCCAACAGGCGGCAACGGCAGCAGATACCGCCAGTAGCATCTGGTGGAGGGTTCAGCCGATCCTCTCAACCCTGGGCGAAATGGCTCCGTTTGTCTTGATCGCAGCCGGCGTTTGCGCTGTGGTCTACTTCAAGTTCATCAAGAAGGAGCGAGTCCGGAAGGCGGCTACCGGACTGGATATGAGCCGGTGATTAGCACAGCCGTCAGCTTCATCACTTCCCCGGTCACGCGCTATGCGTTGATCGGGGTAGGTGCTCTCGGGTTCGTAGCGTGGGTTCGTCACGACGCGGCTGAAGACGCGGTCGCGAGGCTGACTGTCGATTTCAAGGAAGAAGTCGAAGAGCGTGAAACGGCCGAGGAGAGCCGGCAGTTGGCCGCTGGTCAGGAAGCACTGGCAGAAGCCGAGAAGCGCGCTCAGCACGCAGCACAGTATGCGATGGACCTACAGGAGAAGGTCGATGAACTCGAAGACGAACTCCAAATGCGGGGCGTTTCTTGCCCTATCCCTGACGATCTTCGCGAGCGCCTGCTCGACATCCGTTGAACCCGGAAGGGTTGCCGTCACCCCGAAGCTCCCACCTCTCCCGCTTTCGTTGACGAATGAGTGTCCTGAACCTGGTGTCGATGAAGACGCGATGATCGCGCTTCTTCAAAACCGTTTTGCTCTCGCTTTATGCAGGCAGTTGCACAAGGATGCTATTGCGTTCTATCTTGACGTGCAGTCGAGATTGGAGAACTGGGAATGAGCGACGTTTCTCGCCCCGATAAGGTCGTCGTAAGCATGCCAGCTTCTTTGCCCAAGGATCACCCATCCTTGCTTCTGGAGAAGCTAAACGGTCACGATGCCAGGATCACCAAGCTCGAAGACAACCATGATCTCTTGGAGAATGCGCTCGACGCGCTGGGCGGCAAGCTCGACAAGATACTCTGGGCTATCCTTGGTGGCGGAGCTGTCTGGACAGCCCAGGAATTTGGCGTTCTCGATCTGATGAAGATGATCCTCTACTGATCATCCGTCTGCGAACTGCTCCCGACCAGCACTCTCAGTCCCCGCCTTTTCACGAAGGCGGGCTTCTGTCCACGGCTCCATGCCCCGGTGAGCGTGCTTCTCGAACATCGCATTGACGATAGGCTGAAGCTCTGCAGAGAGGGCTTCGACGTCGATATGGGGGACGCGGTCGTCCACCATCATCCCCCGAGCCTGGGCGTCGCGCAGAACCGCCAAAGACGACATTGCCTTGATAAGGTGCGATAAGCCCGTGTCTGGATCGTCGTCCTCACCCATCTTCCAGGCGTGCAGGTGACCCTCAGCCGCGTCGATATAGATCGAGGCGCGAACGCCGGCCGCGGTCCAGTTCGCGCGACCGTATTTCAAAGCACCTTCTAGCATCGCGACGCCCAGTTCCATGATCACGCGCACAGGGATGCAGAAGGTCTGTCGCCACTTGGCGACTCCGACCGCGTCTTTCGGATTGGTGTCTTTCAAGTCGAGGCCGACAGGGTTGTTGGCAGCGGACCTCATGTGGCTTCCATAGTAATCGTCCAAGCTGTCATCGGCGTCGGCCACAACGGGGCTCCTCTCAGTTTGAGTTCCGAAGGTTGATTTGTTTCATCTCGTCGAGGGTTCCGTAGCCTTTTGCGACGACAACTCCTTGCGCCCAACCTAGCCAGCGGCCGAGTTTAGCTTCGGAGAAGTCATCGTTTTCGAGCCTGCGTCTCATGTCGATTAGGTGAGAGAGGCTAAGACCTTCTGACTCGTGGGAGCTGTCATTCACTAACGGCATGCCGCGGGCTCTCGCCATCTCAATAGTCTCGTCGAAGGCAGCAAGCATATTCATGCGTCGTACTCCCGAACAGGAACACCGTTAAGGCGGGCTCTCTCGATCATGTTTGTGGTTCCCCGACCACCTGGAAAGGCGATTACGAGCTGCGGTTTCCCGAACTCAATCATCCACGCATTCCGATACCCACCTGCCTGTTTTCCGTAGAAATCCCAGTTTGCCGGAAACTCCATAACGGGAATTCCCCGAGACTTTGCCCAGTCCCCGGCGATGGTGTCAGCGCCTGGCGCTGCTCCGTGGATCAAGACTGAGACGGCTTTCTCTCTGTGAACTCGGCCAAGGAACTGAAATGTCGCAAAGTTCCTTTTCCAGTCCCGTCCACCACAGACTAGGAGCCTCACGAGTGCGCCTCCCGCCAGGCCGTGAACGCCTCAACCGTCGCGGGCATGTGCTCAGCCAAAAGCGCTCGAAGGCCGTCAGCGACGCGCACAGCCTCGTCCTGCGCGCCGTGCTCCTTCGACCGAATGTGGGTGACGAAGAGGGCTGTGCGCAGCGGAGCGTTGAAGTAGAGACGACTCGGAGTCATGCCCTCGGGCTGGACGACTCGAGCGACCTCCTTGGCGATCCCTTTCTCCAGGGCTTGGTCGTAGGCGAGCTTCGCACGGTTCCATACGGCCATCTGCTCGTTGTACCACCACGCCTCAAGCGCGGGATCGTCGCAGGGCAGGGACGCCTGCCGGTTCGTCGGGTGCTGCATACGGGCTTCCCGGTAGATAGGCCCGCCCAGGACCGAGACGTCCTGGTATCGCTGAGAGAACTCTTGCGCGCGCATGGTCCAGTGCCGAAGAAACTGCCTGCCGATGTCCCTGGTCGTGTTCACCTCGAAGCAGATGTTGATCATCTCGAAAGGCGACCAGTGATCGTGCTCGATCAAGTAGCGGAGAAGATGCGGCGCCGGCTCGCTCTGCTTTGCCGGGTTTGAGACCTTGGCGATATAAAGGAGGACGTCCTCTGCGTTCGGAGTAATCCACGCAAGCTTCACTGCGTGAGCCAGTCGCTGCTCGGTCTCTTCGATCAGCTCCTGAATTAGGGGATCGGGAAACATATCGTAGCTGGTCATCTCATCCTCCATTCTGTGTTTTGA
>JBCCTF010000157.1:0-8687 GCA_039198765.1 Pseudomonadota bacterium
CTTCGTGGATGACGACATTGTCCCTCAGCAGACGGACTTTTGCGCCGCGCTTGACCATGCCTTCGGTGACGCGACAGCCTGCAACCCGGCCGACTTTGGACACCATGAAGGTTTCCAGGATCTCGGCGTTGCCCAGGAATGTCTCGCGCAGCTCCGGATCGAGCATGCCCGAGAGGGTACCTTTGATGTCATCGATCAGGTCGTAGATCACAGAATAGTAGCGAACTTCCGTACCTGACTTTTCGGCATGGTCGCGCGCCTGTTTGTTGGCGCGGACGTTGAAACCGATGACCGGAGCGCCTGATGCTTCGGCGAGGATAACGTCACTCTCCGAAATCGCGCCGACGCCGGTGTGGAGGACCCGCACGCGCACTTCGTCGGTGGCCATTTTCTCGAGGCTGCCGACGATCGCTTCGACCGAGCCCTGCACGTCGCCTTTGATAACGACCGGGAGGTCTTTGATCTCTGCATCCTGCAGCTGCGCCATCATCTGCTCGAGCGAGGTGCCTGATTTTTGCGCGTTGGCTTTCTCGCGCTTCTGACGCTGGCGGTATTCAGCGACTTCGCGGGCGCGGGCTTCGTTCTCGACGACCACAAATTGGTCACCGGGTTCCGGCACGCCGTTGAGGCCGAGGATTTCGACAGGCTGCGAAGGCAGAGCCTCTTTCACCTGTTTGCCTTGGTCATTGTTCAGCGCACGGACCTTGCCCCATTCGGAGCCGACAACGATCACGTCGCCGCGCTTCAGCGAGCCCGCTTGGACGAGCAGCGTTGCAATGGCGCCGCGGCCTTTGTCGAGCTGCGCCTCGACAACGGTGCCGTAGGCATCGCGATCTTTGTTCGCTTTCAGCTCAAGAAGCTCAGCCTGCAGAGTGATCGCTTCGAGGAGTTGATCGAGGCCGATCTTTTTGAGGGCTGAGACGTCGAGGTCTTGGATCTCACCGCCGAGCGACTCCACCTGCACTTCATGCTGCAGAAGGTCGGTTTTCACACGGGACGGATCGCTGTCTGGCTTGTCGACTTTGTTGACCGCGATGATCATCGGCACGCCAGCGGCCTTCGCGTGGCTGATGGCTTCTATCGTTTGCGGCATGACGGAGTCGTCGGCGGCGACGACCACGATGACGATGTCCGTGACGTTCGCGCCGCGGGCCCGCATGGCGGTGAAGGCGGCGTGGCCCGGCGTGTCCAGGAAGGTCACCTTGTTTCCGGAAGGATCGGTGATCTGGTACGCGCCGATGTGCTGCGTGATGCCGCCGGCCTCACCAGCGACCACGTCGGTCTGGCGAAGGGCGTCGAGCAGCGATGTTTTACCGTGGTCGACGTGGCCCATGATGGTCACGACCGGCGGACGGCCTTCGAGGACGGCATCCTCTGGATCGTCAGAGATCAGGCCTTCTTCCACGTCAGCTTCGGAGACGCGTTTCGGCGTGTGGCCGAGGTCCTCGACGATGATCTGCGCGGTGTCCGCATCGAGCGTCGCATTGGCAGTGACCATCTGGCCTTGCTTCATCAGCTCACGGATGAGGTCTGTGGAGCGCATGGCCATCCGTTGCGCGAGTTCCGCGACGGTGATGACGTCAGGGATGACGACTTCGCGGACTTGCGGCTGGGATGAGCTGCCACGCTTGGCACGTCGCATCTTTTCGCGCTCGCGAGCACGCTTCACTGACGCGAGCGAACGTTGCCGCTCGTCATCGTCGAGCGCTTTGGCGATCGTCAGGCGGCCAGAGCGGCGCTTGGGCGCCTCTTTGGCGTTGCGGTTGTCGGGGGTCGGCTGGTTCCGCTTCTGCTTGATGCGGCCACCGAGGGCGGAGAGCGGGTTGTCTTCGTCTTTGGCGAAGTTGCCGCGGTCGTCCTTTTTGGTTTTTTGAGCCGCAGCATCGGTGATGCCTTTGGCCTTCAGTTCCTGGCGGCGCTTGCGCTCGGCCTCTTCCGCTTCAAGGGCCTTACGGGCCTCCTCTTCAGCTTTGGCGCGGGCAGCAGCCTCTTCGGCGCGACGCTTTTCTTCCTCTTCAGCCTTCTTGCGGGCTTCTTCGAGCCGCGTGCGCTCCGCGGCCTCACGCTTTTCACGTTCGGCGCGTTCAGCGGCTGCGCGCTTTTCTTTCTCTTCCTTGGCCTTCTGCGCGTTTTTCAGCGCGATGGCGCGGGCCTTCCGCTCCTGATCAGACAGCTGACGCAGGACCTTCGGCTTGCCCTTAGCGGCACCGCCAGCGGGCGCGGCGGCCTTAGCAGCGGGAGCTGCTTTGGTTTCGGCAGGCTTGGCGGCCTTGGTGGCCGTTTTGGTCGCCGCAGGTTTTGCAGCGCCCGGTGCCACGGCGCGCCGCTTCTTCTCCACCACAACCGTCTTGGTGCGGCCGTGGGAGAAGCTCTGCTTCACCGCGCCGGTCTCGTTCCGGCGGAGGCTCAGCGGCTTGCGTCCTGACTTGGGTTTTTCTTGCGTATCGTCGCTCATACAATCCTTCGGTAGAGGCCCGATGGCCCCTGAACATGATCCCGACAAGGTCGGAAGTTCGCCGGCCTTCCGCACGGCGTCGGCCCTGGCTGGTGGCGCTTTTACGCCTTAACCTCGGGGCGCCCCCATAACCGAGACAAGGGTGCCGGTCCAGCGCTAGCCGCCTGATTCTCTCGAAAACAGCTGCCAGAGTTCAAGGGCTTCCATCGCACCGCGCGACGGACCGCCGGACAGGAGGAGCAAGTGCACAGCATCCTGGTCAAGCGCCGCGCTCAGCACCTCCCGGTCGGTGGGAATTAGGAGATGGGGCACACCCCCTGCTTTGGCAAGAAATCGGCTGAGCTTCTCAACTTCTGGTGCGCTTGCGTCGGTGGGTGTGGCGTAGGCGATACCCTTTTTGACGGCTTTGCGCGCTGCGTCGTGGCCGATGGCGAGCTTGCCTGCTTTTCGGCAGAGGCCGAGGCGGGAGAGGGCTGCATCGCGCAGGCGCTCGTCGATGTGGGCGGCGAAGGCGTCGGCATCCATCCCTTCAGGCAGTTTCGCGGGGCCTTTGAAGCCGCGCTGGAAGCCGCCTTTTTTGAGAGCGGCCTCGAGGGCGCTGCGGCTGGGTGAGAGCCATGTGCCTCGCCCTGGAAGCGATCCTTTGAGATCCAAAACGAGTTCGCCTTGCGGGTTGAGGACGAACCGGAGCGCGGGATCCTCCGGCGCAAGGTCACTGCCCGTGCCGACACAGCGGCGCGGGTTCGCGCGCTTCTTGCCAAAGAATGGCTGCACGGTGGTGTCCTGGGACGGTTCGCTCATCGCGCCAGTGTACGCCACGCCGCGGAGACGAGCGCAAGAAAAAGCGCGGGCTTTGTCAGCCCGCGCTTTGGAATTCGGTTTGGTGTCGCCCGTTTAGGCGGTCTTGGCTTTCCGGCGCTTCGCAAGGAAGCCGCCAGCCAACACAGGTGCGAAGAGTGCGAGGGCGCCCGGCACGGGAACCTCACCCGGACGCGGCTCAGCGTTGCCGAACGTGCCATTGAAGTTGTCGATGATGTAGCGGTCAGCGTCGCCTGCGAAATCGAACAGCGCGTAGGCAGCGACACCTGCGAAATCGAGGTTCAGCAGCTCTTCGGGGAAGTCACTGCCTGTGTCGAACGTCGAGAAGACCGTTGTGCTGCCCAGCATGTTGTCCATGTCATCGAAGACGGTGAAGGTCACTGAGGTGACATTCTCGAAGATGTCGCTGGTGGCAAAGCCAAAGCCAAGCGAGCCTACGGCGCCGAAAAAGAAGTCTACCCGCAGGTCAGGGTTGAGTGTGGTTGTGCCTTCGAGACCGGGCTCGCTGATGTAGGTTTGGTTCAGGCCTGGACCGATCGTGTTGAAACCACTGGGATCGGTCGTCGAAAACCGGACGTCGACGGTGCCGTCATTGTCGCCATCGAAATCGAAGAACGTTGCGCCTGAGATGGCGTCGTCGAAGGTGATTTCAGCAGCCTGCGCCGTTGCTGTGAGCGCTGCGATTACACCGAGCGCTGCGAATTTTGTGTGCTTTTTCATGATGCTCCCCACATCTCTGCGATGCGTTAACCATAAGGCTTGGGAGGCGCAAAGCGAGGCTTGGGCTGCTCTTATTCGGCGTCTTTCTCGATCGTGACACCCGCGTCGATTGTCTCCTGCATGTGAGCGAGGAGGCCATCCATACCATCGTTGCGCACGCGTTCTGAGAAGGACTGGCGGCGGGTGATCAGCGGAGAAATGCGCTCTACAAGCACATCAAGGAGCTTGTAGCCGCTTTCCGGTGTGCCCCTAACGCGCCAGTCGATGCTGGCACGCTTGGCGCCGCGGTCGTCATAGAGAGCGGACTGGACGATCACATCGCCAGGGCGACGTTCCAGGCTGCGGGTCACGCGGATCTCACGCGAGGTCAGCTGGCCGATCTCTTCGGCATAGGCTGCCGCGATGTATTGTGGGAAAAGGGCGTCGTAGCGCGCGCGCTGGTCATCCGTTGCCGATTTCGCTGCATCACCGGCAAGGAGGAACTTACCAATCGACTCCGTCGCCAGGTTTTCCTCCAGCGTGGCGCGCACGGCGGGGGAGCCCTCGCCCTGTTGCTCAGCATTCTGGCGCAACTCAGTCACCAGGCCGACCACAAAGGTCTCAGCCTCCGGCACTTGGGCGGAAGCGAAGGAGAGGGCGAACAGGCCGGCAAGCGCGCCTGCGAGAAGTCGTTGCAACATGGGAAGGTCCCCGGACGTTTATCTGCTCTGCTTATATAAGAGCGCAGCCATGGGCGGTAAGACAAACAACATTGTGGCAAGGACCCAGATCATCCCGATGGTTAACAGCGCGCCCATGCTGGACGTCCCGCGGTGCTCTGAAACGATCAGACTGCCAAACGATGCGATGGTGGTCAGAGCGGAGAAAAGCACAGCTTTTCCAGTGGGTCCGCGGACAGCGGCGAGCGCATCGCCTGTCTTCTGAGCCCGCATCGCGAGGTGGATTCCGCTGTCGATTCCGATGCCGATGATCAGCGGCAGGACGAGAACGTTGGCGAAATTGTAAGGTAGCCCAAACAGCGTTCCGGTGGCCGTCGTCAGCGATCCAGCCAGGAAGAGCGGGATCAACAGCAAGAACAACACCCGCCACGACCGCACCACAAACATCACGAGGAGACCGACCAGGACCGCGGCGGTGATGCTGGCCTGAACCATCGCCCTGCCGATGACGTCGCCTGCCGAAAGTGCCGTTCGCGCTCCGCCTGCGGCATCGGGCGCGACGCTCAGGACGTCGTTGACGAACACCCGGCGGCTGTCGACGTCGACGGCGCCTCCCGTGGGCATCACTTCGATACGAAGCGTGCCACCGGGCGCAATATACCGTTCACGGACGACTGCCGGGATGTCCTCTTCACTGACATAGCCTGCGCGCAGTTGTTCAGTCAGGACATCACGTTGGCGTGGCCAGAACTTGAACATCCGTGGGGATGCACTCTCGATATCAGCCTCGTTTCGTGTCGCTAAAACCTCGGCGAAGCGCTTTGCGGCGGGGGAGTCTTCATCTGCTAGCGCTGCGTTGAGGCGAGCAATGGCCGGCGTAAGCTCCGTACCCAGATCACCACCAC
The DNA here is from genome assembly GCA_039198765.1 of Pseudomonadota bacterium. Taxonomy (GTDB): domain Bacteria; phylum Pseudomonadota; class Alphaproteobacteria; order Caulobacterales; family Parvularculaceae; genus Parvularcula. Next base: position 5,559 of record JBCCTF010000157.1, read on the forward strand.
TGATCAGCGCAAAGCCAAGACCTACCGATGCTGCATCAATGAGTGAAAGCTTGAGGTCCTGCTCCTCAGGGACAAAACTGTAGAGGTGACGCACCGAGTCGACCGTCTCGCGACCTGAAAGCGTATCGACGCGAGTCTGTAGCTCTGTTTGATCCGTAGCCAGAAGATTAAGGCGGTAGGGTGTCGCTGACTCATCGGACGCGATCTTGTTGAAAGCGATCACGGACGGCGCACTCTCCGCGCGCAGGGCCATGGGGTCAGCGTCAAACCGCGCTTTAGGGAGGAGCGTGATCGACCATAGTCCCAAGGCAAGGACGACAATCCCCACTGGCCACACTAAGACGCTCAGCACACTGCGCTCTGGTAATGGCGAAGGCTTCGGTCCATCGGGCATACCAAAAAATCGGACGAGGGCGGGGATCAGCGTCATGGCCACCAGGAAGGCAATCAACACACCGAGACCGGCGATGACGCCCAGCTGGTTCATGCCGATGAATTCGGTGGGTACGAACGAAAAGAATGCGAGAGCTGTCGTTGGCGCGGTGAGGCTGAGTGCCGTTCCGATTTCACGCGCCACCCGATAAGCAGCTGCTCGCTCGGTGAAGCCCTTGCAGTACTCTTCCCTAAAATGGATGAGAAGGTGGATTGAAAAGTCCGCACCCAGACCAACCATGAGCACCGCGAACGCGACGGAAATGAGATTGAGTTGCCCGAAAAGCGAGACCGCGACACCTGCCGTTAGGACCACTGAAAGGGTGATCGCTAGTAAGCATGACGCCACCAGAACCGGTGATCGGAAAGCGATGCTCAAGAGGCCAGTCACCAGGAGCGCCGACAGGCCGAGCGCCCAACCTATGCCGCTCGACACCGCCTCCAACTCTTCCGTGCGCAGAATAGGCTCGCCGGTGATGAAGACGTCGGCGTCCAATTCGCCTTGTGCGCGCAACGCGGCAACCTCTTCCAGGATCGCCGCTTTTATGGCTTTCGCGGGCTTCAGCTTGGTGTAGTCGAGCACGGGGTCGAGGGTGAACAGCACGCGCCCATCAGGTGGGTCTCCGGGTGCTAAGAGGGTTTCCCACGACAAATCACGTTCGGCGCTGGTTAGCACTTCGGACAGCTGCGTATACAGAGCATCCAGTGTCTCTTGGTCTGCGGAGATCGCGCCCTCTTCGGCCTCTGCCGCTTCGGCGAGGGCATCGAAGAGCGTGGCCGCAGTGGGGTCCGGCCCCAGCCGCTCGATCAGCGGCGCGGCGTTCGAGAGCTTGGCTAGCAAGTCCTCAAGCTCCTGCACATCGAGAAACAGGAGGCCGTTCTGCTGAAAAAACGGTTCCGACGGGGGTGACAGGACCGATCGCACTTCGCTTCGTGTGCTGAGCTTCTGCGCAAGGGTATCAGCGAAGGCTGTCGCTTCATCAGGCGTGTCGGCCTCGACAATCACGAGGACCTGGTCATCAAGATCAGGGAACGCAGCCTTGAGCTCCGACGCAGCCACACGGAACGGTGCGTCCGGGCTGATCATGTCCGAGCTGTCGGTGTTGATCGAGATGCGTGTCATCACTTGGAAGACGGCGAGCGCGGTCAGCAGCAACCAGAACAGGACCGTCACCGTTCGATGCTTTCGCGCGAATGCGATCAACCGCCAAAGCAGTCCGTCGAGAAAAGTCGTGTTCATGGGAAGAGGGCGACCCTATTCGAAATCGTCAAAATCAGGAAGATTCGCGTACGGATCACCATCTTCGTGAAGCTGTGCCGCTTGCTCTTGCAAGTAGGTCGACCTCAGCACGATGTAGCCGTCTTCACGGGTGAAGACGTCCGTTAGGAATTCGTCGCCCTCGATCCGCTTCTGCGCGGTCCGCTGCCCGACCATTGTTCCGCGCACGGCCAAACTGTCTGGTAGAATGAAAAGCGTGACGGGTGAGATGCCCAATCGGGCCAGTGACCCGAGCGCACCGCGCGCAGTGGTTGGTCCAACGAACGGTGCGATGAAAAATGGCCCCTGCGGCACGCCCCAATTGCCGAGCGTCTGGCCAATATCTTCCGGCCGGCTTTCAAAGCCCATGCCGGTAGCGACATCGAAAACGCCTCCAACACCGAGGGTCGTATTGATGCCCAGGCGGGCGGCTGAATGGCCTGCGTCTTCCCAGTCGAGCTGAAGGACCTCGTTGAACACGTAACTCGCGGTGAGGATGTTGCCTGTGACGTTTGCTGCGCCTTCTTGGGCCGGTTTCGGCAGAAGCCGGCGGTAAAATCCAGCCAGCGGCTGGATATACAAATCGTCGACGACGCGGTTCACCGCCAGGGCGCGACGGTTCTGCTCCTCAAACGGATCGTAGAAGCCTTCATCCGTGATCTCGGGCGCAGGCTCGAGGCGTTTGGGATTGGTGGTGCACGCCGTTGCGAGCAGCACAAAAAGGAGGAGCGCGGGTAGTCTCATCAGGAAGGGTCTCTCTGGTCGCCGGCGTGGACTATTCCGCCCACACACTTCGTACTTGGTCGGGGTTTGCCCCAGGCACAAGTCCGTATTCGGCCGCGCTTGCCCGTCCGCGTGTTAGGCGCGCATGCTCGCAATCGCCTCGTCTTCGGCGCCGAACATCGCAGCTGCCCTCCGCTCAATATCCCCCGCCATCAGCTCTGCCTCTTCGTACATTTCCTTCGGCGAGGCTTGGTCCTGATAGATGTCCGGCAGGGTGAGGGTTTGGACTTTGAGGCGTTGGTTGGCGCCCAGCAGGCCGTCCTGCGTGAGGAAGTGGAGGACGAAGGCGCCGAAGCCTCCGATGGAGCCTTCTTCGACGGTGAGGAGGACCTCGTGCTCGCGGGCGAGGCGGCGGATGAGGTCTTCGTCCAGGGGCTTGGCGAAGCGGGCGTCAGCGACCGTGGTCGAGAGACCCTTGGTGCCCAGCATTTCTGCGGCTTTCAGGCACTCGGTCAGGCGGCCGCCGAAGTTGAGGAGGCAGACCGAGGTCCCCTCTTTCACCACCCGGCCACGGCCGATCTCAAGGAGGGGCACGTCTTCGGGGGCGTACATATCCACCCCTGCGCCCTCGCCCCGGGGGAAGCGGAAGCCGATGGGGTGCTCGTCGAACTCCGCCGCGGTGCGGGTCATGGCTTGCAGATCCGCCTCATCGCCGC
>JBCCTF010000158.1:0-8565 GCA_039198765.1 Pseudomonadota bacterium
CGGCCCCTCGTGCGGCCGCTGCAAAAGCCGCCGTTACGCGAGCGAAGGCACGCACGGCGCCTGTTGCTCAGCCACCTGCGGCAAAGGCACCGGCGCCTGCTGCGCCCGAAGGAGAGTTTACCAAGGTCACCTTGGAAACCGCGCAGGAACTGGCTGAGGTGACGATCGAGAAAGTCTCGGAAGAGCCTGAGGTTGAAGCCAAGCTGGAACCTCAATCTGATGCGGAGACAGATGATCAGCAGACTGACGACGACATCATGAGCGATGCGGCGCTTGATTCAGCCGCCGCAGCTTTTGCTGCTCTGAAAGAGAACGTCCGAGCGACGCAGAATTCGCCGACCACCATTGATGGTATGGTCGAGGCGCTGCTCCGCCCGATGTTGCGTGCCTGGCTCGACGAAAACCTTCCGGCGATCGTCGAGAAAAAGGTTGAGGCAGAAATCCGCCGTCTCCGCGATATCGCTTAGAAGAGCACCCGCTCCTTAAACCCAAGACCCTGGTGACCGTCGAACGCGACGGTCCCGTCCTGTTTTTTCAGGTTGAACGCGGCCGTTTGGATCGCGTTGTACGCGGGCGCTTCAATCGTCGACATACTGACAAATTGCGCGTGCGCTTTGTCCTCGTTGAACTCGAGTAGGATGTAGCCCTGGTTTGAGGGATCCGTGTACCGAACGTCTGGGTTGTCTCTTCGCAGAACGAGAGTGATGTCGAACGCGTTCTCTCCGAAATATTCGGACGCACCCGGAGATGTGATGCCTGACGTTCCAAGCTCGACGCCCATCGGTGTCCCGTCGTCCCGCGTCAGATCATTCGCCCAAAACTGATGGCTGTCTCCGGTGAGGACGACCAGGTCGCGCGCTCCAACATCCGACGCACCCTGATAAAGCCGCTCCCGCGCAGCTGGATAGCCGTCCCAAGCATCAACATTCAACGGCAAGCCCAATGTGCCAATTGCTAGGAAGGCGCGCAGCTCAGGCAACAAAGCTTCGAACGCGACGATGTCTTCTTCGGACAGATAGGGGGCGAGGTTGGGTGAGGTCACCCGCGCCATCATCACCTGGTTGCCGATCACCCGCCACGTATCCCCTCTGTCCACAGAGATTTTGAGCGCATCCTGAATGAACGCCTGCTGCGCAGCACCGAGAAGCTCCCGAGATGGGTCTCCCAGCACTTCGCGCCGGAACCTCTCAACGTCCTCGGAGGAAGAAAGACTAGGCAAGGCTTCGCCATAAGAAATCTGAGAGTCCCGTGCCGTCAATCGGCTCTCAATGATCGGTAAGCTGAGGAACTTGCCCCATGAATAGGTCTTGAACAGCTCTTCACGCGCTTTTCCTGGTGAGGGCTCACGTACCGGCATATACTCATAGTAGGCCTGCAGCGCTGCACGTTTGCGTGCTGACCATTCACCCTCTTTGTCAGGCTGGTGGTTCTCCGCACCCAGGCGGAAGCTGTCGTTGGATGTCTCGTGGTCATCCCAGATGGCGATCATCGGATGCGCAGCATGCAGTCGCCGCGTCGCTGGATCGTTCTTGTACTGACGATGCCGCTTCCGGTAGTCGTCGAGCGTCACGATCTCGCGCGCTGGCTCGTGGACTCGCCCGAGGGCAGCACCTTTTTCGCCGCCATATCCATCAGGACCGTACTCGTAGATATAATCGCCCAGGTGGAGGACGCAGTCGATGTCTCTGTCTCTTGCCGCATGGTCGTAGGCGTTGAAGTAGCCGAAATTGTAGTTCGAGCAGCTCATCACCGCGAACCGGACACGCGATGTCTCTTCAGGAAGGGTCTTGGTCAGACCCACCGGGCTCATCCGATCGAAGACCATGAAACGGTAAGCATACTGACGACCGGGCTCGAGACCCTGGGCGACCACTTTCACCGTGTGGTCACGCTCTGGACCCGTCTCGACAGTCTCAGACCAGACAACGGTGCTGAAGCTCACGTCTTCCGCCACCTCAACCCGGACGGGCAGGGTGCCTCCTGATGCGCCGTCGATCCGCGTCCAAAGGACGACCGAGTCCATTGCGGGATCGCCGCTTGCCACACCGGAGGCGAACGTGCCGTCTCCCGGCGTCAGGTCCGTGGTAAAGCTGCCTAGGTTAGGCTTTGAGGCGCAAGCGGCGGCACTTCCGGCGAGCCCTGCTGCGAGGGCATTACGGCGCGAGATGAGCATGGTGGTGGCTCCAGGCTGGTTCGCCGATCCCGTACCTTGCCTCGCTCGCAAAAGCACCCCCGCCCGCGGTGGTGCGTTCGGGCTCTTTACAACATCCACAGTCGGCTTTACTGGCGCGCTCCTGCCGTATCCCACGAAAGCTCCGACAGTTCACAGGGGCCCACTGCACGGGGTCCGGCACTGATGTCTAACGGCGGTCAGGGGGGCAGCGCCTCCGTAGCCGTCTTATACACGGAGGTCCCATGCGGTGGTCCAATTCGATAACGCGCGGCGGGTAGCCGAGGCCCTACGGCCCTCAGAACCCGTAATCCTGCGCCGCCCCCACCTGGTCGGTCGGGCGGTGTCCTTTTTCCAAAGCCGGTTTCCCGGTCACGTCTTCTATGCGGTGAAGGCGAACCCTGATCCGTGGCTCATCTCCGCTCTCGCCAATGAGGGGATCGAGCGGTTCGATGCGGCGTCGATCGACGAAGTGCGTCAGGTGCGTGAGCAGCTGCCAGCGTCGGAAATCGCCTTCATGCATCCGATCAAGCCGGAACGGGCGATCGCCGAGGCGTACCACGATCACGGCGTGCGCGTCTTTGCTCTCGATTCCGAGCGGGAGCTGGCGAAGATCATCCGCGCTACCGGCGGTGCCTCGGATCTGACCCTCTGCGTCCGCCTGCAAGTGGCCTCCGATCTTGCGAAGATCTCGCTCGCCTCGAAGTTCGGCGCTCGTGAGGCCGACGAGGTCGCGCTCCTCCAGCAAACCCGGGCCGCGGCTCAGCGTTTAGGCGTGGCCTTCCACGTGGGTAGCCAGGCAATGAGCCCTGCGGCTTTCGCAGGCGCGATGGATCGTTCCGCTCGCGCTGTGCGCCGCTCCGGCGTCTTTATCGACGTCCTCGATGTCGGCGGCGGGTTCCCTGCGCACTATCCCGGCATGGAGCCGCCAGCCCTTGAAGCCTACTTCGCAGAGATCAGCGACCGCTGGGCCGACTTCCCCTCCGCGGCGAACGCGGAGCTGTGGTGCGAGCCGGGCAGGGCGCTTTCTGCTGAAGCGGAGAGCGTGCTGGTCCGCGTGGAAGATCGCCGGGGAGACACCCTCTACATTAACGACGGCGGCTTTGGCGCACTTTACGACGCGGCGAATCTCGATTGGCGCTTCCCCTGCATCAACCACAGCCGCGAGGGCGAGCGGTTCGCAGAATTCTCCGCCTTCGGACCAACCTGCGATGACGCCGACGCCATGCGTGGCCCGTTCATCCTGCCTGCTGAGACCGACGCAGGCGACTACATCGAATTCGGCACGCTGGGGGCCTATGGCCGCAGCATGGTCACCGGCTTCAACGGGTACGGACGATACCTTGAAGCTGCCGTCGCCGATGACCCTTTCCCATCTCTTTACACCGGCAGCGAAACCGCGCTCGCCGAGGAGGCCCAGTCATGAGCCAGACCAACGTTATCCCTTTTGATCAGCCTGCAAACGATCTGCACCAGGACGGTGAGGCGCTCGATCACTTCATCACCCGCGACGGCAAGGTCTATGCCGGGACCCACCTCATCATTGATCTCGTGGGCGCCAAGCACCTGACCGATAAGGCTCGGATGGAAAAGGCCTTTACGGATTGCGTGGAAGAGTGCGGCGCGACCCTGTTGCACATGCACATCCACACGTTCCTGCCCTCAGGCGGCCTGTCCGGCGTCGCGGTTCTCGCAGAGAGCCATATCTCCGTCCACACCTGGCCAGAGCGCGACTACGCCGCGTTCGACGTTTTCATGTGCGGCGATGCCCAGCCTGAGAAGGCCATCGCGATCCTGAAGAGGGCGTTCGAAGCGGACCAGGTCAACGTACAAACCTACTACCGCGGCGAGGGCGTGGAATGAGCAAGTACCTCCACACCATCGGCGGTGAAACCTGGTTCAAAGAAGAGGTTACCGGCGCGATCGGTCACGCTCTCCGCGTCGACAAGGTGCTCTTTGAAGGTGAGATTGATCACCAGCACATCATCGTCTTTGAGAACGAGATCTTCGGCCGCCTCTTCGCGCTGAACGGATTTATCCAGCTCTCCACGGCGGATGAATTCATCTACCACGAGATGGTCACCCACGTGCCGCTCTTTACCCACGGCGATCCGAAACGTGTACTGATCATTGGCGGCGGTGACGGCGGCGCGATCCGCGAAGTCGTGCGCCACGACGGCGTGGAGCATATCAACCTCGTCGAAATCGAAGCCGATGTCGTTGAATTCGCAAAGAAATGGTTCCCCGAGGTCTGCAAAGACGGCTTCGACGACCCCCGCGTCACGGTCACCATCACCGACGGTGCGAAATTCGTTCAGGAGACGGACGAACGCTACGATGTCGTGATCGTCGACTCCACCGACCCCGTCGGTCCTGGCGAAGTTCTGTTCACGGAGGAGTTCTACGCGGGCTGCAAGCGCGTCATGAACGAAGGCGGCATCATGGTCACCCAATGCGGCCTGCCTTTCCTCCAGCCCGCTGAGCTGAAGAAAGCCGCTGAAAATCAGCGTACCGCGTTCTCGAACGTCAGCTTCTACGCCATCACCGTTCCTGCCTATTCAGGCGGCATCATGACCCTCGGCTTCGCCACCAACAGCGACCTCCGGCCCGAAGCGCCAGATGCCCTCCGCATGCGGATCGAAAGCACTGGCCTCAGCTTCCGCTACTACACCCCCGGCGTCCACGCAGCAGCGTTCAAGCTCCCCGAATACGTCGCTAAGATTGTTAGATAGCGGAGACTGCCAGAGTGCTAGAGCGAGGTTTCAGCTTACGCGATCTTGCCTCGAGATTAGGCTGGGCAATTCTCCTTCTGGTTCCGATCCATGTGCTGTTGGCGGTTATGATTGCAATCGCAATTGCTGCCATGCCGCTTCCAGGTGTGTCCGAACTCGAAGTTGGTTTCGCGAAGGCACCCCTCCGGTTCGTAGCAGACGTGCTAGTTATGTCGTTCACAGTAGGCGTCGCTTTTCTCTACACACCGGCTGCGATTGTTGTGTTGGCAGTCAGATGGAGGGTCAGGCTCTTGCTTACGGTCATTCCCATCGGAATATCGCTGCTCGTAATCTGCGTGACGCTAATCATCCCGCTCTATAGTGAGGAGTGGCAAGGTGCACTTGGCTTAGGAATTCCAGCGATCCTCTTCTTTATCCTCAACGACACACTGATCTTAAGGCCGTATACGAACTATGTTCGATCCTGATCACGAACCCGCTCCTGATGATGCGCCGCTGGTGCGCATCATCCCGTTCGGACACGAAGCGACTGTCTCCTACGGCGGAGGGACAGCGAAAGGGCCGGCGGCGATCATCGAGGCGGCGCCTCAGGTGGAACTCTTCGATGAAGAGCTTTGGTGCGAGCCGATCCGCTCGTTCCGGACCGAGATTGCTGACATCCCTGCGTCCGCCGAGAAGACGGAAGTCGCCCTCGATGACTTGGCTGGCCACGTTCGGCAGGCTCTCGACGACAATGCCTTTCCGCTGACCCTCGGTGGGGAGCACTCGATCACTCCGGGTGCAATCCGGCCGCTGGTCGAGAAATACGGCAAGCTCACGCTTCTCCATTTCGATGCCCACGCTGACCTGCGCGACGGGTATGATGGCGAGCATTTCAGCCATGCCGCTGCCATCCGTCGGTGTCTCGACGATGAGCGAGTCTCCGTCGTCAGCTTCGGCATCCGCAACATCTCGCGCACTGAAATCCCGTTCCTCGAGGCGAATCGGGACCGCGTGCACATCCACTGGGCGAAGGATAAGGCGTCCTGGAACATCGAAGAGGCGCTGAAGCCCCTCGAGGGAGAGCACGTTTACGTGACTTTCGACCTTGATGGGTTTGACGGTTCGGTGATGCCTGCAACCGGGACGCCTGAGCCTGGGGGGCTGTTCTGGGATGACGTGATGCCCATTTTGCGCCGCGGAATCGCGCTCAGCAATGTGGTGGGCGCTGATATTGTTGAGCTTGCGCCCCGGCCGGAACTCCACGCCTGCGATTTCCTCGCCGCTAAGTTGTGTTACAAAATCCTCGGTTTCCGGTTTGCGCAAAAGTCTGTTGCAAAAAAGTGCTAGTGCCCGCTTGAAGAGTCCTTAGGGTCTCCCAATCTGCGCGTATGTGAGAGGTGCGCTATGAAGAAAGAGCTTGATGCTCAACCCAGCGGGAGAGGTGCGCGGATAGCGCATGGTCTCGGCGCTGCTGTCGGAGCCTTTGTTGTCGGGACCATCGGCTTGTCGGTGGCGATCTACCTGACCGGTGGTGAGAGCGTGGCGAATTCGCCCGTCGCCGTCGATGAAATGGGCATGTTTGAAGTCACCAGCGCTGCGGCGTTCGGTATGGCCAGTGCGGTCATGTCGCTTCTGATGGGCCTCATCGGTGCTGTCACAGCGGCGGGTGCTGCGATCATCAGCCTTGCGCTTGGTGCCCTGGGCATCGCTGGCGCGTTGGTTGTGGGCGCGGGGATCGTGACCGGACCGATCTTGCTAGGGATAGGCCTGTTCGTCTTGATCAAGCGCCGGTTCTATCCAGACGTGATCTAAGCCTTGAAGAAAGCGCGCCGCTGGCGCGCTTTTTTATTGCACGCCGGGAAGAGCGAGGACGTTCCTGTTGTCCGTGGCGATCGTCACTTCACCACCCGTCCCAGTGATCGACTCGATCGAACGCTGGCGCTGATCGAACCAACCTTCACGGTCTTCCACGACCAGCTTCGCTGCGCTGTCATCGACTTGGCCGTTGCTGTACTTCCAGAACAGAAGACGGTTCGACAGGCTCGCGTCTTTATCAGCGCGGCCACCGTTTTCGGCCGCCAAGATCGCACGGATCGATGGATCCACGTCCACTGCGCCAGCCTGTTGAATGAGCGCCAGCTCGCCGTTCGTCGGCGGCGCCGCCTCTCGATCGCCCATCAAAAGCTGCTGTGTCCGTTCCGACGTCGAGAGTTCCTCAGGCCGGGTCTCTCCCGGCTTCGGCGGACGCAGGGCGTAGTCCGGCGGCACCGTCAGCGGCGGTTTGGTCAGAATGGCGAACTCATCAGGCGCATTGCGGTTGCCGCCAGGATTACCGTTCGAGGAACAGGCCGCCACCAACGAAAGGGCGCTAACGAGGAGGAGTGACTTCTTCATAACCAACCGCATTTTCTGATCGCCTACCGTTACAACGCAGCGCGAGGCACCGCTAGCCCCCGCAAAGCTCATCATTCTGTCAGGAGCGCCGTTTCTCGAGCACCAGCGCATCGAGCAGGAGGAGGCCAACGCCGATATTGATCGCTGCGTCCGCCACGTTGAAGATGTACGCAAAGCCGATCCCCGAGAAATCAAGAAAGTCGACCACGAACCCGTAAGCCACCCGGTCGATGAGGTTCCCAATCGCCCCGCCGAGGATGATGCCCAGGCCAGCCGCGGTGACAGGCCTGTCCACCTTGGCAAGCCAGCGGATGATGAAGACCGAGATCACCACAGCGACGAGGGAGAGGAGCACACGGCTGACCATCCCGCCCGCAAAGAGGCCAAAGCTGATGCCGCGGTTTTCCGTATACGTCAGGTCGAAGATGCCGCTGATCTCAATCTTGTTGGCAAACCGCATGGGCAGCTCAAGCAGGTGCAGCACCCAAAGCTTCGTGGCCTGATCAAGCGCGATCACCCCGCCAGCGAGGGCGAGCCCCCGCTGGAACAGGGGCTGCTTCAGTGCCGCAGAGGCTGCGTCCACCAGGCTCATGCGCCGACAACCTCTTGGCACCTAGCGCACAAGCCGCCTTCGTAGGGCACGTCAGAGAGGATCTTCCAGCAGCGCCCGCATTTGTTGCCTTGCGCTTTTCTGATCATCACGCCAACGCCCGGTTGGTCGGGCAACGTGAAGACACTCTCGGAACTCTTGCCTTTGACCACCGTGGCTTGTGAGGTGATGGAAAGCTCAGCCCAGTCGATATCGTCTGTGTCGAGATCATCGTCCTCATCGTCGAGGTAGATCGTCGTTTCCGCCTCAAGGCTTGCACCGATGGTTTTCTCGTTTCGCTGCACCTCAATCGCGCCAGTGATGACACGCCGAACACCGCGAAGTGCATCCCAGCGCTCAGCAAGCTCGGGATTGCGATACGCCTCAGGCACATCCGCAAACTGGAGGAGGTGCACACTCTCGCGCTTCTCGCCCAGGCCCTCGGGGAAGTGGTCGTAGACCTCTTCCGCTGTGAACGGACAAATGGGTGCCAGAAGACGAGTGATCGCATCGAGCAGGATCGCCATCACCGTCCGCGTCGCCCGCCGCTTCGTCGACGTTGGCGCATCGCAGTAGAGGCAGTCCTTGCGCACGTCGAAATAGAATGCGGAGAGGTCCTGGATCGCAAATTCAGACAGCGCGCGCCAAGCGGCTTTGAAGTTATACGCCTCGAACTCGGCCTTCATCTTGGTGCTGAC
>JBCCTF010000159.1:0-8484 GCA_039198765.1 Pseudomonadota bacterium
CCGACGCCCACACTGGTGGTCTCGCCGTGGGGGAAGATCCAGGCATAGAAGTCAGGTGAGAGGCGCCCTTGGTAGTAGATGTCACAACGGTTCGACTCGAAACCTGGGTTTGTGCCGGGCTCGGGTGATTTGATGATTTCGTGGTAGGCGAACACGCATTCCATGTGTTCGTCATCGCCAATTTCTTGGAGACCGACCTTCGATCGTGCACCGTCGGCACCGATCACCGTCCTGGCCTTCACTTTGACGAGGCCTTTCGCTTCGTCCTTACCGCGGCCTTTGTAAACGACGATGGCTGTGCCTGCTTCGTCGCGCTCGATCCGCTCAAAAGCACCGACGGCGCGGTCTGCACCTGATTGCTCAGCACGCTGACGGAGCCATTCGTCGAAGTGCTCGCGATCGACCATGCCGACGCAGCCGCCATTGATGGGCATGTCGACTTCGCGGCCGGCAGGAGAGACCATGCGCGCTGTGTTCGCCCGCGCAACGATCTGGCTGTCGGGGATGTGAAAGTCGCGGATCAGACGAGGCGGGATCGCGCCGCCGCAAGGTTTGATGCGGCCACCCTTGTCGATCAGAAGAACCTTGTGCCCACGTTCCGCCAGATCCGTGGCTGCCGTTGCGCCCGCTGGGCCGCCGCCGACCACGACAGCATCATACTCTCTCATCTGTTCCATCACAGGTTCCCTTCACGAACACGGGCTGATCACTCAGCAGGCAAACTTTCGGCAGGCATCATGGGTATGGCTTGGTCATCGGCGCTGGTAGGACCGACACGTATGGCGAGCCACGCGGCGATGAGGAACGTCACGCCCTCAAGCGCAAAAACCAAAGCGTAGGAAAAACTGACGTCGTTCATCAGCAAACGGACGAGGTCCACAGCGGCAGCGCCCACCAACCCGCCGATGCCGAAGGCAACCGCCTGTGCAGCGCCCCAAACGCCCATTCTTGTGCCCTCGCGTTGGTCACCGCCCGCGCTGGCGAGCGCCATCATCGAACCGATGGCAGCCACGGCGAACATGCCGTTGGACAGGCCTAATCCGAACACGGACGGCTTGAGCGGCACCCCTCCCCCAGTGATCGCACCGAAAGCGAGGAGCCCAAGGGCAGCGGCGGATGCGACGCACCCAACGAGGGTCCACTGGCGCATGAACTTCGCACGCGAACGGCCTACGACGGTGCCGATGACGGCGGTTGCGATCATCCCGAGGAGCACGCCCATGTTCTGAGTGGCAGCAAGCTTTGTGGACTCGCCGGGGGTGTAGCCATGGATGAGCCCAGCGAAGGGCTCAAGGATAAGGTCTTGTGCACTGTAGGCCAGCATCGAGACGAACACGAATGCGGTGAACGTGCGGGTCTGCCGGTCAGACCAAACGTCTCCGAGGGCGTCGAAAAACGCTTTGGCAGTTCCGGTTTGAGCGGGCGTCGCGGACGCGTTCTCGCCGTCAGGCCGGGATGTGTCCATGCCGAGGAGCGCAAGGCTCGCGACGGCAACAGCGATAGCTCCAACGATGGCGGTGACCACCACCAAGCGACCCATTGTAAAGGGATCGAGGAACTGGCCTGCAATGCCTGCAGTGAGGACGAAGCCGAGGATCATCATGATCCAAACGATGGCAGCCGCTGCAGCCTTGTTTTCAGGCTTTGTTTTAATGGCGAGGAGCGCAAGCAGGTTGGTACCTGCAGCGCCGACGCCTCCACCGATGAATGTGAAGGCTAGGAACGTGGCCGACAGACCGGCCACCAGCGATTTTTCAGCCAGCAGCACCGATGCCGAAGCGCCGATCGCACCAAGCGCCAAGACGATCAGTCCACCGATGATCCAGATGATCCTTTGACCACCCGCGTCAGCGCCGAAGCCCCAGCGAGGCCGGGTGATTTGCACGGCATAGTGCCAACCCACGAGCAGCCCCGGTATTGAGGCAGGAAGCGCGAGCTCAACGACCATCACGCGGTTGAGGGTCGAGGTGGTCAGAATGATGATCGCGCCTAGGGCCATCTGCACGAGACCGAGGCGTACGATCCCTGGCCAGCTGAAGTAGCCTCTGCCCTCGGTCATGGCGGCTAAACTCCCAAACCCCGCACGGCGAACGCCGAGACCATCATACCTGCAACGTAGGCGAGGACCCCGGTGGCGTTGTACCATGGCGCCAGCGCTTCCGGATCACGCAGCATCCTGCGCATTAAGAAGCCCTGCCCAACAATCGACAGGAGAATAACAGCCCCGTGAGCCGGTTGGTTCCACGCGAAAAGCAGCAGACTGACAATCACTTGAGGGACAATCATGACGATGCATGCCACGAGACCCGCACGCTCCGCTCCCAGCTGCACGGGTAAGGAGCGGACCCCCATTTGGCGGTCGCCCTCAATGGCCTTGAAATCGTTCAGGGTCATGATGCCGTGGGCGCCGATCGAGTAGAGGACAGCGAGCGTGATGATCTCGAAGGACGGCCTTCCGCCTAGGAACACTGCTGCGCCGGTGAACCAGGCCAGCCCCTCGTAAGAGAAGCCGACCGCCGCATTGCCGTACCAGCCGTTCAATTTCAGGCGGACCGGCGGCATGCTGTAGGCCCATGATAAGATCAGTGCACAGACTGTCCCCCACATGGCCCAGATACCGAGATAAGCGCCAAGACCTAAGGATACCGCCGACCAGAAAACCGCGATGATCAGGCCCCATTGGCCGGGGATCCTGCCTGAAGGGATGGGCCTGTCAGGCTCGTTGATCGCGTCGACATGGCGATCGAACCAGTCGTTCACCGCCTGGCTGGATGCGCATACCATCGGCCCAACAAGCAGGATGCCTAAGGCGAGCTGCACCCAGCGGCCATCGATGGGCTGCCCTGCGGAGATCGCCCCGCATGTGAACGCCCACATGGCAGCAAACCACGTGACAGGTTTGAACAATTCCAGCACCGCGCTGGGCGCAGGCAAACGGTTCGGGGGCACAGACGACGACGTAACAGACACCGGTGGGAGGTAGATCGGCGCCACGTCCGGTCAAACGCTTGCTGCCTAGTCTCCGCCCGACATGCCATGGCGTTTGAGCTTGGAATAGAGACCCTGCCGGCTGAGGCCCAGAAGCTCCGCAGCGGAGGCTCGACTGTCCTGCGAGATTTCAAGGGCAGCCTCGATGCAGACCTTTTCGATCACATCGGCGGACGCCCGCACGATATCTTTGAGCGGCAATTGCCCCACCATGCTCGTGACTTGGTCTGCCGTGCTGGGCAGCCAAGACCCGTTGTTTTGAGCCGACCCCGCCAACCGTCTCGCCGTGGCTCGGATCGAGAAAATGTAAGCAGGCTCGCCGTCTTGCCGTGTGGTCGACGCCGAAATCTCCACTTCGTCCTCGTCGCCGAAGCGGTCGCGAACGACGGTTGCGAAGTTCCGCGCTGTCCCCCGACGGCTGAGGCTCGAGTCGAGCATGTTGAGCTCAACGCTGGACCGGCCAATCCACTGCGAGAGCTGGGTCCCGATGATTTGTCGGTCGTCTGCGACCTGCAGCATCTGCAGAAACGCTCGGTTGGCTGATAAAATGTGCATGCTCGGCGTCGCAACAACCAGCCCGTCGAGGATGGCATTGACGGCGCCAGCAAAGGGATCGGGCTGCTCGCTGCTCGCCGCTGCCGAAACGCTCGCAGCGGCTTCAACCTGGACCATGGCAAACACTTCAGCACCCTGACGGAACGCTGTTGCCTTCAACGTGCCCTTGCGCTTGCGCCGCACTGAGACGGAGGGAGCATCGCCGCTGCCCTGGGTTGCCGTGCGCTCGAGCATTCTTTGCACGGCCGCCTGGTCTTCAGCAGGGAAAAGCGAGTTCAGGTGGAGACTCTTCGGCTGAGCGTCAGCGAGCCCAAACCGCTGAAGTGCTGCCGCGTTGATTTCCGTCACTTGGCCGTCGGCCACCCTGACGATCAGCGCAGGATCGCTCAGCGCATGGAACAGGACCCGGTAGCGCGCCTCGGCGTCACGCAGGGTCGTGTACTCACGCTCTAAGTCCTGATGCATGCTGATCAAACGCTGCTGTAGACTTGCGACCGAGCGAAGATCCTGGCCAAGCGCTAAAACTGCGCCGTCAGTCGGAAGGCGCACCGACGTGAACTTGATGGGGACCTGCTCGCCGGTACCGTCGAGCATGGTCAACTGGCGCCAACGCCCGATGTCTCCTTCTGTTGGCGAGGCGAGATCAGCAATCTTGATCGCGCTTTCAGGTGTAGAAACATCCGTCCACGGCTTATTTCGCCAGTATGTGAGGCAACCTGCTTGGAGGATCTGCTCCCCGCTCGCGCTCATATCTTTTATCGTGCCGTCGATAACGATGAGGGCCACATCAACGCCTGATGCGACGAGTCGAGCGACCAGCGCAGCGTCAACGTCCGAGAAGAAACGCTTGGCGTGGCGAAACGTCTGTATCCTTTGTTTCGTTCGCCTTGGCGTATCCATTCCCGCTCCTGCCCGTTGGCAGTGAAACTAGCCGTTCGTCCTGCAATCCTTTGAAGTTCGATGCAACCTCGCCGCCTCGGCGACTGCGCTTTGGGCATCATCTGCCGTACCGTCCGCGCCGTGAGGCAAAGCGTCCTGGATCGCCGGCCCGCCGACCAGCACCCTCATCCCAGGGTTCTGAGATGCATGACGCAAGACCTTGATCTGGTTCGATAGCCGATCAGCAGCGATATCGACTGACGCTGAAAGCGCCAAGACATCATAGCGATACCTAGCAAGCGCGGCCTTGACGTCAGCACTGTCAGCACACGGCATGGAACATGTTGCCCAGCCAGCGCGCTGAAAGAAAATCTCGAGGAACGTAACACCAAATCCGTGCTGCTCGCCAGCAAATGTCGTGAGGAGGATCGAAGGTGCGTTGGCCGCAGGCCCCGGCGCCTTTTCAACGCCCCAGTCCCGCTTCCTCAGAACACGGCTCAATCCGCATAGTGCAATGGTGACGTCAGCAAAGGCGATGGTGTCGTCTTCCCAACCCTGCCCAAGGGAGCGCGCAGACCATGCGACCATTTCGGTCAAAAGTCGCTCTTCACCCACCCCGCTGTTAGCCACTCGGTCCAACAATCTGCAGGCAGCCTCAACATCGCCATTCAGCAGATAACCGATGAAATCCTGACGTTCAGATGCAACCACAGACGGCGGGAGAGTGGGCTCAACATCATGCTGCGGAGCGAGGGCCTCCATAAAGGCCTCCTCTCGGGCAATGCGATATTGATCCTCCATCCAGCCGCCTCCCACGCAAAAGCCTGCTGGTGGGAGGCCTCCGCGTTATGGGGTGAGGTAGATCGCCGCAGGCGACCGGCAAGCTCATTACCCTCGCCGAGCGGCGCCCGCCGACGCGCTCAACCAAGCGCAGGCGCCGACAATTCTCAGAATGCGCGGCGAACCAAACCGACAAAGAACGTGTTCGGCCACCAACAACATCTTCAGGAACGGCGGGATTTGAGCGGACCCTTTCGTCACCTGTCTAGGAGGAGCGTCGTTGACGATGGCCAAGCGTCAATTTTGGTTTACGTCATCTTGGATTGACATTTTTTCTGAGGCGCGCCTAGCTTCACGTCGCTGCGCGATGTCTCAGAAAAGCATCACCTCGCACGCAGCACGTGGCGTGCGCGGGGACGAGTGATCGAGGTTGCAGGCATGCTCTATACGGAGGAACAGCAGCGTATTCGAGACACGTCCGTGTGGACGATCATCCAAGCTGTGCTCGCGCCCCTGCAGTTTGTTGTATTTTTGGTCAGCCTTGGCCTCGTTATTCACTACCTGAGGACTGGGGATGGATACGGCGCCGCAACAGTCTCAATCGTCATTAAGACTCTGGTTTTGTACACAATTATGGTCACCGGCGCGATTTGGGAAAAGGTCGTCTTTGGCCAGTACCTGTTCCACAAATCGTTCTTCTGGGAAGACGTGTTCTCGATGCTCGTGCTTGCTCTGCACACGGCCTATCTCGCCGGGCTTGCCCTTGGCTGGCCGGAGCAAACGCTTATCGTGAGCGCCCTCGCCGCTTACGCCACCTACGTCATCAACGCTGGCCAGTTCCTTTGGAAGCTCCGCCAAGCGCGGCGCGAGCGTGCACCCCTAACGATGGAGATGGAGGCGTCTGCGTGAGTGAAGGTTGCGTGACAACATTGCTGGATAAGCGTCCGGAAAACGGTCCACCCGTGATCCGCGAGCGCGGTCAACGGGAGGTGTTCTGTGGGCTGACAGGTATCGTGTGGCTGCACCGAAAAATTCAGGATGCTTTCTTTCTGATTGTCGGAAGCCGGACCTGTGCCCACCTGATGCAGTCGGCCGCGGGCGTGATGATCTTCGCGGAACCTCGTTTCGCAACTGCAATCCTTCAGGACAAAGATCTCGCCGGGTTGGCTGATCCCAACGATGAGCTCGACGCAGCCGTGGATCGCCTCCTCAGCCGCCGACCGGACATCAAGCTCCTTTTCCTCGTCGGCTCCTGCCCATCCGAAGTCATCAAGCTCGACCTCAGCCGTGCGGCTAGCCGCCTGTCGTCCGCACACGCACCAAACACACGCGTCTTGAACTACTCAGGAAGCGGCATCGAAACAACTTTCACCCAGGGCGAAGATGCCTGCCTTGCCGCGCTTGTCGCTGACCAAAAGCCGAGCGAGGAACCCGACGCTGAGCTGGTGGTCGTTGGCGCCCTGGCAGATGTGGTCGAAGACCAATTTGCCCGGATGTTCCGGGACCTGGGCATCAAGAACGTCGGTTTTCTGCCCGCTCGGACATCCGAAGGGATGCCGAAGATCGGGCCAAGCACCCGCTATCTCTTAGCGCAGCCCTTCTTGCGAGACACAGCTCTTGCGATGGAACGGATGGGCGCCACGCGGATCGCAGCGCCCTTCCCGCTCGGTGTCGAAGGAACAACGCTCTGGCTGAAAGCCGCCGCCGAGGCCTTTGGCGTGGATGAGCAGACGTTCAACAGCGTCAAAGAACTGCCCGAAGCACGGGGCCGGAAGGCGCTTGAACGCTACCGCGAAAAGCTCGCTGGAAAGTCTGTGTTCTTCTTCCCCGACTCGCAACTCGAAGTGCCTCTGGCTCGCTTCCTCACCCGTGAGATGGGCATGCACGCTGAGGAAATAGGCACGCCTTATCTGCACAAGGAGCATCTTGAAAGCGAGCTCGCTTTGCTCCCGCCCAGCGCGCAACTCAGCGAGGGCCAGGACGTTGATAAACAGCTCGACCGATGCCGCGCCGTCAGACCCGACGTTACTGTGTGTGGCCTCGGCCTCGCCAACCCGCTTGAGGACGAAGGCCTGACCACCAAGTGGTCGATCGAGCTGATCTTTACACCGATCCAGGGCTACGACCAAGCTGGCGACCTTGCCGAGCTGTTCTCGCGTCCCCTCCACCGCAGAACGAGGCTCGCTGTCTGATGCAACTGGCTGTTTGGACTTATGAGGGCCCGCCCCATGTCGGCGCAATGCGCATCGCCACGGCGATGAAAGACGTTCACTACGTCCTTCATGCGCCCCAGGGCGATACGTATGCTGATCTTCTTTTCACGATGATAGAGCGGCGAAACGCCCGCCCGCCTGTCACCTACACGACCTTCGAGGCCAGAGACCTTGGCTCAGACACAGCGGAGATCTTCAAAACCGCTGCCATGAGCGCGTATGAGCGGTTTAAGCCCGGCGCGTTCCTGATCGGCGAATCCTGCACAGCAGAGTTGCTCCAAGACAATCCAGGCGGGTTGGCCAAAGCCCTCGACTTGCCTGTTCCGTCGATCACACTCGAGCTGCCGTCTTATCAGCGTAAAGAGCATTGGGGCGCCTCCGAAACGTTCTACCAAGTGGTTCGGCACCTCGCCCAGGAAGATCGCCCGAAGCGGTCCGCATCGACGGGCCGACCGAGCTGCAACCTGCTTGGCCCAACGGCCCTTGGCTTCAGGCACCGTGACGACATCATCGAACTCACACGCCTCCTCGAAAGCCTCGGAATCGACGTCAATGTGACCGCACCGCTGAATGCGTCTACGGAGGATATCAGGGATATCCCGGCAGCGGACTTCAACGTCGTGATGTACCCCGAGCTTGCGGAGACGGCCGCGCGCCACCTCAAAAAGACATTCGGGCAACCCTACACAACCACCATCCCACTTGGTATCTGCGGTACACGGGACTTCGTCAAAGAAGTTGCGGAACTGGCGGGCGTGCCAGTGAAAGACCCAGCGTCGAACATGCCGTGGTGGTCACGGTCGATCGACAGCAATTACCTCACCGACAAGCGCGTTTTTCTTTTCGGCGAAGGCAACAGAGTGGCGGCCGCAGCGCGCGTCGCGCACGAAGAGCTCGGGTTCCGCGTCGTCGGCCTCGGTTGCTATAACCGCGAAGCCGCACGAGCTGTGCGCTCAGCTGCGGAAAAGTACGGCGTCGATCCTCTGATCACGGACGACTATCTCGACGTCGAAGCTGCCCTCGTCGATCTCCAGCCGGAACTGGTTCTCGGCACGCAAATGGAGCGGCA
>JBCCTF010000160.1:0-8479 GCA_039198765.1 Pseudomonadota bacterium
CAGAGCGGATCAGGACCTACAACTTCCCGCAGAGCCGGGTCACGGACCACCGGATCGGCCTGACGCTGCATAAGCTCGACAAGATCATCGCCGGCGAGGCGCTGGATGAGTTGATCGATGCCCTCGTGGTGGAAGATCAGACGGCCCGGCTGGCGGCAATGAACGACGAGGCGTGACCTTCAGCGGACTGACCTTTGCTGAAGCGTTGATGGAAGCCCGCCGCATGTTGGCGAGCAGCCCCACGCCGCAGCTTGATGCGCGAGTGCTCCTCGAACACGCCGCGGGCATGGATCGGGCGGAACTGATCGGCGCCGAACGCGAGATCGTTCCTAATGAGGCGGCAGAAATCTTCGCCGCTTCGGTCGCGCGGCGCGCGAAGCAAGAGCCGGTCGCTTACATCACCGGCGAGCAGGGGTTTTGGGAGGATACCTTCCACGTCGGCCCCGGCGTGCTTATCCCGCGGCCAGAAACGGAGATGCTGGTTGATGCCGGTCTCCGCTGCACCCCGACGCGGATTTTGGATTTGGGGACGGGGTCGGGGTGCATTCTCCTCTCGCTCCTCCGCGAGCTGCCGGACGCAAATGGCATCGGCATCGACGCTAGCGAGATCGCCCTCGGCTATGCCCGCAGGAACAAGCATCGACTCGGCCTGACCGAGAGGGCAGAGCTGCGGCTGCAGACCTTTGCTGAGGCACTTGAGGCGTTTGAGGCCGAAAGCTTCGACCTCGTTGTCGCCAATCCGCCCTACGTCCCTGAAAGCCAAGAGCTGCAGCCGAGCGTCGTTGACCATGAGCCGGATGCCGCTCTCTTCAGCGGCGCAGACGGGCTGGAGGCCCACCGAACCTGTGCCGCAATCATGGCGAAAGTCCTCACGCCCAACGGCTCAGGCTTTGCTGAGATCGGCCATGACCAGGGCCAATCCGCCCTCGCGGTTTACGCCAAAGCGCTCCCTGGCCGGACCGTCCGCGTGCGTCCTGACATGAAAGGCCTCCCGCGGATGGTTGCGGTCAGCCCCAACGCCGGACTATAGGCCGGTTTCCAGTTCAACAGGCGCCCACGCGCGCCCTCCAGAAAGTTCGCGTCTATGACTTCGATGCTCGCCCCCCTGATGGCCGCCGCTGTGCCCGCAGGCGCGCCCGCTGCCCCGAACCCGATCATGTCGTTCGTGCCGCTGCTCCTGATCATGGTGGTGTTCTACTTCCTGCTTATCCGCCCGCAGCAGCAGGCCCGGAAGAAGCTGATGGATATGATCAACGCTGTAAAACGCGGCGATGAAGTCGTCACCGCGGGCGGTCTTGTCGGAAAAGTCACGAAAGTGGGCGATGACGCCGAAGTCACGGTGCGTTTGGCCGAGGGCGTTGAGGTTCAGGTCATCAAAGCGACCCTGACCGACGTGCGCGGAAAAACCGAACCCGCCAAGAGTTAAGAGGGACGAGAAACCTTGCTTCGCTTTAGCCGCTGGCAGACCGCAGGCCTGGCCCTGCTGATGGTCCTCGCCGCCTACGTCACAGTACCGAATTTCTTCGGTGAGGAACCCGACGATTTCAAGCTTCCCGGCTTCCCGGACACAGGGCTGACCCTGGGCCTCGACCTGCAGGGCGGGTCCTACCTGCTGCTTGAGGTGGGCACTGATGAAGTCATCGACGCGCGCATCAACAACTTGCGCGGCGAAATCCGGCGGACGTTCCGCGAGGCGCCTCGGATCAGGCTGACCAGCCCGGAGCGGGACGGCGATGAGATCGCCTTCACGATCCCGGCTGGTGAAGACTTCTCGGCGGCTGAAGAACGCCTGCGCCGGATGACGCGGCCGCCCATTGGGCAAACCGTCCGCGATCTTCGGACGACGGCGGACGAAAGCCAGCGGCGCCTGACGCTGACTCTGACCGACGAAGCGCGCGCCACCTATGCGAGCAACGCGGTGATCGAGTCGATCACGGCCGTGCGGAATCGGATTGATGCCCTGGGCACCACCGAGCCGTCGATCGCTAAACAAGGCGAGAACCGCCTTGTGGTCCAGGTTCCTGGCGACAGCGACTCCGAGCGTCTGAAGTCGGTGATCGGACGAACCGGTCAGCTTTCTTTCAACCTCGTCGACCTGACCGTGACACCGCAGGACGCGGCTGCCGGACGTTTGCCCCCGCGTCGCCGGGCGCTGCAGACGACGGACACCGGCGAGATCCTGGTGGTCTATGAAACGCCCGAGATCACCGGCGACATGATCACCGACGCCGGTATGCAGCCCGATCCTGATAGCGGCGGGTTCCAGGTGAACATCACCATGGACGGCCGTGGCCAGCGCCGTTGGGCGGACGTCACCCGTGAGAATGTTGGCAATGTCTTTGCCATCGTTCTCGATGATCAAATTATTTCTGCGCCGCGGATCAACTCACCAATCCTGACCCGGAACAGCCGCATCACTGGGCGTTTCTCTCCTGAAGAAGCACAAGAACTCGCTGTGCTGATCAAATCTGGCGCGCTGCCTGCGCCTCTGGCCGTGATCGAGCAGCGAACGGTGGGAGCGGATCTTGGTGCTGACTCCGTCCGTGCAGGGACGATCGCGCTGATCATCGGCTTCACACTGGTGATCATCTATATGGCGTTCACCTATGGGCGGTTTGGTCTTTATGCGGACATCGCGCTTTTGGCGAACGTGCTCTTGATTGCCGGCGCTCTCTCGATCCTCGGCGCGACACTGACGCTTCCAGGCATTGCGGGTATCGTTCTGACGATCGGCATGGCGGTTGACGCCAATGTGCTGATCTTCGAGCGGATCCGTGAAGAGATGCAGACGGGCAAAACCGCGGTTGCTGCCGTTGAGGCGGGCTACAGGAACGCTCTCTCGGCCATCATCGACGCCAACCTCACCACGCTCATCGCGGCGTTCATTATGTTCATTTTGGGCGCAGGGCCTGTGCGCGGCTTTGCTGTGACGCTGGGCATTGGTGTTGTGACCTCGGTCTTCACCGCCTTCGTCATCACGCGGGTCTTCGCAGGCGGCTATGTCCTCCGTGCACGTCCCAAGCAGCTCGTGATTTAAGGGAAGACGCCCCATGGCTTTTCAGCTCATCCCCTCAGGCACGAAAATCGATTTCGTTTCCTTCAAGACGATCGCGCAGGGAATCTCTGCGCTGCTTATCGCCGGCTCCATCGCCGCTTTCTTCACTATCGGCCTCAACTTCGGCATCGATTTCCGCGGCGGCGTGACCGTGGAGGTAGGCCCCGCTCAAGGTGAAGTCTTCACGAACCGAAGCCTTTCCGAAGCACGCGATGCGGTCCGAGCTCTGGGGCTTGGTCAGGCAGAAGTTCAAACGATCACGAATCCGGGCGGAGAGCAGGGTATCGTTGCGGCTGTCGAAGCTGTGACGGGCACCGAGGATGATGATCGCCGCCAAAACGAAGTCGCTACAGAAATGCAAGCGGCGTTGAAGGCGGCACTCGGCGAAGACATCTCCATCCGCCGTGTGGACGTTGTGGGACCCACGGTTTCAGGCGAACTGGTCCAGGCTGGCGTGACCGCGCTGGTCGTCGCGATTGGCCTGATGCTGGCCTACATCTGGTTCCGATTTGAGTGGCAGTTCTCTGTCGGTGCGATCCTCGCTCTGACCCACGACGTTATTCTCACCATCGGGGTCTTCTGCGTGACGCAGCTCGAGTTCTCCCTCGCCATCATCGCTGCGCTTCTGACAATCATCGGTTACTCGATGAACGACACAGTCGTCATTTACGACCGGATCCGTGAGAACCTGCGCAAGTTCAAGCAGATGGAGCTGCGGGATGTGGTGAACCTCTCGGTCAACCAGACGCTGGGCCGGACCATCATGACGTCGTTGACCACGCTCCTCGCGGTGGTTTCGCTGTTCTTGTTCGGCGGTGACGTCCTCCGCGGGTTCAGCTTCGCGCTGATCTGGGGTGTGATCGTCGGGACCTATTCCACCGTGTACATTGCATCGCCGCTCTTGCTGTCCACGGGCGTGAAGCGGGATTGGTCCGTGAACAAAGCACCTGCCGCCGCCGACGCGCGGCCGTGAGCCCTGACCGGTTTCCGCCCCTCCCGGCGGAGACCGCTCGCCAGCTGCTGAACACGATTGCAGGATACGAGCCTGACTGGCTCCTGATCCTGCCTTACGTTCCGCATGAGGAACGAGGCTTTTGGCTCAGCATCCTAGCCATCGCGTCGGAGCTTCTTGTGATCCCAGGGAAGGTGAGCACACCGCTCCTCGGCGACGTGCGCCTGCAATGGTGGCGCGAAGCCCTGGACGAAGTTTTCGGCGAGACGCCTGTCCGCCGCCATCCGGTCGTCGAAGCGTTGGATAGGGCCATGAGAGGCCGGCCGGCAGCCGCGGATCGGCTTCGGGCAGCGATTGATGGTATGCAGCCCTTCCTCACACCGGACGATGAAACATCGCTCGACCGCGCTATGGGCGTACGCAAGGCAATTTTTGATCCGTTGGCTGAAGAACTTGGCGCGAACGGCGGCGGCGAGGCTTTCGCCTTGCATGCGCTCGCCCGATCATCAGCAGACCGCTCGCTTGCCCCAGGACCAGAGGGTGTTGAGGCCCCAAGGTCGCGGTTCTCGAGGGGACTGGCCAGCCATCCTGAGCTCGGCTCTCAACTCGCGGAAGCCATCCGCAATGCCAAGGCACGCAGAAGCGATGATCCAGCTTCATTGCTGCTCGCTCTTCTGAAAACAGAGAGCGGTCAGGTGAAGCGGATCGACAACCCGCTCCACCAACGCTGGGCGATCTTTCGTGCAGCGATCATGGGGCGGAGCTGAGGCTTAGGCGACGTTCTTCCGTTTGCCGAAGGGGAAGGCGACCACGGTGGCTTCGTCGTGGCGCACGTCAGCGGCTGGGCAGAGGCTGGCCAGGGGGCAGTGCTGACAATCGGGTTTGCCCTGGTGGCAGAAGCGGTCGGCGATGCGGCTGAGGCCTTGGCTGAAGGACGAGAACTCATC
This sequence comes from Pseudomonadota bacterium, assembly GCA_039198765.1. Lineage (GTDB taxonomy): Bacteria > Pseudomonadota > Alphaproteobacteria > Caulobacterales > Parvularculaceae > Parvularcula. The sequence continues at coordinate 4,955 of JBCCTF010000160.1, forward strand.
GCATCGCCAGCCGAGGGGTGCGCGCTCAATCAGTTGCCGAGGCAGCGCTGAGAGCGGGGCACCGGGCTCCGCAAGAGCAAGGCGGCGGAGGGGTCGGGCGGCATCCTTGTCCACCGAGAGCACCGTGCGTTCTTGACCAGCGAAGCACAGGACCGAGGCGGCAATCTCCTCCGTCACTCGGGGCAGGCGCGTGAGCCAGCGGAGGGCCTGATCACCCTCCCAGCGGGCCAGTTCCTCAAGGCTGAGATTGCCGAAAGCCGTCTCCACCGACCGAAGGATCTCAGGGATTGCACCGGCTTTCAGCGCGGAGGCAGGCACACCAATCAGTTCCTGCTGGATTGCGCCAGGCGTTGCATCACACAGGGCTCTAGGGCTGGGGAAAGCAGAACGCAGCCGCTTGTAGCTGGCCATGGCGCCTGAGGCTGAGAGCCCTTGGGCCACCACCCCGAAGACCAGCTGGTCAAGCGGCGCGAGCTGAGACACCCGCTGCTTACGCGGGAAGAGAGCGGCCATCCGATCCAGGATATCGGGAAGGCGATTATCGACGGCGAAGGTAAGGGGCGCTTGCATGCCGCTCGCCCTATCAGAACATTCAGAGAACAACAAGATGTTCTTTTCTTGTTCCTGCGAAGCGTGATAGCCCTTCCCGCACGGAGGATTCGATAGAGGCGACAGGTCGCCCGAGGAATTTGACGTATCGACATGAAACTGCCACGGAACCTCGATTGCTAAGGACGATTGAGATGGAGCGCCTGCAGCGTTGGTTTCGGCGGCGCCGCGGGCGGAAGCTTGCTGACAAGATCTGGGAACTGCACCGAACTCATGGGCGCGTGATACGCATCATCGATGTCGGCGGACGCCCGGAGTATTGGGAGCATGTTGAGATCAGCGGTGCAGCAGAGGTCGTTCTTTATAATCTTCCGCCTGATGATCCGAGTGTGCTTGAAGGCTTGATCATGCCCAAGGGAATGAGCCTTGAGTTTGGCGATGCCCGGAACATGAGCGAGTTTTCAGACCGGGCGTTTGACTTGGTCCACTCGAATTCGACCATTGAGCACGTGGGCGGCTGGTCTGATATCTTGAAGGTTGCCCAGGAACTCAAAAGGGTAGGGATTACCGGGTGGGTGCAGACGCCAGCTTGGGAATTTCCCGTCGAGCCGCATTTTCGTGCACCATTGGTCCACTGGTTCGCAAAGCCAACGCGTGCAGCGCTGCTTCGCTTTGTGGGAAAGTATCGCGGTGCGCCACTTGAGGACCGGCGGCGCCATGTCGACCGGGTTAACCTTCTGTCGAAGAGCGAAGTCCAGCGTTGTTTTCCTGAGGCGAGGCTCATGATCGAGCGGTTTGCTCTCCTCCCCAAAAGCTACATCTGCGTCTGGTGACAGGAATTGGAGCCCAACGACTCAGGCGGCTTCAGGTGCGATGTCGAGCCATGCCTTGAGTTCTCGCAACGCTCGTTCAGTCATGGCTTTCTTGCGGGCGCGGCCTTTTTCTTTGCCTCGGATGCGGTTGCCTTCGGCGTCGCGGGTGGGGGCTTGGATCTCGGGGAACAGGCCGAAGTTGACGTTCATAGGCTGGAAGCTGCCTTTGCCGCCGTCCACGTGGCCTTCGGTGATGTGGAAGTGGAGGGCGCCCAGCGCGGTGGTGCGCGGCGGGAGGCGACGCTCTGTACCCAGAGCTTCGGCGGCGGCTAGGCGGCCGGTCAGGAGCCCGATCGCAGCGCTTTCTAGATAGCCTTCAACGCCGGTGATCTGGCCTGCAAACCGGATTTGCGGGCGGGACTTCAGGCGCATCTCGTGGTCGAGGAGCTTGGGCGAGTTGAGGAACGTGTTGCGGTGGATGCCGCCGAGGCGAGCGAAGCGTGCGTTCTCCAGGCCAGGGATCATCCGCAGGACGTCGCTCTGGGCGCCATACTTCAGCTTCGTTTGGAAGCCGACCATGTTGTAGAGGGTGCCCAGTGCGTTATCCTGGCGCAACTGCACCACGGCGTGGGGCTTTTCATCCGCATGCGGATTGGTGAGGCCCACAGGCTTCATGGGGCCAAAGCGCAGTGTCTCGCGGCCACGGCGGGCCATCTCCTCGATGGGGAGGCAGCCGTCGAAGTACTGGGTGGTCTTCTCCCATTCCTTGAAGTCGGTTTTTTTCCCCTCGATGATGGCATCGAGAAGGGCGTTGTACTGATCTTCATTGAGCGGAAGGTTGATGTAGTCCTTGCCTGTGCCGCCAGGGCCGGGCTTGTCGTAGCGGGACTGGTACCAGGCTTTCGTGAAGTCGATGGAGTCTTTGTAGACGATCGGCGCGATAGCATCGAAGAAGGCGAGCTCGTCCTCGCCAGTCTCCTCAAGGATCGCCGACGCCAAATCGCCGGAGGTGAGGGGGCCCGTCGCGATGATCGTCGGGCCCCATTCGGCAGGCGGAAGACCACTGATCTCTTCACGGACGATGGTGATCTGCGGGTGTGCCTCGATGGCTGCGGTCACCGCGGCTGCAAAGCCTTCACGGTCTACGGCCAGTGCACCGCCTGCGGGGACTTTGTGGGCGTCGGCTTCGCGCAGGATGAGCGAACCGCATCGGCGCATCTCTTCATGGAGGAGGCCCACGGCGTTGTGCTCGTGATCGTCCGAGCGGAAGGAGTTGGAGCACACAAGCTCAGCAAACTGATCAGTTTGGTGCGCCTCGGTCCCGCGCACGCCGCGCATCTCGTGGAGGATCACCTCCGCACCGCTCTCCGCAGCCTGCCAGGCGGCTTCGGAACCGGCGAGCCCTGCGCCAATGATATGGATTGTTGTCATGGCGCCCGGTTAGCGGATGGGCCTTTGCACCATCAAGAGCGCTGAGCCTCAAACGCAAAAACGCCGCCCTGACGAGAGGACGGCGTTTGAGTTTGTGACTGTGCTTCTGGGTTAGCCGCGCTTGCGCCGGAGAAGGGCCAGCGCGCCAGCGAAGAGGGCGCCCGCTGCCGGGATCGGCACGTTGCCCATGATGTCTTCGGCGTCGGCAAAGACGGCATCGTCGAGGCCGAAGCCCTCTGTGGCGCCAAGACCAACAACTTGGAACGTATCAAACGGATCCTCAGAAACGACGCCCCAGAAGCCACTGAAGTTCAGTGGTGCATCGAACGTTTCATCGTTTACCTCGAAGACGCTGCGCTGGACGTCCTGACGCCGGATGATGTCCCGGTCGTTGATCTCGGCCCAGTCGCCGCCGAACGCATAGACAGGGCTGTTGAACATGAACGACACGGCCTCGCCCGGATTGACCCCGCCAACCACGGCTGAGGAGCCGAATGGGTTGTTCAGGCCGACGGAACCGCTCGTCGGCGTCGCTGCATCGACAAGATTGAACGTCGGAAAGCGAAGTGTGCCGCTGTAACCAACGCTAAAGTGATCGAACTGGACGGCATCATTCACGAAGAAGGTATCGACGAGGACGTCGTTGAAATCCTCGGTTTCGTATGTGCCGACAAGGGCAGCAGTAAATGCTGTCCTATCTGTAAAAACGGTATAACTTGCTGTTGCGTTCGCG
>JBCCTF010000161.1:0-8373 GCA_039198765.1 Pseudomonadota bacterium
AGGATGCCCGGCTCCAGCACGTCGACGAGTCGACCTACAGAGCCTTCGATAGGGCCTTAGCAGTCCAGCGGGTTGCCGAGCGAGTCGACGACGCGGCCTAGGAGGCCTTTGCCGACGGGCACATCCACAATGGCTTCGGTCCGCTTGACCGTTTGACCTTCGCGGATGCCGGTGTCGTCGCCGAAGATCACAACGCCGACATTGTCCTCTTCCAGGTTCAGCGCCATGCCTTTCACGCCGCCTTCGAACTCGACCATCTCGCCCGCGCGGACATTGTCGAGGCCGTAGACGCGGGCGATGCCGTCGCCAACGCTCAGGACTTGGCCGATCTCGGAGACTTCAGCGTCTTTGCCGAAGTCTTTGATCTGGCTCTTCAGAATGGAGCTGATTTCGGACGCGTTGAGTTCCATTTACGCCTCTTTGAGTCGGGCGCGGAGACGCGCCAGTTTGGTTTTCAGGGAGCTATCAATCATCTTGCTGCCGATCTTCACAATCAGGCCGCCAAGAAGGTCGGGGTCCGTCCGCGTCTGAAGGGCGATGTCTTTGCCAATCGACGCGCGGAGTTGGGTGGTCAGTTCGCTCATCTGATCGTCAGAGAGCGGGTGGGCCGAGATCACCTCAGCAGAAACCTCGCCGCGAGCGTCCGCAGCGATGGCTTTGAACTTGGCGATCACCTCGTTCAGCAGCGGCAGGCGACCGTTGGTCGTCAAAAGCTTGCCAAAGTTGATGGTCAGCGGGTTCGCCCCAGCCTGCTCAAGGATCGCGGTGAAGCCGGTCAGCTTGTCTTCAGAGGTGAAGGCGGGCGATTGGATCAAGCGCTTAAGATCGGTGCTGTCGTCGTGTGCTTTGGCGAGGGCATCGAGGTCGGCCTCGACTTTTTCCACAACGCCTTCGTCGCGAGCCAACTCGAACAGAGCACCGGCGTAGCGTTCGGCAATTTCGGACCGTTGGTCGGCCATTATTCTGCGTTCTCCGTTTCGAAAATGCCGGGGAGCTGGGAGTCATCTCTCAAGCGCGGCAACGGATGAGGGCGAGCGCCCCCGGATGATCGCGCGGCGGCTAGCACGCGTTATTCCGCGGTGCAATGCGCGTGTTGTGCCCGTCGCCCTCGATGCTAGCGTTGCTCCGAACACGAGTTGGTTCTGTGTAGGAGTTGTTGATGTTTGGACGTGCGTCGCTGGTTGGAGCGGTTTGGATTGTTTTTGGTTCGCCCCTGGCATTTATGGCGCTCAACGCGGACAATCAGCTGCCATACCTCATTGCGCTCGGGACGCTGTTCATAGTCGTCGCGACATTCGGGAACTACTACGCTTTCTTCGGCTTTGGCACCGCTGAAGAACAACGACGCCCTAGTGGGCGCACGCCATTCTTGCGCAAGATCTACCTTTGGATGGCTCCGCTTATGTTTATCGCGTTGGCAATGACGTTCCCGATCCAAGTCTTTGCAGCTGAGGCGCTTCCAATGCCCAGCCCTGACGCACCTCTGACCGCGCTCCTTCCGTGGATGACGCTTTTGTCTGCATCCGTCGCCTTGTTGGGCTCGGCTATCTTCATCTTCATGCGTTCGAAGCATGCGGTGATCGGCGCCCTTGGCGGAGCGTTGCTGTTGGTCGCTACGGACGCACTGGCCTACGGCATCGGACCTCGCGCTTTCCCACCTATCCTTGAGGCGAGCGAATTGCCCTTTTGGTTCCTAGGAGCCGCGCTCGTCCCATTTATCGTGATGCTCACACTGTTCAGGATCGGCGGAGATCTGCGATAGCCAGTCTCGTGGCAAATGGCGCCGTTGTGAGTAAACATCTGACTAACCTTCGCTACCGCCGCGTAAAAGCTCCGGGCAAGGTTTCACCGCTACACGAGAGGGATTGCAGGGCTCAATCTGCGCTTGGGGCGACCCGGCGCGTTGAAGTAGGACGAACCGCCTTATGAAAGCCCTCATTCCCTTTGCCGCTGCAGCGTTAGCATCAATGGCCTCAACCAATGCCGCGATCATCAATCTCGACTCAACAGACTCGAACAACGGCGTGACCCTTTCGCTTGGACCGGGAGAATACACAGCCACGTTTCTGGAAGACGCCTTCACCGCGTGGAACCCGTGGGGTCGAACCAAGAACTGCAACGGCGACGGCGAAAGCTGTTCCAAGGGCTGGGTCACCGGTATGCGGTTGTCGAGCGAAGAGCTCGGCATCGTAAGCTTCGGCTGGAATGGCAGATTCTCAACAGCTGACGCCGCCCTGGCCGCTGCTGATGTCTACACCTTCACCCTAAGCCGCGCGCAGCAAGTGGTGTTCTACATCGGGGACAGTCAGTACCGGGACAATGTGGGTGGCTTGGCTGTGCAAATCGAAGCGCAAGCGACGCCAATCCCGCCCGGTGTCGCTCTCTTTGGCACGGCGGCGGCAGCTCTGGCCATCGGTCGCCGAAGGCTCAACCGAAGTTCACTGTCCGTAGGCTGAACGAAGAGTACCAGCGTGCTTCAGCACGCTGGAGCAGAACTTCCACTTCCTGCTAAGTTGCACCGGTTAATCTGGACCGGTGTATCGTCTTGATCACTTATCTCCCTTCTCTCTTCTGCCTCCTCTTCGCGGGGATGCTCGTCCGCGCTGAGTTTGTCGGCTCACGGGCGGGGTCTTGGGCGTTTAAACCTGCGGCTGCGGCGATGTTCGTTGTGCAGGCCGTCATCAGCGGGGCGGTGGAGAGCGGTTATGGGCTGTTGATCCTGACGGGACTTGTTCTGTCGGCGGCGGGGGATGTCTTGCTAATCCCTCGCGAACGGCAAGTGCTGTTCAAGCTTGGGATGGCCAGCTTTGGCTTGGCGCATGTGGTCTACGCCGCGGCGTTCTTTGGGCTTGGTTTTGCGGGCGGAGGATGGCCTGCACCACAGCTATGGTTGAGCAGTACCTTCGCGGCCGCATTCGCGTTGGTCTTCGTCTGGCGTTGGTTAGGCCCGCATCTGCAAAGCGATGAGCGGCCCTTGGTGCTCATCTATATGGCGCTGATCCTGGCGATGTTCGTTGGGTCTTGGGTGAAGAGCAGCCTGGATGGCAACGGATGGGTCGTTCTGGCAGCACTGATGTTTGCCGCTTCAGACCTGTTCGTGGCCAAAGACCGGTTTGTAAAGCGTGAGCCGGAGAATGCGCTGGTGATCACGCCGCTTTATTTTGGCGCGCAGCTGATCTTTGCACTGACGATCGTTTAGATCTGCCCCCTGATCATATCCGCGGCACGCTCGGCGATCATAATCGTTGGCGCGTTGGTGTTGCCGCCGACGAGGGTGGGCATCACGGAGGCATCGATGACGCGGAGGCCGTCCACACCGCGCACTTTGAGATCCGGTGTCAGGACGGCTTGATCATCCGTACCCATCCGACAGGTGCCAACAGGATGATAGACCGTCTCGGCGCTTTCTTTGACCAGTTGGTCGATCTGCGCGTCGGTTTCGGTGCCCATCTGCGCCTCGCGCGGATGGGGCGCGTGTTTCTTCAGCGACGGCGCGTCGGCGAGGCGCTGGCACAGGCGATAACCCGCGCGCATCTTGGGCAAGTCTCGCGGATCACTGAGATATTTCGGATCAATCAGCGGAGCGTCGCCCATGGACGGGCTTTGCAAGCGGATCTCACCCCGACTGTCCGGGTACAGAAGACAGACGTGGAACGTGAAGCCGTGGCCCCAGATCTGCTCGCGCCCATGGTCGACGAGGACGGCGGGGATGAAGTGCAGCTGCAGGTCCACCCGCGGCTCCTCTGGCGAGGATTTCACGAAGCCCCCGCCCTCGGCGATGTTGGAGATCAGCATCCCTTCCCGCTTGGTCAGGTACTTTAGCGGTTCACCCGCTGATCGCAGAATGTGCCGGGCGCTGTAGCCATAGGACGTGTGCGTCTCAGTTTTGTAGGTCAGGTGTGCGTCGAGGTGATCTTGCAGATTCTGCCCCACCTGCCCGCGGTCGACGAGCACGGGGATCTCATGCTCCTTCAGGTGAGCTCCGGGCCCGATGCCTGAGACCATGAGGAGCTGGGGCGAGCCGAATGCACCGGCGCAGAGGAGGACCTCGCCGTCCGCCCGCGCCTCCTGAATGTTGCCGTCGAGCATGTAGGCGACGCCGACAGCGCGGTTGCCTTTGAACAGCACGTGCTGGACTTGCGCGCCGGTGATGATGTTGAGGTTGGAGCGCCCCCGTACCTCAGGCGTCAGGTAGCCTTTGGAGGTGGAGCACCGCTCACCGTTGCGGTGGGTGACCTGGTAAAGGCCGACGCCCTCGCGGTCCGCGCCGTTGAAATCAGGCGTATGCGGAATTTGGGTCTCGCCCGCCGCCTCGATGTAGTCCCGGGTCAGGTTGTTGACGTAGCGGAGGTCGGACACGCCAAGCGGACCACCGACGCCGTGGAAGTCGTCTTCCGCGCGCTCATTGTCCTCAGCCTTTTTGAAGTAGGGCAGGCAACTGTCCCACTCCCACCCCGTCGCGCCGCCCTCTGCCCAGGAATCGTAATCACCCGCATCGCCGCGGATGTAGCACATGCCGTTGACAGAGCTGGAGCCGCCAAGCGTCCGCCCGCGCGGCTGGAACATCACGCGCCCACCAAGGTGCTTCTGCGGGACGGTGTCGAACCGGTAGAGGATCTTGTGGAAGTTGCCGATGATCGTCAGGCCATAGGGCACGTGGATCACAGGGTTTTTGTCAGGCGGTCCCGCCTCGAGCAGCGTGACGCGGGTGTTTGGATCCTCGGTCAGTCGGCTGGCCAGAACCGCGCCGGCTGATCCGCCGCCGACCACCACATAATCAGCGTTCGCCATGTTCCCTCCAAGGCTTATAGGTGCCTTTCTGAGAAGGACTATCGAGCTTCAAAGGTCATCACGCAACAGGCAGACTGAGAGCCCGCATCACTGGCGTCGCTCTTCTGCTCACCTACGAAGGCATTGGCTAGAGCAGCGTGAGCAGACGTTTCAGCATGCCGCTGACGGGCTGATAGAACGCGGGGCTGGTCCAGTACTCGTTGTGGCTCAGCGTGTTCCAACTGCTGAAGAGGCCGCCGACATTGATCTGCGTCTCGGCCAGCTCGCCGCGGTCTGCCAATGCCTGGTACTTCGGACCAATCGGCGCGATGGGATAGGCGAGCAGGTCGTCGCGATCGTAGTAGTTTGCCCACCACGGCTCACCCCGGAATTCATCAGGAAGCGACGTACCCGGATAACGGATCGGCTCCAGCTCCTCCTCAGGATAGGAGAATGTGAACAGCGGAAGGTTGCAGCCAAAGGTCACGAACCGCGCCGTGGTCTCACACCGCTCAAACGCCGTGTCAGCGGTGCGGATGCCCTGCTGCAGATCGTAGATATAGTTGGACATGATCCGCCCGCCGAACGAATGGGCGAGGATCACCAGTGGCGTGTCCGAGGGACAGTCGCCTTTGAGGTCGTGCAGCACACTGACGATCCGGCGGTTCAATTCGTCATACGCCGCACCCTTGCGAGTGAACGCCAGCGCATCAGCGAAGTTGCTGACCACCAGGCGGCGCAAGCGACCCACACGGACGATGTTGCGGATCGCGCTGAAGTACTGGTCCTGCCGCTCCTGCAGGATGTCCGACCAGAAAATCTCGCGCCAGGCGATCTGGTCCTGCATGACCGAGCCGCCCAGCTCTCCCCTGATCTTGTTATGCAGCCCGCGCGAAAACGACAGCTGATCGGTGCGCATCGGGTCCTTCCGAACCTGCGCCCCCACCCCATGGATCACAGCAACAGCAACACGTTTGGCCATCGTTTTCCCTCACCTTTTTCTTCGGATGAGAGTGTCACCACCATAGCGATCCGGCAACTCTTGAGGTCACTCGTTTCTAAGGCTGGCCGGAGAACACCGCATCCGCACGAGAAGCAGAAACAAGTTCCGGGATAAGACCAGGAACGACCGCAAGGACCATGTAGATAAAGAAGTACAGACCGAAGGTCATCTCGCCCTGCCTCATGCGCCGGAAGTAGTTTTGTTCTTCTGGGTCAACCTGTTTGCGGTAGTACGGTTGGGCGAAGAAAACGCCCGCTGCGCACATAGAGAAGAAGTAGGCCTCCAACCAAAAGCTCTCGCTATCAAAATCTACGCCTCCATCCGTTATCCCTGAGAACCAACGACGTCGCCAGCCAAAAGGCGGGCAAACACGCCAAACTAAGGCGTGAAGCCTGCTTCCAACTAAGCATCATCCATCTTCAGGGCCTTGATGAAAGCCTCTTGCGGGATTTCGACGCGGCCGAATTGGCGCATCTTTTTCTTGCCGGCTTTTTGCTTCTCGAGGAGCTTGCGTTTCCGGGTGGCGTCGCCGCCGTAGCACTTGGCCGTCACGTCTTTGCGCATCGCGCCGATGGTTTCGCGGGCGATGACCCGGCCGCCGAGGGCCGCCTGGATCGGGATTTTGAACAGGTGCCGCGGGATGAGGTCTTTCAAGCGCTCGCACATGGCGCGGCCGCGGACCTCGGCTTTTGAACGGTGAACGACGACCGCGAGGGCGTCGACAGGCTCTTCATTGACCAAGATCTGCATGCGGACGAGTTCGTCCTGCCGGTAGCCGATGATCTGGTAATCGAAGCTGGCATAGCCTTTCGTGATCGACTTCAGACGGTCATAAAAATCGAACACCACTTCGTTGAGGGGCAGTTCGTAGACGACCATCGCGCGGCTGCCCGCATAGGTCAGGTCTTGCTGAATGCCGCGGCGGTCTTCGCAAAGCTTCAGCACACCCCCTAAAAACTCATCGGGGACGAGAATCGTCGCTTTGATCCAGGGCTCTTCGAGGTGGTCGATGTGTACCGGGTCGGGCATGTCGGCAGGGTTGTGGAGCTCCTCCATCGACCCATCCGTTTTGTACATATGGTAAACCACGGACGGCGCGGTGGTGATGAGGTCGATGTTGAACTCGCGCTCGAGACGTTCACGGACAATCTCTAGATGCAAGAGACCCAGGAACCCGCAGCGGAAGCCGAAGCCGAGGGCAGCGGAGGTCTCCATCTCATACTCAAAGCTCGCATCGTTAAGGCGCAGCTTCGCGATGGCGTCGCGCAAGTCTTCAAAGTCGGCGCTGTCCACCGGGAACAAGCCGCAGAAGACCACCGGCTGGTTCGGCTGGAAGCCTTCGAGCGCTTCGGCAGCGGGCTTCTTCTCATCAGTGATGGTGTCGCCGACTTTGGTGTCCGCCACCTCTTTGATGGAGGCAGTGAGGTAGCCGATCTCGCCAGGGCCAAGCTCGTCCATCTCCACCCGCTTGGGCGTGAAGACGCCGACCTGGTCCACCTGATAGGTGGCGCCAGCCTTCATCATACGGATCTTTTGGTTCTTCTTCAGCTTGCCATCGATAATCCGCACTAGGACGACCACGCCAAGGTAGAGATCGTACCAACTGTCGACCAGCATGGCCTTAAGCGGTGCATCAGGGTCACCTTCCGGCGAAGGCAGACGGTTGACGATCGCCTCAAGCACATCGGGCACGCCCATGCCGGTCTTCGCAGAGATTTCCACAGAGTCGGTTGCGTCGAGGCCAATGACCTCCTCGATCTGCTCTTTCACCCGGTCAGGCTCAGCCGCAGGCAGGTCGATTTTGTTCAGGACAGGGACGATCTCGTGATCGACCTCAATCGCCTGGTAGACATTCGCCAAGGTCTGCGCCTCAACCCCTTGGGAGGCGTCAACAACCAGCAGTGAGCCTTCGACCGCGGCGAGCGAGCGGTTCACCTCATAGGCGAAGTCCACGTGGCCGGGGGTGTCGATGAGGTTGAGGATGTACTCGTGACCATCCTGCGCGGTGTAGGTCAGGCGCACCGTCTGCGCCTTGATGGTGATGCCGCGCTCACGCTCCAGGTCCATGTTGTCCAGAACCTGCTCCTGCATCTCCCGCTCCGTCAGCCCTCCAGTCACCTGGATCAAGCGATCAGCCAGGGTCGATTTCCCATGGTCGATGTGGGCAACGATAGAAAAATTGCGGATACGCGAAAGGTCAGTCATGATAGCGCATTAGGCGGGCTCTCGCCCCTGTGTCCATGCGGTATCGCGCGGCAGGGCAAGAGAATCCGCGGGGAGAAATGGGGCAATTGGGAGAACCTGTATGTTGAAGAGTTTTGTTGTGGCTGCAGCGATGACGCTGGCGGCCTGGGGCGCGGCGTCGGCGGAGATCACGAAAGCGCAGATTGACCGGCTTGTGGCGGCCAGAGGATTGGTTGTCCTCGATACGGCGCCGGACACGGTCGTGGTTCGCGCACCGACGGGCGACCAGGTCGCGATTGGCCTTATTGATGAAATGGGTGACGGACGCCGCTCGATCATGGCGTTCCTTGGGATCTATCAGAACTCCCGGAGCCTTTCGCCGGCCGCCTTCAACGTTTGGAACTCGACCGCGACCT
>JBCCTF010000162.1:0-8327 GCA_039198765.1 Pseudomonadota bacterium
AAGGAACAGCCGCCGATCATGATCCGCACGCGGCGCAAGACCATCGTGCCGCGCTCTGCCACACAGATCACCTATATGCGCAGCCTGCAACGCGACGATATCGTCTTCGCGCTCGGGCGACAAGCGCGCCGCGACGGTTATTCAGCTGACGGAAGACCGCGAGCGGCTGATCGGCGCCATCCTGCTCGGCAACAACCTGGTCAACATCCTTGCCACCTCGCTCGCATCGAGCCTGTTCGAAGGGCTGTTCCCTGGCCTCGGCGTGGTGATCGCGACGGCGGTGATGACCGTGCTGGTCCTCGTCTTCGCAGAGGTCATGCCGAAGACCGCAGCGATCGCCCGCGCGGACAACATCGCGATGCTCGTCGGCCCACTGATGAAACGCATCGTGGCGATCCTCGCGCCTGCCATCTGGGTGGTGCAGGTGATCGTCCGTACAACCCTTCACCGGGTGTTCGGCATCGACGTGACGTCCATGGACTCAGCGCTATCAGTGCAGGAAGAGCTCATCGGAGCGATCGACCTTCACCACGAGGAAGGCCAGATCGAGAAAGAAGCCCGAGACCTCATCCGCGGCGCGCTAGAGCTTGAGGACATCACCGTTGAAGAGATCATGCTGCACCGGAAGCAGATCGAGATGCTCGACGTGAACGCTGACAAGCTGTCGATCGTCGAGGCCGTGCTGGAGAGTAAGCACACGCGCATTCCTCTGTACGATGACGACCCGGACAATGTGGTTGGCGTTCTGCACGCGAAAGATATGCTCCGTGCCCTGTGGAAAGAAGGGAATGATGCCGAGAACGTCGACTTTCGCGAGATCGCGATGCAGCCTTACTTCGTCCCTGAGACGACAACGCTGAAAGAGCAGCTGGACGCCTTTAAGCAAAGCCAGATGCAGTTCGCCCTCGTGGTCGATGAGTATGGCAGCCTGCGCGGCCTCGTGACGCTGGAAGACATCCTCGAAGAAATCGTTGGCGAGATCGAGGACGAGTATGATGCGCCTGTGCTGGGCGTTGAGAAGCAACCCGACGGTTCCGTCGAAGTGCAAGGCGACGTGACGATCCGTGATCTGAACAGAATCATGGACTGGCGCTTGCCTGACGAAGAAGCTGTGACCATCGCAGGCTTGGTCATCCATGAGGGTCGGTGCATTCCCGATGAGCGGCAGATGTTTAGCTTCCATGGCTTCCGCTTCGTCATTCTGGAGAAGCGCCGAAACCAGGTGACACGGATCAAGATCATCCCCCTCCAAGAGGCGGCGTGATGCGTATCGTCGTCCTCACTGGGGCGGGCATCTCGGCCGACAGCGGGGTCGACACGTTCCGGGATCAGGAAGGCGTCTGGATGAAGAACGACCCGATGAAGGTCGCAACGCCCGAGGGATTCGCCGAGGACCCCGTGCGCGTCCATGCCTTCTACAACGCCCGCCGCGCTCAACTGCCGAAAGTGTCGCCCAACCCAGCGCACGAGGCGCTGGCCCGGCTTGAGGAGAAACTGTCCGCAAGCGGAGGGTCGCTGACCCTGGTGACCCAGAACGTGGATGATCTGCATCAACGGGCGGGGTCGAAAAACATCCTCCCGATCCACGGCTCCCTCGATAAAGCGAGCTGCACCTCTTGCGGCTCCGTCACGACGTGGACGGAGGATCTGTCCACCGAGACGCCCTGCCCCACCTGCGGGAACAGGACCATGCGGCCGTACATCGTCTGGTTTGGCGAAATCCCCCGCCACTTCGACGAGGCCGAACAAGCGCTGGCGCAAGCTGATCTGTTCGCGGCCATCGGCACATCCGGCTCAGTTTACCCTGCCGCAGGGCTCGTCGCGTTAGCGAGGGAATGGGGCATTCCAAGGGTCGAGCTGAACCTTGATCCCTCGGACAATGCAGCGCTCTTCAACGAGAACCACTACGGGCCCGCGCGAGACATTGTGCCCGCTTGGGCCGACGAGATCATCGCTAAGCTGGCCTAGCGGCGTTGGGCCTCGCTTGACCGGGGCGGCGCACGCACTCACTACCCTAGAATGGACACCCCACCCGACAGCCCCAAAGCGCCAGGACGGACGCTCCTGTTCGTTTTCATCACCGTGCTTTTGAGCATGGTGGGCTTCGGCATCATCATGCCGATCATGCCGTCCCTCATGATGGATGTCACAGGGCAGACACTGTCCGAGGCGACCACGTACGGCGGCATCCTCTACGGCGTGTACGCCTTGGCACAGTTCATTATGTCGCCAGTGATGGGTGGTCTTTCAGACCGCTATGGACGCAGGCCAGTGCTCCTCGTGTCGCTCTTCTTCTACGCGGTGGACTTCTTGCTGCTCGCTCTTGCGCCGACCTATGCGTGGCTCGTGTTCGCGAGGTTCTTAAGCGGGGCGACATCGGCCACTTTCTCCACAGCCAATGCTGTGATCGCCGATGTCTCACCCCCAGAAAAGCGGTCGGCGAACTTCGGATTGATGGGTGCGGCTTTTGGCCTCGGGTTCATCATTGGCCCGGTGATGGGCGGGCTGTTCGCCGAGATCGACATCCGCGCGCCGTTCTATGCTGCCGCAGCGCTGGGCTTTGCGAACTTCGTTTTCGGGTACTTCGCGTTCCCTGAAACATCGACGTCGAAGCGCGACTTCTCATGGAAGCGAGCGAACCCATTTGGCACGCTGGTGTCGGTCAGTCGCCACGGCTTGGTGCCTGTGGTGCTCGTCACCTACTTTCTCATTCAATTCGCATACAACGCATTGCCTGCCGTGTTCTCGTACTTCGCGCAGCTCAAGTATGATTGGTCCGCGCTGGACATTGGCATCGCCCTCGCCTTTGTCGGCATCGTCTCCGCCGGTGTGCAGGGCGGGCTGACACGGAAGATCATCCCCGCGATTGGGGAGCAACGCTCCGTCCTCCTCGGTGCAGCGACCATGGTCGTCAGCTTCATCGGCTACGGCTTCTTCTCGCCCAGCGGTGGGTATATCTATCTCTGGGTCGCCGTCGGCGCGCTGGGCGGTCTGATGGTCCCTGCGATGCAGGGCATCATGTCCGCCGCCGTTCCCTCCGATAGCCAGGGGGAGCTGCAAGGCGCGGTGGCGAGCGTCATGTCCCTGACCATGCTGACCAGTCCGATCATCATGACACGGACGTTCACTCTCTACACGGACAGCGAGGGCATCTACTTCCCCGGCGCGCCGATGCTGCTCTCGTGCATCTGCCTGGTGATCGCCATGATCCCCTTCGCAATCGTCACCACACGGAAGAAAGCGGAGGCTCAGGCCTCTCCAGGTGTTAGTGCCTGAACCGACAACGCGTGGACAGGGCCAGCCAGTTCATCCTTCAGGACCACATTCACCGAACGCTGCCGCGCCAGACGATTCTTCCCTTCGAACTGTGCACTGATAATCTTCACACGGAAATGGCTCTCGCCCCCCTCGGGCGCACCTGCATGACCGGCGTGCAGATGGCTCTGATCCACCACCTCCAGAACCTCCGGCGCGAACGCCTCCGTGAGCTTTCTTTCAATTGTGTCAGATACGTGTCCCATGAGGTCCTCCCAAAAAGAAAATCGATGACAGAGCGCCCAACCGTCGCGGATGTCAAGGCTGGTTCGTTAGCCCTGACATGCCCATAATAGGACCTATGGCGGACGATTATTCCTACAAGCCCAGGCACGGCTTTGATATCCGGGTGAAACCCACCAAGGGCTCGAAAACTTCGCGCAAATCGTGGGCGAAGACCGAGAAGCGCGTGTGCGATATCGAGGGGTGCAACAACCCCGCCGAGGTGCGCGCGCCCAAGTCGCCTGAGGCGATGAACGAATTCCTCTGGCTGTGCACAGGCTGCGCACGCCAGCACAACAAAAACTGGAACTTCTTCGAGGGCAAAACCGACGCCCAAGCCGCCGCTATGCGCGATGCGGCCCGATACGGCGATAGGCCCACCTGGAAGATGTCCAAAAACGGCCGCGCCGCTGCCGCTGCGAAAGCAGGCATGGACGGCTTTGCCGAGATAGACGACGCTGTCGGCGGCGCCACGCGGATGGACAGCGAAGCAGCACCGGACGGTGTCTATCGCGAAGGCCGCCGCCTGACCCGGCTGCAGCTGCAGGCGTTCCGCACCATGAACCTGCGCGCCAACGCCTCCAAAGGCGACGTGCGCAAGCGCTACGCCGAACTCGTCAAACGCTTCCACCCTGACAGCAACGAAGGCGACCGCTCCGCCGAAGAACAGCTGCAAGAGGTGATCAAAGCGCACCAGATTTTGAAAAAGGCTGGGTTCTGCTAAGTCAGCGCCACTCGCGGTCCACCCGCTCCAGATAGCGGTGCGCGCCAGGCACCAAACCGATGATGACGGCACCTGCTACCAGCGCGGGTGCTGCTAAGAGCCCCGTGAGGAAACGGTTTTGGTCAAGGTCCCAGCCGAGTGCCAAGCTCAGCCTCACCATGATCAAGATTAGCCCGAGAAGCAACACAAGGGCTACGGCTTCTCCGAGCGCGGTTGCAAACTTGGTTCCTTTTGCCGACCTCCAAACCAGCACGAGCCCAGCAAACCAAACGAGGCCGAGAATAGAGCTCGCGACGCTGCTTAACCATCCGAACCCGAGAATTTCCGAGGCGATCCAGTCGGACACCAACCAAGCGCCAAGTGTGATTATCGTGAGCACGGGCCCGAGAAAGGTTGGGCCCATCCGCTGAAGAAAAGCGAGCTCGTGCAGTCCTTCTTGCGGCCTCAGGGTCACAACCTGGCTTGGCATCAGATGCCGGTGCCCCACTTGCAGGCGGATCTCTCGGTCAGGGGCGTCAAGAGTGATAGTTTCGAATGTCCGCAGCCTCGCGACTTCTTCGCCATCCAACCAAACGGGCACGCCTTGGCCTGAAGGCTCCACATCCTTCCGCCCAAAGGGAACAGGAAAGGTGATCGTAACCCTCATTATCGCCTCGCCCCCTATAGCATCTCTCTCGCCTCAAGTCGCAGCAAGGCACCATGCCCACGTGCCAACTCCTGCGCTAGATCCTATCGCACCCTGAGGCTGAGAGCGCCACGCGGCGGGCCGGGAGGTGCTGTTCCCCGTGGGCCGAATGATCGCGTCGTGACCGCAGAACGACGTGTTGCAGTTCCCATCGGCAGGAGCCGTGGGGAATCCGCCGAGCAACACCGGGGTTGCTTCCCGGCTGAGGGGACCAGATCAGTTCCGGCCGCACGGTTGGAAACGGCCTTAGCCCCGGCTGAGTGACGCAAGCAGTCGCATTCGGCTCGGCAGCACCTCGGTGCCAGACAAAACGGTCTTGAGAATCCGTCGTACTGGTAGGCGCCCCTCTCCTGGGATCGGCCATACCTTTGGTCAGGGACAGCCTTCCGGGGCGGAGGCAACCACAGAAACGCCACGCCGCCTACGCTGCACAGTAATGGCTGATTACCGGGGCGCTTTTGTGTCGCGGAACAGAAGCTGGGTCGCGGCGGGGATGACGTTGATGGCCACCGTCGCTGTCGCCAGCATCAGCACCGGCCAGGCCAGACTAGGGATCTCAAAAGGGAGCCGCCCCGCCAGCCACGGCCCCACAGCAGTTTGTGTCACGATCACAGCCATAAAAATCGGGATCACGAGCGCATGGCCAAAGGCAAACTTCAAAAGGCCATCTTTCAGAAGCAGAAAAGGCACCCCAACAAGCGCGAGAAAGGGAACGGTGAGCGCGAGAGTCGAACTATCGCTAAGCACCGGCACGCCCAGTCCTTCGATGGCCTCGCCCAGATAGAACGACGCAAACAAAGACCCAAGGGCGATCGGTGCCGACATATACTGAGCGATGAAAGCGCTTCTCACGACCAGCCGATGATGTTCAACGGATGGGTCAAGAACGACGCGATTGCTCCTGCCCAGACTTCGCCAGAAGGCAACACGGATCGCCATAGGTCGATCAGGCGCTTTGATGGTCACCTCACCGCCAGCCTCGATCGCGCCGACCTCCACTCCATCAATCATCACGCGCCGACGCCGGGAAGCCGGCCGTAAGAACGGCCGCCGACCAAACAGCAACGGAAATCTTAGCGTAATCAGCACGAAACAACCTCCCGCTGCAGTGCGCAGCGGGAGGCCACAAGGGTCAACCTTCGCGCTCACCGCTCGAGGTTTAGTACCGCGGCTCGCCGTTCTGCCAGGAATAACGGTCAGTGGCGGCATCGTAGTAGTAATAGCGGTCCGCGCGCTCGTCGTAGGTCAGCTGGGCCGGTTTGCGGCCTCGGCGGTAGGTGCCGCCTTCTTGCTGTTGATCTTGGCGTCGCCCGATCAAGCCACCAGCGATCGCGCCGACGACGGCGCCCACTTCCGCGCCCTCTTCTGCATCGCCTCCGCGGCTGTTGTTGCCGATGATCGCGCCAGCAGCAGCGCCAATTGCGGCGCCTTTGACGGCGTTCCGTTCAATGTTCCCGGTGGAGGTGCACGCGGCTAGGCTCATAGCGGCGGCGCCGGCGAGGAGAAGAGATGAGCGCATCGTCTGGTCCTTTTCTGTTGTGCCCAGCAGACTTCATATGGGGTATCAAACCACGCATTGCACGGTTTGCGGATGAAGGAGCGGAAAGGTTCAGCCGACGAGGTAAAGCGCCGCGAGGCCCAAAAACGCAAAGAATCCAACGACATCAGTCACAGTGGTCACAAATACCGCCGAACTGACCGCAGGATCCTGCCCTGCCCGATCAAGGCCGATGGGGATCAAAATGCCGGCAAGACCTGCACAGAGCATGTTGATGACCATCGCCGCCGCCAGCACGAAACCGAGCGCATAGCCCTCGGTCCGGGGCGCTCCCACCAAAGATGTGTACCAAATGGTCGCTGCCGCCCCCATCAAGATGGCGAAAGCGATACCGTTAAGGAGCGAGACGGCTGTCTCCTTCCAGACGCTTCGCAGGGCAGTGGCCGCTGTCAAGGTCCGTGTAGAGAGGTTCCGTACAGCGACGGTCATCGTCTGAGTGCCTGCGTTCCCGCCCATGGAAGCGACGATGGGCATGAGAACAGCAAGAGCCACCATCTGTTCGATCGTTGCATCAAACAGGCTGATCACTCCGCTGGCCAAAATGGCCGTACCCAGATTGACAAGCAGCCAAACAAAGCGCGAGCGCGCTACCTTCCGTACAGAGACGTTGATGTTGCTGTCATCACCAGTCACGCCGGCGAGCGCGAGCATGTCCTCGTCCGCCTCTTCGTGCACAATCTCGACCACGTCATCGACAGTGATCATGCCGACGAGCCGTTTGCTCTCATCAACAACGGGGGCGGAGATGAGGTTGTACTTCTCGAACAGGTAGGCGACTTCTTCCTGGTCCATCTTGACATCGATGAGCACAGGCTCAGACGCAACCAGCTCCTGGATCTCCGTATCGCGCTTGGCCTTGATGAACTTCGACAACGGGACCGTGCCGATGATCTTGTAGCCTGGATCAACAACGTACACGTCGTAAAAGGTTTCAGGTAACCGCTCGACCGAACGCAGGCGGTCGATGATTTGGCCCACATTCCAATAGCCTGGAGCCGCGAACACATCCCGCTGCATGATCCGGCCAGCGGTATCTTCGTCGAACTCAAGTGCCGCTTTCAGCGCGAGCCGGTCGGCAATAGGTAGCTCGGCAAGGACTTCGGCACGGTCCTTCTCGCCCATCTCCTCAAGGACGAACGCCGCTTCGTCGGTGTCGAGCTCACCGACAGCTTCCGCGAGTTGCTCATTCGGCAGAATATCGACCACGAAATCGCGGGCGTCGTCTTCGAGCTCGGCGAGAGCCTCCGACGGAAGGTCGGTGCCAATGATCTCAAGGAACAGCCGGCGCGCATCATCGCCTAACTGCTCAATCAAGTCTGCGATATCGGCAGGCTTGAGGTCAGCGATGAGACTTTTGACGCCGTCTGGATCCTCTGCATCCATCCGTTCTCGGATGGTTTTGACGAAGTCTTGAGTCAGCGAACCGCGTTCATCGAGCGGTGCGTCAGTCTCTATCAAAACGTCTGAATGCAGATCATCGCGCATAGGCGCAGGCGTCGTGGTCTCAGTCACGCGTTGGCAAACTCCAAGATTAGGTTTTCGGAATGCCTGTCGCGTAACAGAAAATCGCTAAAATTGCAACGCAGAATTGCAGCGCACGCCACTGATCGCGCGGGTTCAGTCGCTTGCGAAGATCCCGCTTGCCACCACCGCGAAGGCGACCAACCAACTTGGGATGGCGATCATCGTGGTCAGCTTCACCTTGTACCAGATCGCCGGGTCGATAGGCGCGCCGCGATCGGTTCCCTCGGCATGCTCGTCCGGTTCTTCCCAGACATGGCGCTGGCGTATCGGCAGCGTCGCGAAAAGCACCAGCCACCAAA
>JBCCTF010000163.1:0-7971 GCA_039198765.1 Pseudomonadota bacterium
CGAATGCTGATTTTATTGCCGATGACCGCGAAGGGCTGACGATTTGCGATGCAACATCCGCCGCATTCGCCCAGCCGCTGGATTGGCCGAAGCTCGATGTGGTGACGTTCAGTTGGCAGAAGGTTCTGGGCGGTGAGGCACAGCATGGTGTGTTGATCCTATCGCCGCGCGCGGTCCAGCGGATTGCTGAGCATAAGTCGACCTGGCCGATGCCGAAGATATTCCGCCTGCGGAAGGGTGACGGGATCAACGAGGGGGTCTTCCGTGGGGAGACGATCAACACCCCGTCGATGTTGTGTGTTGAGGACTATCTTGACGCGCTGGCATGGGCCGAAGGCGAGGGCGGTCTCTCGGGCTTGATGGCCCGGGCCGATCGCAATCTTGCAGCGCTTGAGGCGTGGGCCCGGGGAAGCGACTGGGTGGATTTCCTAGCCGAGCCTTCGATCCGTTCGAACACGTCGGTTTGTCTGAAGGTGACGGACCCGCGGGTGGCTGATCTTGATACGGATGAACAGCAAGCACTGATCAAACGCATGACCAAGGCGCTGGCTGACGAGGGCGTGGCTTACGACATCGCAGGCTACCGCGCGGCGCCTCCGGGCCTGCGCATCTGGAGCGGCGCGACGGTGGAGACCTCCGATATCGAGGCGCTGACCCCCTGGCTCGACTGGGCCTTCCACAACGAAATCAACGCATACTGATGAGACGAAAGACCAGACCCCATGCCTAAAGTCGTTATCTCGGATAAGCTCGGCGACGATGCGGTGCGCATCCTCGAAGCCCGGAAAATCGACGTCCATTTCGACCCCGATCTTGCCAAGGATCCCGATGCGCTCGCCCGTGCACTTGGGGATGCCGATGGCCTCGCTATTCGTTCCGCTACCAAAATGACCTCTGATCGGATTGCCGCGGCGCCCCGGCTGAAGGTCATAGGCCGGGCGGGCATTGGTGTCGACAACATCGATATCGACGCCGCGACTGCAGCCGGGATCGCGGTGATGAACACGCCGTTCGGTAACGCCGTGACGACCGCCGAGCACGCGATTGCCATGATGTTCGCCGTCGCGCGCAATGTTCCGCAGGCTGATGCTTCCACGAAACTCGGCAAGTGGGAGAAGTCTAAATTCATGGGCCGCGAGCTGTTCGGCAAGACCCTCGGTCTCGTCGGCGCAGGCAACATTGGCGGCATCGTTGCCAGTCGTGCGCAGGGCCTGCGCATGAAAGTGATCGCCTATGATCCGTTCCTCAGCGAGGAAAAGGCGCAAACCATGGGCGTCGAGTTGGTCGATCTGCCCGAGCTGCTCTCGCGTGCAGATTTCATTTCTCTGCACACACCGCTGACGGACAAGACGCGGAATATCATCGACCGTGAGGCCTTAAGCTCCATTCGTCCGGGTGCGTTTATTGTCAACTGCGCCCGCGGCGGGTTGGTTGATGAAGAAGCGCTGGCTGAGGCGCTCGATGAGGGCAGGGTGGCCGGAGCGGCGCTCGACGTCTTCGCCGTTGAACCTGCCACGGAAAATCCACTTTTTGGCCGCGAGAACGTCGTGGTGACACCACACCTTGGTGCTTCGACGCGCGAGGCGCAGGAGAATGTCGCTGTGCAAATCGCGGAGCAGATCGCTGACTATCTCCTCACCGGGGCGGTCCAAAACGCCCTGAACATGCCGTCCGTTTCGGCAGAGGAAGCACCCCGGCTGAAGCCTTTCATCACCCTCGGCGAGAAGCTGGGCAGCCTTTGTGGCCAGCTTGCTGAGGGCGCCATCACCGGCATCTCCGTACGCCTTGCCGGGACCGTCAGCACGCTGAAAGCCGCACCGATCCTTTCGTCCGTGGTGAGCGCTGCGTTGAAACCGCAGCTGGCGACAGTGAACGCCGTCAACGCGACTTCGCTCGCCAAAGACCGAGGGATTTCGATCACTGAAGAGCTGACCGAAACCTCCCCGAACTTTGACAGCACCATCGGCGTCACTGTTCAGACGTCGGAAGGCACCTTCTCGGCCACCGGTGCGCTGTTCGGCGGTGAGCCGCGGATCGTCCGTATCGGCGATGTCCGGCTGGAGGCCAGCTTGGCGGAGTGCATGCTCTACATTGTGAACGACGACCGGCCGGGCTTCATCGGATCGTTGGGTGACCTTTTCCGCGAAGCGGGTATCAATGTCGCCACGTTCAACCTTGGCCGCCGAGAAGCGGGCGGCGAGGCCACCGCGCTCGTCGCCCTCGATGTCTGCGTTGAAGAACCGACGGTCGACACCATCCGTGCCTTGCCCCTCGTGAAGAAGGCCACTGCATTGAGGTTCTGACCCATGGCCACCCACGCCGTGATTTTGATGGGCCCCCGAGCGCCCGATGCCCTGACCGCAGCGATGCGGAAGGTCGGCACGCCCATCCGCAGGATGAGCAAAGAGGCTGCCGAGGTGCACTTCGATGAAGAGCCCGCTGGGAGAGCTGCCGCTGCATTGAAGGCTCAAGGCGGCTTTGACGTGGCGTGTATCCCGTTGGAAGGACGAGAGAAAAAGCTCGTCGTCGCCGACATGGATTCGACGATTGTGGAGCAAGAGTCCCTCGATGAGCTCGCCGATGCCTTCGGCTTTGGTGCCCAGGTGCGCAAGATCACCGAGCTGGCCATGCAGGGAGAACTCGATTTCGAGGACGCGCTCAGGCGGCGGGTTGGTCTGCTGCATGGACGCGAGATCGAAGAGGCCGCAGCAGTCCTCCGTGAGCGGATCACCATCTCACCGGGTGCTGAGACCTTGGTGCGGACGATGCGGACGCGGGAGATCCACACGGCGCTCGTGACAGGCGGCTTCGATGTTTTCGCTGGGCCGATTGCCGAGCAGGTGGGCTTTGCTGATGTCTACGCCAATCGGTTGAGGTCAGCGGATGGTCGCCTGACGGGGCAGGTGTCTGAACCCATTCTGGGTGCTGATGCGAAGAGAGAGCGTCTTGACGCTCTGTGTACAGAGCATGAGATTGACTGTGCTGATGTGCTCGCGGTGGGTGATGGTGCGAACGATCGAGGGATGGTCGAAGCCGCCGGGCTGGGAGTTGGCTACCGGCCGAAACCTGCGTTGGCCAAGGTTGCTGATATCACTCTTCAGCATGCGGATTTGACGGCGCTGCTGGTCCTGCAAGGAATCCCGGAGTCGGAGTGGATCAAGCCAGACGTCGTGTCGCTATAAGCACGACGGTGAACACGGCTGCACCTGCCGCTTGAGCGTAGAGAAATGCTCCGGGCACGCCCCAAATCCAGTCGAAAGCCACCATCCCTGCGAAGGCCACGCTAAGCGCTGACAAAGCGGCGAGTCTGGCGCTTGGGCCGATAAAGAGCCCTGCAAGCAAGGGGATAAGGGACAGGCCAGCGATGCCTTCCGCCGTCAAGACGATGTCCCTGAGGCTTTCACCCGACGCGGCGATGATCGCTGCGACGAACGCTGCGGCGGTGGTGGCGAGGCGCGCGCTTTTGAGGCCGCTGGTGTCGGCGACGGTTGACTTGATCTGTGACAGGACGGTTTCTGTCGTGACTGCCGATACGGAGAGCAAAGCACTGTCCACGGACGAGAGAATGGCTGAGATCAGCGCGCCTGACACGATGACGAAGAGCCAGACAGGGAGCAGGCTCTCGGCGAGGCTGGTGAAATAGGCGTCGCCATCGGCGAGGGGCAGCCCGCTTCCTTGGCCGATCAGGCCCAACGCGACGGGAATGAATCCAACGGTCAGATAGATCCCCGCACCAAGCAACGCGCCCTCGCGAGCGACCTGCGGCGACTTCGCGGCGAGGACTCGACTGATGGCCTCCTGCGCGACGAGAGTGCCGATGATGGGCAGCAACCACAGCTCGGCCCGTTCGAGCCATGTTTCGTCGGGCAGTTGAAAAGCGAAAGCTTCTGGCGGGATTGCTGCGATGGCTGCGTTCAAGCCGCCAACGTGATTGATGAGCAAAAACAGGAGGATCAGCAGGCTGAGGATGATCACGCCGCCCTGCAAAACGTCAGTGGCGACATCGCCTTTCAGGCCGCCGAGCCACGTGTAGGCAAGGACCAGAGCGACACTGATGATCAGTGCACCCATGAAGGGGAGGGCCGAGGCACCTGAAATGATCACCGCAAGGGCGTTGAGTTGAGCGCCAGCCCAGAGGACCGCGCCGATGCCGATAATGATGGAGGCCGCAGTCCGCATCGTCGGCCCAAACCTGCTGCTCAGGTAGCCTGCCAGTGTCATATGCCCACCTTTGCGGAGGGCGGTTGCGACGAGGAGCGCGAGGGCGACGATGCCTAGTCCGTACCCTAACGGTTCGACGCGGGCGCCCGCCAGCCCATCTTGGGCAACCTCTGCTGATGTGGCGATGACGGTTTCCGCGGCAAACCATGTGGCGAAGATGGACATCGCCACTTGCCAGCGGCCTAGGCTGCGTCCGGCGACGAGGTAATCGTCCGCATCCGCCGTTTGCCGTCCTGCCCACGCGGCGATGCCGAGCTGGATCAGGACGTAAACGGAGAGGGCGGCTATGACCATAAGGCGTTAGGCCTGGAGGCCAATTTCCCTCAGTCTTTCAGTGAGAAA
Source organism: Pseudomonadota bacterium (assembly GCA_039198765.1). Taxonomy (GTDB): domain Bacteria; phylum Pseudomonadota; class Alphaproteobacteria; order Caulobacterales; family Parvularculaceae; genus Parvularcula. Next base: position 4,564 of record JBCCTF010000163.1, read on the forward strand.
GTCGTCGCCTGTGATGTCTGCTGCTTCGTTTCCGTCGCGATATTGGGGGAACACGGACAAAACGGCCTCCTGCTTAGGGTGCAGGAAGAAGGGCATGGAATAGCGCGAGACGTTCGGGCCGTCCGGGTTCACCACGCGGTGCGTCGTCGCCGGGATTTGATTGTTCGTGATCCGCGCGAGCATGTCCCCTGCGTCAGCGATAATCGCGTTGGGCGGAGCTTCCACCGCTCGCCACTTGCCTTCGCGGTCGAGGAGCTCAAGGCCTGCTGCCGACGCTGCGACGAGAAGCGTGATGAGGTTGATATCTTCATGGGCCGCCGCGCGAACGGCGTTCGGGTCCGCATCGTCCGCAATCGGAGGATAGTGGAGGAGGCGGAGGACGGAGTTGCCTCCGGCAGCCATCCGGTCGAACGTGTCCTCAGCGATCTCAAGCGGTTTGGTAAGGGCCCGGAGGAGGTCGAGGCCGACCTTATCGAGGGCATCGTAGAGCCAGGCGACCTCGCTGCGAAAGTCTTCAGGCTGGTCGGGCCAGATGTTGGGCAGGATTTCGTCCCGGCCCACGTGCCAGAACTCTTTGAGGTCAGGGACAGGATTGTCCTTAGCGTTCTCGGTCCCAAACGGCGTGTACCCGCGCTGCCCATTGGTGCCCGTGGCGTAGGTGTTCTTCGCGGCTTCAGGCAGGGCGAAGAAAGCTTCGACGGAGGCGTAGGCGTTCTCAAGGCGCGACAGGTCGATGCCGTGGTCGATCAGCACCACAAATCCCGTGTCAGTCAGCGCACGGAACAAAGCGTCGGCATCGATGCCGTCTTTGAGCGAAAGGATCGGAACGAAGGGTTGGTCAGTCATGGTGGTTCACTAACAGATACGCGGTTGGCAGGACAGCGAGCGGCTCAGTTTAGCTTGCTATCGAGGGCGGCAACAATGCGGTCCACGCGCTTCTTGTTCACGCCGAAGTCTGAGTAGCCCACGCGCGAGCGGGAGTAGATCGCGATGGTGCTGCCACCATCGGCGGGAAGGATCACGGCGTCGACGTCGTCCTTGAACCCAAAAACGGGGACAGTCGCGACGAAGCGGATCGTCATTGCGGCGTTGTCCTTCGCGACGCCGCTGTACGCGCCCTCGGCTTCAACGACGGAGACGAGCGCGGTGAAGACATCGGCTGGCGGTTTGCCCCATGTGGGTGCGGCGGCGTCGGCTTCGGACTTGCCGAGCGCGCTGGCCGGGGCGACGAGCCAACGGTTGGGCGAGGTGGCTTTTTCGAGGGTCTTGAAATCGAGGGCTTCAGACATGGTGGTCTCCGTTTCGCTGGCGTGGCCTGCCGCTCCAGCGATGAGCAGCATCGCGGCCAACATGGCGGCGTGTAGGGCGAGCATGGCGTTTCCGGACTGCATAACGGTCTCCTGCGTTCCCGCGCATGTGGCATATGCGGCGCGCGCGGGCTAGGGCGAGCGCGCGATAGAGGAGACGGCCGCCATGACCTTCGTGACCCACCTTGAATGCAGCATGACCGGTGAGCACTACCCGGCGGGTGAGCCTATCGGGCTGTCCTCCGTCGGGCGACCGGTGATCGTGCGGTATGATTTGGGTCGGGTGAAGGATGCGCTGACGAAAGAGGTGCTCAGCACAAGGACGGAAGGCTTCTGGCGCTACCGCGAGCTGCTACCTGTGCAGCATGCGGAAAACCGGGTGAGCCTGGGTGAGGTGATGACGCCGATTATCCGCTTTGAGCGGTCGGAGAAACGTCTGGGTACCGATGGTCAGCTGCTCGTGAAGGACGAGGGTCGGTTGCCGACGGGATCTTTCAAAGCGCGCGGTCTGGCACTCGCGGTGTCGATGGCGAAGGAGTTTGGCATTAAGCATATGGCGATGCCGACGAACGGGAACGCGGGCGCTGCGCTAGCGGCGTACTGCGGCGCGGCGGGCATGCGCGCGACGGTGTTCTGTCCCGACGACACGCCCCAGGTGAACACTGATGAGATCGCTTTTCAGGGTGCGGACGTTTACCGGGTGAACGGCTTGATCAACGATTGCGGGAAGATCGTTGGCGAGGGGAAAGAGGCTTCGGGTTGGTTTGATGTTTCGACCCTGAAAGAGCCCTATCGGATTGAGGGCAAGAAAACGATGGGGCTGGAGCTGGCAGAGCAGCTCGGTTGGGAACTGCCTGATGTGATCTTCTATCCCACCGGCGGCGGGACGGGCCTGATCGGCATGTGGAAAGCGTTTGATGAGCTGGAGCAGATGGGTTTCATCGGCTCCTTCCGCCCACGGATGGTTGCCGTGCAAGCCTCTGGATGCGCGCCGATTGTGAAGGCTTTTGAAGAGGGCGAAGAACACGCGCCGCTTTGGGAGAATGCCCATACAGCGGCGGCAGGTATCCGTGTGCCCGTCGCGGTTGGTGACTTTTTGATCCTCAGAGCGGTGAGGGAGTCCGGCGGCTACGCTATCGCGGTGGATGAAGACGACATCTTTGCTTCGTGGGCGGAGTTTTCGAAGGAGGAAGGCTTCCTCCTCTGCCCAGAAGGTGCTGCGACATACGCCGCATACAAACAATCTCTCGCTGACGGCCGGGTGAAGCCGGGAGAACGTGCGCTCCTTTTCAACTGCGCAACGGGACTGAAATATCCGATGAAAGCGCCGATCAGTGACCTCAACAGGCATGAGCCGATCGACTATTCGCGTTTCTGATACGAAAAAGCCCCGAGCATAAGCTCGGGGCTTTTTATTTCTGCATGCTGACGTTTAGCCAGCGAACGCTTTTTCGATCACGTACTCTGCCGGCGCGTTGTTGGAGCCTTCGTTGAGGCCTGCTTTGTCGAGGAGGGCTGCGGTGTCTTGGATCATTTCCATGGAGCCGCAGATCATGGCGCGGTCCGTCGTCGGGTCGAGCGCGGGGATGCCCAGGTCTTCGAACAGTTGGCCGCTGTCGATGAGCGAGGTGATCCGGCCTTTGGTCGGGTAATCCTCACGGGTGCAGGACGTGTAGTGTTTGATCTTTTGCGGAGCGACGTCACCGACGAGCGGGTCATCAGCGAGGCTGGCGATGATCTCTTTTGAGTATTCGAGTTCCGCCACGTCGCGGCAGGTATGGGTGACGATGACCTCGTCGAATTTCTCGTAGGTCTCAGGCTCCCGCGTCAGGCTGGCGAAGGGTGCGAAGCCTGTGCCGGTGGAAAAGAGGTAAAGCCGCTTGCCCGGCGTTAGGGCATCGAGAACTAGCGTGCCGGTCGGCTTTTTGCCGAGGAGGACGTCGTCGCCGGGTTGGATCGATTGCAGGCGACTGGTCAGGGGGCCATCGGGCACTTTGATCGAGTAGAACTCGACCTCTTCATCCCAGGCAGGGCTGGCAATGGAATAGGCGCGGAGGAGCGGTTTGCCGTCCTCTTTCATTAGGCCGATCATCACGAACTC
>JBCCTF010000164.1:0-7924 GCA_039198765.1 Pseudomonadota bacterium
GTTCGAAGAGGGTGTCCGCATCCAGTTCATCAGCGAGTCAGGTGAGGGGCCTACGGTAAGCAATATGCGGATCATCAAAACCGAACGCGCGGCGGACGTTATGAACGCTATTGCGGAGAACGGTCTTCAGTATGAAGAGCGAACGTATCGCCTGCCCATTGTTCTCGGTAATCCACTGTTACCGCATTCTTCAGTGATCGACGCTTACGAGGTTGAAGCGCCCCCTGTGATCGAATCGCCGCTGACGCCGACGGACCCCTTGGGTGAGGAGCCCGAAGCAGGGCAGTAGGGGCGCTGATGAAGGAGCCTTCCATGACCGACGCGCCGATTGCCGAGAAACGCGAGCACCTGATCAACCAGCATGGTGAGGTGCGCGACGACCCCTACCACTGGATGCGCGACGACAATTGGCAGGAGGTCCTGCGCGACCCCACCGTTCTGCGCGACGATGTGCGCGAACATCTGGAGGCGGAAGGCGCCTACTATAAGACGCAGGCGGAGCATCTCGCTGGCCTGCGCGAGGCTTTGTTCAAAGAGATGCGCGGGCGGATCAAAGAGAACGATAGCTCCGTCCCGATGCGCGATGGTCCGTATGAATACTATGCCCGCTTCCGCGAGGGTGGTCAGTACCCGCTGTTCTGTCGCCGGACGGGCGAGGGGGCGGAGGAGCATCTTTATCTCGATGGCGACAAAGAGGGTGAGGGGAAGGACTTCTTCTCCCTCGGCGGTGTCGATATCTCCTGGGATCACGAGCTGCTCGCCTACAGCGCTGATACGCTGGGCTCGGAGTATTATGACATCCGTGTGCGGCGGTTGTCTGATGGCAAGGAGCTAGAGGACGTTATTCCGTCAACGGATGGCTCTGCTGTCTGGGCGAAGGATAACAAGAGCTTTTTCTATGTTGAGCGGGATGACCATCAGCGCCCGAAGCGCGTGAAGCATCACACGTTGGGCGATGATCCGTCGAAGGATCGTGTGGTCTATGACGAGCCGAGCGACGAGATGTTCCTCGGCATTGGTGAGACGTCATCCGACGCGTTCATGGTGATTGAGATTGGGAACGGGAACACCTCCGAATGCCATGTGGTGGACCTGTCCAAGCCTGAAGAGGCGCCGCGTCTGATCGCACCTCGACAGAAAGATGTTCTGTACTCGGTCGACCATGCGGGCGAGCATTTCTACATCCACACGAACGCTGGCGGCGCGGTGGATTTCAAAATCGTCCGTGCACCTGTCGAAACGGCTGGCCCTGAGAGCTGGGAAGACTGGCTGCCCCACGCGCCCGGCACGTATGTGAGCGGCGTGGTGTTGTTCAAGGATTGGGTGGTGCGCGAGGAGCGGAAGGACGCCCGCCCGCGCATTGTCGTCTCTCGCTATGACCGGTCGCACGAACACGAGATCGCGTTTGAGCAGGACGCCTACAGCCTGGGCATCGTGGGGTGGGGTGAATTTGAGACGGACACGGTTCGCTTCACCTACGAAAGCCCGCGCCAGCCGAGCCAGGTCTTCGACTACAACATGGCCACGCGTGAGCGTGTGCTGAGGAAAACCCAAGAGGTCCCCTCAGGCCACAACACCGACGCTTACGTGGTGGAGCGGATCGAGGCGAAGGCGGGCGATGGTGAGGAGATCCCGGTCGTCGTGCTGCGCCGCGCGGATACCGAGTTGAACGGCGACCTGCCGCTCCTGCTCTACGGATATGGCGCGTACGGAATTTATATCGATGATGATTTCTCAACGGGTGTTTTGAGCCTGGTCGATCGCGGCGTCGCCTACGCTGTCGCGCATATTCGTGGCGGCTCGGCCAAGGGTCGGCAATGGTATCTCGATGGCAAACTGTCGAAGAAGAAAAATACGTTCACGGACTTTAATGACGCCGCTCAGGCCCTCATCGACGCAGGCTACACCAAGCGCGGGCGCATTGTGGCGTACGGAGGATCGGCGGGCGGTCTTCTGGTGGGCGCTTCTGTGAACCTAGATCCGGGCCTTTATGGCGGTGTCATCGGGGCGGTGCCGTTTGTGGATGTGGTCAGCACGATCTCGGACGCGTCGCTCCCCCTCACTCCGCCAGAGTGGGAAGAGTGGGGTGACCCGATCAACGATAAAGACGCCTACGGATGGATCAAAGCCTACTCGCCCTATGACAATGTCAAAGAAGGCGAGAGCTATCCCCCCGTCCTCGCGACAGGCGGCCTGACGGATTACCGTGTCACCTATTGGGAGCCTGCGAAGTGGATCGCACGTCTCCGCGACCAAGCCGAGGGCGGCCCCTTCATCCTACGCATGAACATGACCGCAGGCCACGGGGGTTCAGCCGCAAGGTTCGAGCGCCTCAAAGAGCGCGCCGCCGACTACGCCTTCGCCCTGGACATCCTCGGGTGCGCTGAGGTCGAACCTGATCGGGGTCTCGCAAACTAGAGCGCAGCAGCTGTTGCGCAGGCAGAGCCGCGGGTGACTTGCTCATCCCAGCCGATGACAAAGGTGGCTTCGCGCCCGACCGCGCCTGCGCTCGTCGGCTCATACCACGTGGAAAGTTCGCACACGGCGTAAGCTGTGACGCAGGTGTTCGTGCTGTTGAGCGTGGTGATGTTCTTCGGCATTCCGTCGCCGTCGATATCGTACCGTAAGCTGATGGTTGCGGTCTCCTCGCCTTCAGCGAAGCATGCGGCGAACGCGGGCGTCACCAAGTCGAGCTCCCGCCCACGAGGCAGTGCGAACGCTTCCGTTGGCAGCGTCGCTGCGCCACCGGTGCTGAAGCTCGGCCTGACATTCAAGCTCGATGTGTCTGGCGGCCCTGGCCTGCCGATGATGTCGGTGAGGCGCGTTCCCGGCTCAACAGGCCCTAGGACCAGGACAATCGTCGACTCGTTGCGTGAGCGCTTGATCCGATCGATCTGTCCAGTCGAGATCGTGACCGTCGGCTGTGCCGGGGGAGGTGGCGAGGTGTCTCGGACCGCGATGAGGCTCGCCATGAAAAGCGCAAGCAGCCACGTGATCAGAAACGCTGGAAACACGCTCGCTAGGGCGCGGGCGCCCTTGAGCCACCAAGGCTCAGCAATCGCAATCGCGCGGGCAGATCGGACCTGGTGCTGCATACGAGTACGCTATGTGAAGGGCAGATCGCGCGCGAGGGGTTTGTTCAGAGCCCGTCTGCGCCTAAGGAGCGCAGAGACGAACAGAGAGGTTTTCCATGCTGCTTTCGCTCCTCGCCACCACGGCTTTGGCGCTTCAGACGACGTCGGCCAATGCGCCTTTCACGATGGAGGTCGTGGCTGACCTTGAGCATCCGTGGGCGATGAACTTTCTGCCTGACGGGCGGATGCTGGTGACGGAGAAGGCGGGGCAGCTGCTCGTGGTTGCTGCCGATGGCTCGGACCCGGTGGAGATCAGTGGCGTTCCTGAGGTCGATTTTGGCGGTCAGGGCGGTCTCGGTGACGTGATCCTGCACAACGACTTTGTGACGAACGGGATGGTCTACCTGTCCTATGCCGAGGCGGGTGAGCGGAACCGGCGCGGCGCTGCGGTGGGTCGCGGTGTGCTAAACCTGGAGACAGGGGCGCTTGAGGACTTTGAGGTGATCTGGCGGCAGAACCCGAAGGTGACGGGCCGGGGGCATTTTGGCCACAGGATGCGGATGTCGCCTGACGGCGAATATCTCTTCATCACGTCGGGTGAGCGACAGAAGTTCAATCCGGCCCAGTCGATGAAGATGAACCTGGGCAAGATCATCCGCCTACGTCCTGATGGCTCGGTGCCCGAGGACAATCCGTTCTACGAGAAGGGCGGCGTCGCGGCAGAGGTCTGGACCCTCGGCATGCGCAACCCGCTGGGCCTCGACTTCGACGCAGAGGGCAACCTCTGGGAGACGGAGATGGGCCCGCTCGCTGGCGATGAGTTCCAGAAGATCGAGCGCGGCGAGAACTACGGCTACCCGACCGTGTCCAATGGTGACCACTATTCGCGGCGGGAGATTCCTGACCACGACACGCGGCCTGAGTTCCGTGCGCCGGATGAGTGGTGGGGTCCGCCCGCGCTGTCTCCGTCGAGCCTTGAGATTTATGAGGGCGATACCTTTGCCGACTGGCAGGGTCAGGCCTTGATTGGTGGTCTGTCGTCCCAGGCCCTCGTCCGCGTGTCGATGAGCTGCGATACGGAGCAGGACCCTGACGGTATTTGCGAAGTCGAGCGCTATGAACTCGACATGCGTGTCCGCGGGGTGGTCGAAGGACCTGAGGGCTTCGTCTACCTCATCGAAGATGGCGGTAGCCGCGGCGGCGACGGTCGCATCTTCAAGCTGACACCGCGCTAACGGCTGTCACTCGAACGCTGGTGGCTGTCTGTCTTTAAGGCAGGCCGTCGCGCGTTCTGGCGCGTCAAGAAATGCACGTTCGTCTTTGAAAAATGCGGCGGCGATGCGCATGGCGCAGCCATCGCCGCCCCAGTTCGTCGTTTCCGAGTGAAAGCCGTAAGGAATTGTTACGGCTAGGCTATTGGGCAGCGTCTTGGCCACTTCGTCGCCCCAGCGCGGAGGCGTCAAAACATCAAACTCCCCAGACATGATCAGTGTAGGGACGGGTGAAACGGTTGCTGCCTTTTCAGCTTCCGGTCGCTTGGGGACATCCCAGATTTGGCAGACTTCCGGGCTGACGACGGCTCCGTCCAGGCTGGCGAAGCTCTCATCCGGCACTCCATTCATCCGTTCACTGAAGGGAAGCGCTTCGCTGCACCAGAAGGACAACCGCATGCCCCAGGCGAAGGCGGTCGGTCGCCCCGGCCCCCAAAGAAGGCGCTGTACGGAAGGTCTAGGGTCGCGCCGCGCGATGCTGTCCATCGTCTTCGGCACTTTGGCTAGGTCTCTTGATGATCCGATCCAAACAGTACGGACAAGGTCAGCATCGGAAGCTGTTCGCTGCTCACCACCTGATTTCTTGTATTTCCAGGGGTTGGCCTTGGCTTCGTCGAGTCCAGCGGTGAAGCGCTTGAACAGGTCAGGGTAGGCCTGGTCGCATTCGGCTTGTGCGGCGCATGCTAAGGCGACCCCTTGCAGGACATCCCGCAGGTTTTGCGGGCTTTCGTCGTCGTAAGAGACTGTATGAGGAAGCGGCGAGTCGAGCACCATGGACGCTACGCGATTTCGGTAATCGCGCGCATAGGTGAGGGCGAGGCGTGTGCCGTAAGACCCTCCGTATAAAGATAAAGTCTCGTGGCCGAGTGCGGACCTGAGGGCTTCTATATCCCTCGCACTTGATGCTGAGTGATAGGTGCTGAGGTCGATCCTCTGGTCGCTGTATCGCTGACGGCAGGTCAAAACTGCCTCTTTGCGGCTCTCGTGACTCTTGGCTTCTAAGTACTCTGTACACTGAAGTACAGGTTCAGCGCCTTGGGTTCCGCGTTGGCCGAGAATGATAAAGTCCCGGTCCTCCGTCCACGGATAAGCGCCAGGGTAGGACGCAGCGTTCAATCCCGACAGCCCTGGACCGCCTGCGAGACGCAGCACGGGAGGCTGCCCTCCATCGTTCTTGGCTTGGATGACCACAAACGGAAGCCGAACGACGGACCCGCTCCGCTCCCTATGGTCCTCTGAAACGACTAGGTACCCACGCTTTGCGTTGAAGGCGGAGGGTGCTGATGCGGGAAACGTCTGGTCCTCAGGTTCTACCCATTCGATCGACGCGGCGACCGGGTAACCCAGTTTTGGCGATGACGCGCAGCCCATGAGCGTGAGAAGCATCGCGAGTAAGAAACTGCGGTATAGAACCATGCGTGTTTTCCTCTGCGGCCCTTGTCTGCACCTGACCGGAACATGGGTCGTCCTTCCGTCAGGGCGAGGGTGAGCGCCACTGCTCATTATTTCAGTTTGAATTGCAAACTGGTTGTAGGTTGCCTAAGAAGTGCCTATCTGTCGCAGGTCAGGGTCATCAGGAGGTGTGCATGGACTGGAATTGGGGCTTCCCGCCATTCGGGGTTTTCGGGTTTGTGATTGCGATCGTGTTCATCGGATCGCTGTTCAACTATCTGCAGGCGCGTTCGCGCAACGAAACTATCAGGCAGCTCGCGGCGAGCGGTAAGGACGTTAGTCCTGAACTGATGCGGGGCCTCACATCGGAGGCCGACGACAACGGTCGCGGGTTGTTGACTGCGGGTGTGATCGTGCTGGCGTCGGCGGCAGCTCTCGCGCTGTTCGGCGATCAGATTGGTCGCGTGACCGGCGATGACGAGGTTGGCCCTGTCCTTCGGACCGTGGCGATTTTCCCGGCCTTCATTGGCGGCGCTCTGCTGCTGAGCGGCATTATCGGCGCCCTTGGTCGGAAGAAGCGCTCCGGCGACGAAGGCTAACGTTGCGCCTCGCTTTCGCAGCTTGCGCAGCTTGCTTTATCGCCACTGGATGCGCGTCGACGCCTGTCGATGCGCCTTCGGATCGGCGGATAGCCATTAGTTTTGATGATGCGCCGCTGGGGCCTGGTCCTCGCGGTGACTGGGACCGCGCCGGTACGCTCATCACTGCGCTGGAGGCGGCGGAGACGGAAGCTGTCTTTTTCGCCACCACGCGCGGGTTTGTCACGCGGGCCGATGGGCGGGAGCGGGTGGAACGGTACGGCCTCGCAGGCCACGTCATCGCCAACCACACGCATACCCACCCCTGGCTCTATAAGACCGATGCGGATGTCTACCTCGCCGATATCGACGAGGCGGAGCGCCAGCTGGAGGGGATCCCAAACCGGCGCGACTGGTTCCGGTTCCCGTTCCTTGATCGCGGTCGCCGCGACACGGACAAGCGCGCCGCTGTTCGCCAGGGCCTGATCGAGCGCGGGCTCGGCGATGGCTATGTCACGGTGGATACCTACGACTGGCACCTGGATTCGCGCTGGCGGAGTGCCATGCGCGATGGTCAGGCCGTGGAAGAGAGAGCGCTGGAAAAGGTCTACGTCGCGATGGTCGTGGATGCTTCGGAGAAGGCCTACGACCTTGCGGACGCATGGCTTGGTGAGCAGCCGGTGCATGTCCTTCTCCTGCATGAGAACGATTCCGCCGCATCCTTTGTCGGCCCGGCGATCGAGGCATTGCGGGAAGCGGGCTGGACGATCGTCACGCCTGATGAGGCCTACGCCAATCGCCTGTCTCAGCCAGATGTCTCTGTCGGTTTCACCGGTGCGGGCAGGGTGGCGGCGTTGGCTTGGGAAGCTGGTGCGCGCGGAGCGGAGACCTTTGACCACTGGTCAGCTTCGGAGGACGGCATCAACCAGCGTTTGGCCGATGAGGGCGTGATCGCTTTGCCAAAGGAATAGCGTCGCTTTGCGCCGCAGCCGATCGCTTGGTACGATCTAAAAAAACCACCGGAGGGCGCCCTATGCGCGAGTACCAAAGCTTCTCGGCGTTTTGGCCTTACTACCTGCAAGAGCACGCGAAATTTGGCACGCGGCTGTACCACTATATCGGCACCGCGCTCGGCCTTGTCGCCGTGGGTTTTGCGATCGCCACGGGCAATCCGTGGCTCGTGCTGCTGGTTCCGCTGCTCGGCTACAGCTTCGCCTGGGTCAGCCATGCGTTCGTTGAGCGGAACAAGCCGGCGACGTTCACCTATCCGTTCTGGTCGCTGATGAGCGACTATCGGATGTTCTTCCTCGCCATCACGGGCCGGTTGCGCCCGCATCTTGAGGCGGCGGGCGTCAGCCCTGCGGGTTCGCCTGAGCCGCTTCGTTCAGAAGCCAACTCGTAAACGCCCGCACCTCGGGCAACGCGGCCTTCGCCTCAGGGTAGACCAGCCAGTAGGCAAAGTCCGTCGGCGTCTCGTGGCTGAACGGGATCATAAGGCGTGCGGCCTCCAGGTCGGCCACGGCCAGCGCGTACTTGGCCAGCGCCACCCCTTTGCCCGCCACCGCCGCCTCGATCACCAGCGAAGACTGGTTGAACCGCGGCCCGCGTA
>JBCCTF010000165.1:0-7872 GCA_039198765.1 Pseudomonadota bacterium
AGAAGGGACTCTAAGATTTGCGAGGTACGGTGCGGGGGCGGTAGCTGGTTTGGGGACTTCCGTGGCTTGCTCCTTAGCTTCTTCAATACTCTTTGATGTGTCGATGATCAGTTACAAGCGATCGGCAAAGAGTTGTCGCTCTTCCATCGCGGCTCGGACCGCAGCTATCTCCGCATTTTTCGAGGTGACCTCCGCGCTCTTGGCCTCAACGATGCGCGCCAACCAGAACCGGCCGAAGTAAAGCCCGCCGCCAAACGCACCCGCTCCAAAGAGCAGCAGCTGGATCATCACCGGAAGAAAACGCGGCCCAGCAACCTCAACAGCCGCGGGAATGCCGTGTTGGACGACGCCAAGTGCTCCCATCGCGATCATTGATGTCCGTTCCCGTTCTCAGAGTTTTACGCGCTACGCCAGCCTTTGCGCCAAGCTACGAGATACTGGAGCGATAGCGCCTTGATGGGCTAGTCTCTCAACAACCCCTGCGAAGGGCAAGAAGCGCAAACGAAAACAGGCGGATCAATCGATGGCCGATGGCTGGTGGAGTGCAGACTGGTGGAAGGCTCAGTTGGTCTGCCACAAGGGTACCGAGGGCCACATTGGTGACGGTACAGCCAAGGTCTGCGTAGCGTTCGCGGGTCACGAAGCCTGCGAGGATCAGAGCATCGGCCACGGTCGTCAGGTTAGCGGAGACGGAGAGGGCTTCGTTCGCCTCGGCGAAGATGCTGTCGACCGGCGTTGAGGCGTTGGTGAGGAGCGATGTTGGCAGGGCAAACGCTGCCGCTCTCCCTGCACCTTGGACCTGGGTGCCTGTCCGCGCGGTTACTGTGAAGCGGCGGGTTCCCGCCGGAATTTTGGCTGTCACCAGATGCACGTTGGTGGTCTCCGCACCAGCGGTGTTCTTGTGGATCGTCACTTCGGTTGCTTGGCCCGCGTCGAGGTCGAAAACGACGGCTTCGCCGTTTGTGTTGGACGCGAGAACGCGGTTGCCCTGGTGGCTGTAGAAAAACACCACCAGCATTTCCTCCGTACTCGTCAGGCCACCGGGCATATGGAAGGGCAGGGAGGTGTGATCTGTCTGCGATGCTTGTTGTAGAGGTCCTACGACGGAGCGTGAACCTAAGAACCGGGCCCATGGAACCGAAGTTGCTCCGGGTGCGGTGATGGTGCCGAGACCCACGTCAGGCCAAAGGGGGATCTGCAAAGCGCTGTTGTCCACCACGGGGCCTGTCCCGACAGTCTCGTCGTTGAGGTTGTAGCCGCCGTGCTGATAGCGGATCGTCCGCATACGGCCCGCGTCAACGGCCGCGTGGGTGAGCGTGACGACGGTTGATGAACTCTGAACGCCGGACGCAATCGGGACTATAATGAGAAGAACGATCTCATTTATGTTCAGTGCTCAAAGCAGAAGCTGTACATCAACGGACAGTGCTTCCGAAAAATCTAGGGTGGACGGTTTGTGCGTCCTCAGTGCAAACCGAGTTGCAGTGTGCAGCGAAATTTTATGTCGCGGGACTTTCGACGACGCACTACTGAATTGGTAGCATGGCGGTAGCACACGAGAACCTAAGAGCGATCCGAAGCGCGCTAAACTATTGATTTTTCTGGTGCCCCCAGTCCGACTCGAACGAACGACCTACTGATTACAAATCAGTTGCTCTACCAGCTGAGCTATAGGGGCGCATCGCAGCGTCTGCGCCAAATCGCGCGCGGAATCAATGCGGGGATTTTGGCGCAGGTTACTGCGCGATGATCACCTCGAACCGGGTGCGGCCTTCTATCGTTTCCTTCCGGGTCATGATGATGTCCTCGTCTCCGTCACCATCTACATCGCCGAAAGCTGCATCGGTGCCGCCCACGCCGTTGGGCCAGATGCTCGTTGTGACGTTGAAGGCGGCGTAGCTGGTGCGTGCGTCATCGTAGACGAACAGGCGTCCGTTCTCCCGCGCGTTCCGTGCGACCAAAAGCTCGTCGGTCCCGTCGCCGTCAAAGTCAGCCAGGTCCACGCCCACGGTCCAGTAGCCGGGGCCCCATCCGGCCCCGCCCGCTTCCATTTGGGCGAAGCCGCGCTTTTTATCGTCAAGCAGATAGAAGCGGTTGTTGACGCTTGATTGGCGACCGACCAGCATCTCCTCTTCGGGGTCGCTGTCCACGTTGCCGAAGGCAATCGTTGTTCCGTATGCGCCCGGTCCCCAGCCGCTCCCGCCGAGATGGACCTCATTCTTCCAGGTGGTGCCGTCAAGTTCGCTAATCGAATAGCGGTGGTTGCTGTCATGCTCGCGAACGATGCCCAGTTCTTCGCGGCCATCATTGTCGACATCACCAAACGCGAGGCCTCGAGTCACCGCGCCTTGGCCCCAGCCGGAGCCACCTGAACCGAGAGCGGCAAATCCGGTTGTTGCATCATCGTAGATATAGAACCGCGCATTGACGGGTGAGCGCCGGCCAACCGCGAGCTCAGCGCGACCGTCGCCGTCTACGTCGCCGAGCGCGATAGCCGTGCCCCACGCGCCTTGGCCCCATCCGGTCCCACCTGCATGCATGAGTGCGAAACCGGCTTGGGCATCGTCGTAGACATGGTACCGATTGCCCGACGTCGCGTAGCGGACGATGGCGATTTCATCGCGCCCATCTCCGTCGACATCACCCATGGCCACGTCGACCGCATAGGCACTGCGGCCCCAGCCCGTTCCGAAGGCTTCAAGCTGGACCTCCGCGCCGTTCTGGTAGTCGTAGAGGAAAGCTCGTCCATTAACGGTCGAGCGGCGGGCGATGACAAATTCGTCGTCACCGTCGCCGTCCACATCGCCTGTCGCAACAGCAGTGGGATAGGCGCCAGGACCCCAGCCGCGGGCTGCCTCAACGCCGACGCTGGCAGGGTAGACGAAATTCACACCTTGCACGTCCTGCGCACTGAGACCGTCACGTTGACCCATCGTGACGCCCGCTGGAATAGGCTGTTTTGCGATGATTGTTTCGCAGTCGGAGGTGCAGTCTTCTTTTGCAAACGCCAAACTGTGATAGTGCATAACTGATCCGTAATCGTACGGTCCGAGCGGTGTGGAATCCTTGATCGTCCGGAAGTTGTGACCTTTCCACCAGCGGATTTTATCCGACCGAACTTCGACGAAAGCGTCCCGATCTCTCCTTGATTGCTCATGGGTGAATCCTGCAGCGTGAAGGAATTCGTGCATCACACTGACTTCCTCGCACCAATCGACAACGTTGATCGCCTGTTCGCCGCCTTGGCGACCGATCCAAGAATTGCAGGACTCGTCGTTATAGAAAATTCGGACGTAGTCTTTTTGTCCGTTTCGTTCGACCACGGACAAATTTGTTTCGTTCGACAAACGCTTTGCAGCATCTCTGACGCGCGTGCGCATGTAAGCTGGCACGTCTTTGTCGAAGTCGAAGGGGATGACCCCGTTCTTCCAGAGAAGATCCGGGTTCGACATAACGTTGAGTGGCTGGCGCCGGGTGATGAAGTCGCCCGACCTCCCATCTGCCGGAATCTCGGATGCTGGGGCAGCGTACTTCGTCTTCAGATCACTTTCTCGACCCAGGATCATATCACCGTCGAGGACTGCGAGCCCATTGATGACCTCGTAGTGCACTGTCGTCGCCGTCGTATCGCCCGGGAGGACGAGCTCTGCGGTTCGGACGGGGTTCTGGCCAGTGGTGTCGTACCCCTCAAGGCGCTGTCTGGCTTGAGGTCGAGCTGGATTGAGAGAATTGTCTGGCCGAATGATCTGTCCACCGCGCTCCTGGAGGAGATCAATCTGCGGCGTTGCACCCGCGACCTTCGTCAGCTTCCACTGACCTTGCGCGGTGCCCACGGCCCAGCCCCAACGGCCGGTGCGGAAGGAGCCGTCCGTACTCAAAAACCGAAAGTCGAACCAGCCAGCGCGGTTGCCGTTGGTGAAGCGGCCGACAAAGCCGCTGCCGTCCCACATGCCGGCCATCACGCCGCGGGAGCCGTAGTCGCCAATCAGGAAGAGGTCTTTTTGAATAAGCTCAATCCGCCCGAACGGTGAATCGTAGACGCCATCGAACACATCACGCTTGTTGCTGATGGTCCGGGTGGGGGAACTGTCGAGGGAGAAGTTGACGAGCTCCTGAGGCGCATCGCCTGTGCGCTGGCCGTTCCATGGCGAGCCGGCATTCGTCTCGCCGTACTTGTAGGTGCCGGTGAAGCCTTTGGAGTCGTCGGCCCATCTGAACGCGAAGGTGCCTGCGCCAGTGCCGTTGGTGAACCCGCCAGAGACAGCATTCCCTGAGACCTTGCCAACCATAACACCGCGATCGGCGTAATCGCCGATGACAAAGTCTCCCACGTGGTGCAGCCGAAGCTCGCCAAAGGTGGAGGTGTAGGTCCCTGAAAAATCTGCTGCAGCCGCCCAGCTGAATGCCCAGAAAAGTGCAGCACCAAAAGCTGCACCAATGGCCCGAATTCCCATCGTCATTCTCCCCATACTGCTCGGGAGATAGCACGCACCTACGAGGCTGTCCTCAGGTGGAAGCAGTAACAGTATTGCTTAAGCCGTTGAGTGTGTTCGTGTTACGCCGAGTCAGGATGATGCGCTTCAGTCGGTGCAAACCTAGCGATCTTAGAAACCGCGACCCATCAAACCCGCCCTCAAACAGCGAGTGCCAGCGAGCGATGGAACAGCTCAAGCCCCGCCCTCAAACAGTGAGCGAGCGCGAACGATAGGGCCACTTAGGGAGAGTGGCTCCGGTGGAGGGATTCGAACCCCCGACCCAGCGATTAACAGTCGCTTGCTCTACCACTGAGCTACACCGGAACGAGCGCGCCCGATAGCAGGGGGGCGGCCTGGTGAAAAGCCCGAAGTGACGCCGAAGCGCGCTTTTTCGAGCTCTCATAAAAAGAAACGACCCCGCGTGAAGCGGGGCCGTTCCTTGGGGGTATGGTGGGTATGTCTTCCTGGGAGAAGAAGACCATTCCGATCTGGGACGGTAAGGTTAATGGAGCCTTACCGCAAAGACCCTTCTGGTTATTCAGCCGGCGCCGTCGCACCACCTTCTGGGGCATGATCGTCATAGGAGCCCTTGATCTGCGGCAGCTCGTCTTGCGACGCACCTTCGCCGAACCGAGGCTGGCGCTCGCCTGTAAGAAGTCCACGCATGAACCGCGCAATGTCGGTACCCGCCGCGTACATCGCTGGCACGAAGAGGAGCGTCACGAAGAGGGCGAAGGCCACACCGAATGCGAGGCTGACCACCACAGGTTTCAAGAACTCAGCATCAATGCTGCTTTCCAGAAGGATTGGCATCAGGCCGATGAACGTGGTGACCGAGGTGAGAAGGATCGGACGGAACCGGACGGTTCCCGCCTCAACCAACGCCGCAAAGGCCCCAGCACCTTCCGCACGCAGACGGTTCACATAGTCGACGAGCACCAGGTTGTCGTTGACGACCACGCCGGCTGCGGCTGCGATTCCGAAGAATGAGAACAGGGTGAAGTCGATACCGAACAACAAATGCCCGAACACAGCGCCCATGAACCCGAACGGGATGGCCGACATGATCAGCAGCGGCTGGAAGTAGGATCCGAACGCCACAGCCAGCAGCATGTAGATGCCGAACAGGGCTGCGATCATCAGGACAACGAAGGATGAGAAGAACTGCTGTTGCTCTTCCTCGCCGCCGCTCCGCCGCACGTCCACGCCGGTATACTTTCCGACGATCTCTGGGACGACCGTCCCGTAGAACTCCTCACGTGTCGGGCCGAGATCGGCGCCTTCTCGAATGCGGGCGGAGATCATGACCGAACGCTTCCGATCGGTCCGGGTGATGAGGCGGACTGCGGGTCCTGACTCAAATTCGATCACCTGATCGATAGGGATCTCACGGCCATCAGGGGTGCGGATCCGGAACCCTGTGTAGAGCGACTCAAGGCTCTCCCGCGTTTCGCGCGGGTAGCGCAGCATGACGCGGACGTCCTGACCATCACGGGGGAGGCGCTGGACCTCTTCTCCGTAATAAGCCTGGCGGAGCTGGCGCGAGACCTCCTGGACGGAGACGCCAAAACGCTCAGCACCCGGACGAAGCGTCAGCCTGAGTTCATCCAGCGGCGCCTGCAGATTATCCCGCACATCGTAGAGGGCAGGGACCGAGCGCATATACTCTTTGATCTCGTCGGTTGCCATCGCGGCCTGTTCGAGGTCGTTGGCGTCGATCGCCACCATGAACTCCGACGAACCAAAGCCGAAGTCAGACAGGAAAGAGATGTCCTGCGCGTCAGGGATTGGTCCGATGAGATCGCTATAGATGTCCGTGATCTCACGCATCGTCATTCCGCGTACGTCAGAAGGCGCAAAGACGTTGAACCCTTGCAGGTTGCCAGGGCTGGCCCAGAGTTGACGGCTGAGCATCACATCTTCGCCGGTACGGCGCTTCAGCTCATCGGCAAGGGCGAGGTTGGCCGCCTCGATCTGCTCATAAACCTGCTGGGTCCGGTTCCACGAGGTGCCTTCCTGCATGGAGACGGTAGACTGAATAAAGTCGTTGTCGATCTGCGGCGCAAAGAAGAACGGAATCCACCCTTGGGCCACCAGCGCCACCGACAGGGCGAAGAACCCAGTGAACGCCGTGATCGTCATCAGACGCGCCTGCACAGCCAGCTTGATCAGCGGGCGGTAATAGCGGTCAGCGACCCACAGAAGACCATCGGCGAGACGGCGCTGGAACCCCATGATGCCTTTGCCCGACGGCGCCTTGAGGTGCGAAAGGTGCGCGGGCAGAATGATGAAGCTCTCAATCAACGAGAACGTCAGTGCAAGGATGATCGTCCAAGATACCGCGCCAAGGAAGTCCTTGAACGCACCGCCGATAAAGAGGAACGGCGCGAACGCTAGCATCGTTGTCAGAACGGCAAAGACGACAGGCTTCAAGACGATCTGTGTGCCAACAATCGCTGCATCGACACCCTCTCGGCCGATCTCCACCTGCCTGTTGATACTCTCGCCCACAACCAAGGCGTCATCGACCACGATCCCGATCACGAGCAACAACCCGAACAGCGACAGCATGTTCAAACTGACCCCAACCATCGGCAGGAAGATGAACGTGCCGATGAAGGCCACACCAATCCCGGCGGCCACCCAGAAGGCCACAATGGGTCTGAGGAACAGCATCAGGATGACAAGGACGAGCGCGAGACCGGTCAGCGCGTTCTCGCTAACGATCCGCATACGGCCGTCGTAGAACTCCTCCAGCGTAAACAGGAGTTCGAGCTCCACGCCTGGCGGCAGTTCGTCCTGCTTGCGCTCAATCCAGCCGTTGACGGCCTTCATGATCGTTTTGATGTTCTCATTCTTCGGCTGGTCCAACGAGATGATCATCCCTTGGCGGCCATTGATTTGGAACCGGAAATTCCCGTCTGTGAAGCCGTCGATCACGGTCGCAACGTCGCGCACACGAACCACGGAACCGTCCAGGTTTTGCCGAATAATGATCTCGCCGAAGTCAGCTTCAGTATCCGCGAGGTTGCGCGAGGCGAGCGGCACGCTACCGGTTTCTGTCAGGATTTCGCCCATGGACAGGTTGAGCGATGAGCGCCGAATAGCCTGCGCGAGATCGTCAAACGTCAGCCCATATTGGCGCATGGAGGCTTCGGAAACTTCAATAGACACTTGTTCCGTACGAAGACCTTCAACCTCAACAAGAGGGGTGCCTCCAGGAACGGACGCTAGGTCATCACGCAGGTCGCGGGCGAGGGCGTTCAGCGCCTTTGGCTCCATGTCACCGATCAGCATGATCCAAGCGAGATCGTTCCCCCAATTCGTGCGCTGAACAATAGGCGGGAAGCTGTCCTGGGGCAGGTTCCTGACGCCGTCCACACGCGCTTTGATCTCG
>JBCCTF010000166.1:0-7871 GCA_039198765.1 Pseudomonadota bacterium
CGTTCGAGAACGCACGGAGCTGCGTGTCAGAGAACACGGTCTCTTGCAGGTACGTTGCAACGTCAGCGAAGTCCTGAGCGTTACCGCCGCCGAAGACGTCAGCCGGAGCAGCCGTACGGAGCGCGGTGTAGTTGGCCGCGATGCCGTTGGCACCGGTAGCGACAGCACCGGTTGCGCCGCCTGCGAACGCGTCGATGTTGATCGCGATCACTTCTTGGCTTTTGTCGGCACCGATGTTGCCGAGGTTGGCCGCTTCAACACCGATCGAGGTGAAGAAGTCGATGTCGTCTTGGCTGCCGTAGAAGGTGAAGATGGCGTCACCAGCAAACGGGTCAGCACGGTCAGCAGGCAGAACACCCGACTGAACGAGGACGTCATCAGCAGACGTTGCCGTCACGTCGACATTGCCGTCGCCGTTGGAGTCCAGACGGTCACCGAGGCCGGAGTTGAAGGCACGGTAGAGGTTGCTGAATGCAGCTTCTGCGTCAGCAGACGTTGCGAAGATGCCCGTTGCTTCACCAGCAAACTCGAGGCTGTCGAGGTTTTGTGCTTGCAGCGTGAAGGTCGACAGTTCGAATGAACCGTTGTCACGAGTGATCGTGGTGGTGATGGTGGTCGTGTCCGAGCCAGCCAGCAGGTTCACACCGTTGAACGAGGTCGCATCGATCTGACCTTCGATCTGACCAACAACCTGGTTGATCGCGAACTGAACTTCGTTCAGCGCGGTACCGGTTTGAGCCGTCGTCAGAGCCGACTGGATCTGGTTGATGTCTTCCGTGATGCCGTTCAGGCCAGCCGAAGCGGTTTTCGCCGTGTTGACGCCAACCGTCAGGTTGTCTTTCAGGCCGTCGAGAACTGCAACGTCGCCGCGAACAGTCTGAGCGACGAGGAAGAACGCCGGGTTTTCTTTAGGGCTACGGACTTTCAGGCCGGTCGAAATACGGTCCTGAGTTTCTTGCAGGTTCGACTGAACCGTACGGAGGGTGCGAAGCGCGGTTTGCGCGGACGCGTTCGTCAGAAGAGACGCCATGGTGGTTTTCCTAGATTCTAAGGTTGAAACAGAACGCCTTCTGACGTCGGCAGGTGCAGCGGCTACGCGCTGCCCGCGACGCTTTCTCTAGGGGAACACCCTGAAGGTAAGCTTAACGAGCCTTCACCCTGAATTTGCAAACGCTTTGTAAACAACGGTTTTTGTTCAATTTTTCGGCTTTGCATCAAGAATGGGGCAGCCCAATACCCTTTGCCCTCAGATATGTATCAGTATACTGAAGAAAGCCGACCTGCGGCAATCGTTGCATCAAGCCTCGGCATTGGGCACACCTGAGACCGTGCAATATCTCTCTCTTCTCCCGCCCTTTGTCGCCCTCGGCCTCGCGTTCTGGACTCGCAACGTAGTGCTGTCGCTGTTGCTGGGGCTTGGCTTGTCAGAAGTCCTGATCCTCAGCGGTAATGTCCCGCTCGCTTTCCCCGCGACGGTGACACGGGTGGTGGAAGTGGTGACCTCACCGGGCGATGCACAGATCATCCTGTTCTGTCTTCTCGTCGGTGCACTGATCGCTTTGATGAAGCGATCAGGCGGCATCGCTGCGACGGTGAAGGGGCTGATCGACAGCGGCGCGGTCGCCACGCCGCGACGCGCTTCACTGGCAACGGCGTTTGCCGGCATTCTCCTTTTCATTGAAACAAACATCAGTCTGCTGACCGCCGGTATCCTTGGGCGCCCCCTCTTTGATCGGCTCAACATCAGCCGGGAGCGGCTGGCGTACATCATTGACTCCACGTGCTCACCCATCAGTGTGCTGATTTTGCTGAACGGCTGGGGCGCTTACGCCCTTGGCCTCGTGTCACCGTATCTGGAGGACGGGCAGGCCACTCGCGTTGTCGCGGGATCAATCCCCCTGAACTTCTACGCGCTCCTAACGGTCAGCATCGCGCTTCTGACGGCATGGTCGGGCAAAGTCTTCGGCCCGATGGCGACAGCCGCGACCCAAGGCGATGTCAGCGATGAAACCATCGCCCCGACCAAGGCCCGCTTTATGGTCATCCCGGCGAGCATCCTGGTCTTCGGCACCGTCGCCTTCATGTTCTGGACGGGCGAAGGCAACCTCCTCGCCGGGGATGGAGCACGCTCGGTTCTGCTCGCAACAACCCTTGCTATCGTCAGCCTGCTGATGATGCTGACGTTCTCGAGGTCCTTTGAAAAGGGCAAGCTCACCGACACTGTGTTCGAGGGCATCTCCGACCTGCTGCCAGCGACGACGGTGATCCTCCTCGCCCTCGCCCTCGGCGACAGCTTGCGCGCGCTGGGCACCGGCGATTTGATTGCAGGTCTTGCCACTGCGTTCCCGCTGCCGATTGCCCTTCCCGCGCTGATCTTCCTGGCTGCGGCAGGCACGAGCTTCTGTGTCGGCACCAGTTGGGGCACCTATGGCATCCTCATCCCTGTCGCAATGCCGCTTGCTCTGGGTGCGGACATTCCGCCGAGCTTGATGCTCGCAGCCGTCCTTGGTGGCGGTGTCTTCGGCGATCACGCGTCGCCGATTTCCGACACCACGCTCATCGCGAGCCTCGCCGCGGGATGTGATCATATCGAGCACGTGCGCACGCAGTTGCCGTACGCTTTGACCGCGGCATTGATGGCGACGGCCGCTTATCTTGCCGCAGGCGCCGTGATGATCGGCTGACCGCTACATCCCGCCGAAGCCGATGAGGGAGCCGCCGTCGATGGTGATGTGCTGGCCGTTCATCCATGCGGCGGCGTCTGAAGCGAGGAACACCGCGGCACCCGCGATGTCATCAGGCTCGCCAAACCGGCGCATCGGAATTTGCTTGGTCATCAGCTGCTCGACTTTCGGGTCCTTCCACAGCGCTTCCGCAAAGTAGGTTTTCACCACGCCCGGCGCGATGCAATTGATCCGTACACCCTTCGGCCCCCACTCCACCGCGAGGTTCCGGGCGAGCTGAAGATCAGCCGCTTTCGACACGCCATACATGCCGATGTTCGCGTTGCCGACAAAGGCGGACACGGAGGAAATGATGATCACCGCACCGCCGCCGCGTTCGGCCATCTTCGGCATGACCATGTGGCTCAGCTTATGGTTCGCCTTGATGTTGCAGTTGAAGATTTTGTCGATCTGCTCATCGGTCAGGTCCGCCGATGGTCCGTAAGCTGGGTTCACCGCTGCGTTGCAGATCAGAATATCTGCCGGGCCAAACTTCGCTTCGTGCGTGTCGACTAGGTCCTGAAGCGCTTCAGCATGCGAGATGTTGGCCGCCGCCGCTTGCGCAGCATCCCGGCCCTCGGCGGCGTTGATGGCGTCCGCGACGTCCTGGCAGGCGTCGAGTTTGCGGCTGGATACGGTGACGTTCGCGCCGTGCTGGGCCAGCCGCCGGGCAATGGCCTCGCCAATGCCGCGGCTTGCGCCGGTGACGATGGCGGACTTGCCGCTGAGGTCGAAAAGCGTTCCGGAAATATCAGTCATGGCGCACCTCCAAGTTTTGGAGGTGGCGTAAGCTGTTCAGAACGGGTGCGCTAGGTGCTGATTATTCAGCGGGTGCGTCTTCGAGCGCGGGAGCAGCATCAGGCTGAGGTGCGCTGGCCTTGTCGCCCGTATCTTCGTCATCGGAACGGCGACGACGGCGGCGACGACGAGGCTTCTGCTCTTCGGCAGCGGCAGCATCATCGCTGCTGGCTTCGCCTTCGGCTTCTTTCTTGGGAGCAGCTTCTGCTGCTGGCTCTTCAGACTTAGCGGCGGGAGCGGTGTTCTCAGCCTCTTCGCTCGCCTCGTCTTTCTTGGGTTCTGCAGGCTTTTCTGCTGGCTGCATCGACTTCATCAGTCGGTAATAGTGCTCTGCATGCTGCATCAGGCTTTCGGCGCGAATGCGGTCGCCTGAAGAGGCGGCATCACGGGCAAGGGCCTGATATTTATCGTAAATCTGTGTCGCGGTTCCGCGGATTTTCACCTCAGGTCCCTGGCTGTCCATGGACCGATTGGGGTTGTTGTTTCCCCCTTGGCGGCGGCGATTGTTGTTCCGCCCGCGTTTCGAATATTGCGCCATCTGAGTGCGGTCTTGTCCTATCTGATTGACATGCGGCACCGCTCAAGACGCGCGGTGATCGCTACTCTCGCCATGAAGGTGCGCGAGGATGCCGGCACACTCCCGTTGTTCAGCAATCCGGTTAACAAGCCGCGTTTGGCGTGACGCGAAACCGAATTGAGAAGGAGCTTGGCGGTCTATTTTCCCTCGCCGGTCCGCATACCTAACCCGTGAATCGCTGCCTTCCAACCCTTTTTTGCTCAAGAATCGATATGGCGGAGCTTGATGAGGGTGAAACCGTCGGTTGAGGACGTCCAAGGCGTGAGCCGCAGAGCGTGACCTGATACAAAGGGGCTGAGCGTTTCGCTCAGGGTCTCATCCGCGCCGTCCAGCGGATCGATGATCTCAAAACCCTTCACCTCATCAATGAAGGCAGCGACCCGGTCTTCGTTCTCCGCTTTCAGGAATGAGCACGTGACGTAGACCAGGGTGCCGCCCGGCTTCATGTAAGCGGCGGCTTCGCGGAGGACCTGGTCCTGCTCCGCCAGCCTTTCTTCCAGGTGTTTCTCGGTGAGCCGCCACTTCGCATCGGGATGTCGCCGCCAGGTGCCAGCACCTGAACACGGAGCATCGATGAACACGCAGTCCATCTTCCCCGCGAGCGCGGTCAGCCGCTCCGGCTCGTTTGGCGGAACCACCTGCACATTGCGCGCACCGGCGCGGCGGAGGCGTTCGTGGATCGGTGCGAGGCGTTTGGCATCGATATCATGCGCGAAGACCTGGCCAGTGTTGGCGAGCATCGCGCTGAGCGCGAGGGTCTTGCCGCCCCCGCCGGCGCAGAGGTCGAGCACCTGGTTGCCGCGCTGTGCACCTGAGGCGAGCGCGGTCAGCTGGCTCCCCTCGTCCTGCACCTCGACCCAGCCTTTGCCGTAAGCCGGAATGACCGTGACGCCAGGCCCCTTCTCTGCAGCAGCAGGCGGTGCGATGCGCAGACCGATCGGCGACAGAGGCGATGGTTCAGCGCGGAGGGTCTTCAGTGCACGGAGGGCTTTGTCTTGATCAGCCTTCAACGTGTTCACGCGAAGATCCACCGGCGCGCGATCAGCCATGCTGGCCGATGCGGCGGCAGGATCATCAATCTGCGCGGCGAGCCATTCGGGGAAGTCGAGCCCCTCTCCCGGTGCAGCGTTCTGATCGTCATCCGTCAGTGCACCCGGCCCATGCTCTCCAGCAAAGGCTTCGGCGATCCGCTCCTGAGGCCAGCTCCAGCTTTCGCGGAGGGTGAGCAGCACGGCCAGCCGTGCACTGTCCTTGCCTCCAAAGGTCTCCCACCGGCGCAAGGCGTCCAAACAGAGCCCACGGACGAATGCGCGGTCTTTTGAGCCGGCGTACCGGGCGCCCCTGCCCCAATCGGCGATGAGCGTCGAAAGCGGTAAAGGCCGTGTACGGAAGGCCTCAAGGATGTCGATGGCGGCGGCAACGCGCCCTGGATCGCGCAAAGCGGGGCTCTCCGATAGCGAGCGGTCCCCTGAGCGGCGACCGGTTTTAGGAAGCCGCCGTCTGAGCCTTCTGCGCCTTCGGTGCAAGCACCTGCGGACGCAGCGCGAGCGTCGTGCCCGCTGCGAGAAGCGCGAGTGCCGCGAGGGACACAGGCCAACCACCCGTCCACCACGTCTCCGAAGCCAGCGTTGCGACCGGGTCATCGGTCAGCATCACGCCGTAGAGGTTCACGCTCATCACAGCCGCGAGCGTCAAAGCGCCAAGGAAAAGGAAAAGGTTTGCAAGTCCGCGCATGGTTCTGCCCCATTTTTGGAAACGCGCTGCAGGACGCGTGCCAAAAGATGAACAGCTGTTAACCGGCACGGACCTCGCGCCAAGTGCCGGGGGCGATGCCGTCCAGCGACCAGCTGCCGACCGACCAGCGCACCAGCCGCAGGGTCGGGAACCCAATCGCCGCTGTCATGCGCCGCACCTGCCGGTTCCGCCCTTCGGTGATCGTTAGCTTTATCCAAGTGTCAGGCACACTCTTTCGCTCCCGCACCGGCGGATCGCGTGGCCAAAGATCAGGCGGATCGATCAGCTGCACCCTCGCTGGCTTCGTGGGTCCGTCCTTCAGGGTCACCCCGCTCCGCAGCGGCGCAAGATCGCCGTCCCGCGGCGCTCCCTCCACCTGCACAAGGTAGGTCTTCGGCGTCTTCGCCTTCGGGCTCGCAATCCGCGCCTGCAGCCTTCCGTCATCGGTGAGAAGCAGCAGCCCTTCTGAGTCCCGATCCAGGCGCCCCGCCGCATAAACCCCCGGCACATCAATGTACTCCGAAAGCCCCGGCCACCCCCCTTCCGAGGTGAACTGGCTCAAGACATTCATCGGCTTGTTGAACGCGATGAGCATCAGCCCCACCCGCGGGCAGCATCAAATCGATCCAGCATATCCTTGAAGCGCACGACTGGTGAAACGTCGAGAAGCAAGACGGCCGCATTATCAGCGCCCGGATGCATGAGGTTCTGTTTTGCTTGCCTAAAGACTTCCTCGAGCGTCTCATCGTCGTACCAAGTCACCAAAGGAGCATCAGCTTCCGCTAAATCAGTTGGGTCTTCGTCGTCCAGGCATCCGTCACTGATGGAGTCGCGCCATGAGCTCGAGGAGCTGCCCCACGCCATCACATTGATGCATCCCGTATCCACAAGCCAGTCGCTGACTTCTGAGCGCCAATCGCTGCTGGCACTCTCTTCGAGGATCAGTACACAGATGTATTCGCCATCAAACGGGCTAAGCGGCAGCGCTTCCCCGGCTTTGAGGTGCAGGTATGTTGCGTCCTTCACCTCAGGCACAACGACGCTCTACCGAGGGCTGGGATAGTTCGGGGCTTCCCGCGTGATCGACACGTCGTGGACGTGGCTTTCGCGGAGACCCGCTCCGGTGATGCGGACGAACCTGGCGCGGGTGCGCATCTCGGACAGGTTCGGCGCGCCAACATATCCCATGGAGGCGCGGATGCCGCCGACCATTTGGTGGATGATTGGACCGATCGGGCCTTTGAACGGCACGCGGCCTTCGATGCCTTCGGGCACCAGCTTCATCTGATCGCCCACATCGCTTTGGAAGTAGCGGTCAGCAGAGCCGCGAGCCATGGCGGTGATCGAGCCCATGCCGCGGTAGCTTTTGTAGCTCCGCCCCTGGAACAAGAAGACCTCGCCGGGCGCTTCTTCCGTGCCCGCGAGCAGCGAGCCGACCATGCAGGCCGATGCCCCCGCCGCCAGGGCCTTCGCCATGTCGCCTGAATACTTGATCCCGCCATCCGCAATGATCGGCGTGCCCGTATCGGCCGCCGCGCGGGTGGCATCGTCGATGGCTGTGAGCTGCGGAACACCGACGCCAGCAACGATCCGCGTGGTGCAGATCGACCCGGGGCCGATGCCCACTTTCACGGCGTCAGCACCAGCGTCGATCAATGCGCGGGTCGCATCGTACGTCGCGACATTGCCCGCGATGACCTGAGCGTGGGGCCAGTTCTGCTTCACCCGGCGGACCTGCTCAGCGACCGAGGCGGAGTGCCCGTGCGCAGTGTCGATCACGAGGACATCGACGCCCGCTTCGATGAGGGCTGCCGCGCGCTCGAAGCCGTTGTCACCAACGGTTGAGGCAGCGGCAACGCGAAGGCGACCCTCCTCATCCTTCACCGCGTTGGGATGCCGCTCGGCATTCTCCATGTCCTTCACAGTGATAAGCCCGACGCAGCGGTAGGCATCGTCAACGACGATGACCCGCTCAATCCGCCGGTCGTGGATCAGGTCTTTGATCTCTTCAGGATCAGCGCCAGCTTGAACCGTCGCGA
>JBCCTF010000167.1:0-7805 GCA_039198765.1 Pseudomonadota bacterium
GATCTCGGCACGACAATCACGTTGGGGGAAACTCCAGAGAATGCAGCGGGATCCGGCGCGGAGGCTCTTACCTCTGGCGTTCAGGTTGGCATGCCCAATCTTCTCAGCTCCCCATCTGATGCAACAACGGAGCATTGGAATACATCGAACGTCACTGTGACTTCGGGCGTCGTCGACGATCTGGGCGGAACGGATGCCTCAGAGATCCGAGAAGACCCCGTCAGTGGCGAGCACCGCATCCGGCAGGACATCACCAAGCCAGCCGGGGAACGGAACTATCAGGTCACCTTCCGTGCGCGCGCTTTGGGCAGCCTCACGCGGATTGCCGTGTTCCCTCTGAACAGTTCGAGCTCGGCCGCGGTCAGCACGTACTTTGACCTGACGACTGGTTCGTCCGAGGGCAGCGGGCTGAATCGCACGATGACCGATCTCGGCGGCGGCTGGTACGACATCTCATTCGAGTTCACGAGTGACGCGGACACGGCGCTGCGCATCCAGTTCAACCTTATCAACCCCAGTAGCCCCTATGGGACATCGTATGCGGGTGATGCTGCAAACGGCATCCAGATCCGGCAGGTCCGCCTGATGGATCATACGCCGGCGGTTGCTGCACCAATGGGGCTTACCGCTACTGCGGGCGCTTCGCGCACCACGCTGCTGACCGATACGGGCTATGACCGGATCGCGACGCCATCGCTGGCATCCGCCACACTCTGCGGGACCAATACGCGCGCAGGGCTCGAAACGGATGCGTCGAATGCGGTCGTGCTCCATGTGACCAACCTCAATGACTATGAGGATGGCACGACGCCGGTCGTGGGCTCCTTGCGGTGGGCCATTACCACCAGCACTCTGGCGGATGGCACCACGGCGATCACGGGGCCCCGCGTCGTCGTCTTCGATGTATCAGGCACCATCGCCATGGCAGAGCGCATGCGCGCCACTCGGGACTACACCTACATTGCCGGACAAACGGCGCCCGTTGCCTCGGGAGGCTCTGGCGGGATCACCCTCGTGGGTCGCTATCTCCGGATTGAGGCGTCAAACGTCGTTGTCGAACATATCCGAGTGCGCCCAGGTGAGGTCAGCTCGGCGGGTCTCGCGAACACGCAGGACGGCATTACCATCGACCGCAATGGTGGCGTCAGTGATGTGATCATCCGCAACTGCTCGGTCTCGCACACGATCGATGAGGTTCTGTCCAGCCGTCCGGGTTCTTCGGGAGCCATGAACGAGCGAGTTGCCATCGTGGACTGTCTCTTTGGCGAGCCGCTGAAGAACCCTGCCCTACGGCACGAAGACAACCACAACTTCGGCATCTTCATGCGGCGTGGTACGCAGAACTACGAGATTGCTCGAAATCTGATCGCAGCCTGTCGTCGCCGTTGCCCAGGCCTCGAACAAGCCACATCCGGCGTCGTGTCATCAAATTACGTCTACGACAACGGAGCAGGTTCACCGCTGGTCTACCTCGTGAAGGCGCCTGGCAACGACATCAATCTCGACCCCGGCCAAGGCCAGACGGAGATCCTGAACACGGCGATCCACAACGTCTACACGCGCGGGGCCGAGGATGCGGCGGCGGGCTTTAATCCCGAGGGTGACTTCTGCGAAAGCCAGACGGTGATCGACAGCAAGTACGAAGCGGATCCCACCTACGGGCCGGTGCGTCTCTACCAACGCTCCAATCACCTAGAGGACGATGTGAGTGGCCCGCTCGTCGCGGAGCCGGTCAATGACAGCTACGAATGGCATCGCCAACTCGAAGAGCCCGGTCTCTGGGGTGTGACCCCTGTGGTGCCCTACGGCCAGGTGAAGAGCATTGTTCTGACCCATTGTGGCGCATGGCCCGCTGACCGTGACCCAACGGATGCCCGGATCATCGCGGAGGTTGTCGCGGGTACACATACCGCGCCGTCGTCTGTGCCGTCGGGGGAGAACACACCCTCTGCATCGGGTGCACCGTCCGTACCGTCGAACCCGTTCGGCCAGGGCAGCAATGGTCTCACGATCATCGAAAACTGGCTTGACGGCCTCCATGAGGCCAAAGGCGGCGCCGCTCGCGGCAATGCGGGGATCGATGTGGTGGCCGAAGGCGGTGGTGTTGGACAGCTCACCCCAGCGGGTGCGTTCGATTTTGAACCCGCGGGCTACTTCTCGACGCTCTACTCTGACGAGACGGGTCTGGCCGTGTTTGACCTCTCTGATGATACGAGTTCGGAACGCGTTGAAATCGAGGTAACGGGGACCGTCACCCCTCCCGCTGCCGGGAATGCGGGACCGCTGCGTGCAGAACACGCCATTGGCGCAGGCGATCTCGCGATCGACTTTGTGACCGGCACCGCAGCGGTTGGCACGCTCGACCGCGCGGCGGACAGGCTCGTTTCCAACACCGGCCGGGGCCAGCGGTCCTACGTGGACGTTGCAGGCAGTCTGGTGCGCACTGGGGGCGTCCGGCGCAACGAAAACGGGCTCTTGATGACCACGCCCTACGCCAATCCGATAGGGGAACAATCTCAGTTCTTCGAACTCACCGGGGGCACGGCTTGGTACACGACCTTCTTTGATCGTGAGCTCCAATCGGTCACGGCACCCGATGGCGGGCCGCAATCGGTGCATTGCTCGATGGACCGCGACGGCCGCTCCACCATGACCTCGAATGACTATGGCGTCACGGGTGGTAGCACCTACACGATCTCGGTTTGGCTCAAGAAGGATCCGGGCCAGCCTGACGGGATGGTGCCAATTGCGGAGTCATCCGGCTCTTCTCGCAAGCTCTACTATGTGGGTCCGGTCACGGATGATTGGCAGTGGTTTCACCTGACCTTCGATGCCACGTCTGGGGGCGATGGTGCTGTGGGCTTCTCACGCGATGGCGATGATGGGCCCGGCCAAAGCGCGCCTGCCGAAGGAACACTGCTCTTCTTTTATGCTTGGGGCTACGAAGTCCGCGAAGGGGGCATTCCTAACAGCTATGCCGGCTTGCTTCCGATGTCTGTTGATCGACTGCGCCTCACCGGAGCGGCCGCTGACATCGCCGAAGGCTTCACGGAAGGCACTGTTTTCGTGCGCGGAACAGGCGGCGGTGATGATGCTGAGATCCTTGCGGAAGATGCAGAAACCGGAGTGAGCATTGGCTTTGTCGATGGAGAGCTCGCGGTGAAATCCAATGCGGGGACGATACTCAGTGGCGTTACCCCAGCGACGGGCGACACCTGGGAGGTCGAGGTCGTCTTCACCGGGAACACCGCAATCATCACGGGCACGACGCAAGGTACGCCCGGGGCAGCCGTTCAGGGGTCTGTGTCCTCACGGGATGGCACGCTGAAAAACATCGCGCGCGTCGCTGAAGTCACCGGACGAGAGCGCGATATGGCCATCGAGCGGATCGTGATGAAACCCGCTTGATCGCCTGTCTAGAGAACCAAAAGAGGCGCGCCTGGTTCAGGCGCGCCTTTCTTCATGTCTAAAGAATTTAGTCGGCTCTCACTCGCCGAGCTTCAGCGGGAGGCGGGCATCCGCCTTCATCAAGCGCACCAGCTCGATGGAACCCGACAACGTGAAGTGTCCATAATCAAACTGCATGGGCTCCCCGCCTTGGGTCTCGGCGAGACAAGTGCGCCCCCGGCACAGGTAGTCGTAGACGGGGTAATACTGCGCATCGAGGTCCGCGAGGCGGTAGGCCATCTCATCGCTGAGTTCCTTGCGCGTAGGGTCAATCGCGGCGGCAATGAGGGAGTCGTTCCCAGAGAGCCGACTCTTGGCCAATAGGAATGGCAGCTCGCCTACATATTCGACCGTTGGCCCCATGACGATGACGCGGTCCGTGACGTCGTCGAGATAGCTCACCGTATCACCGATCTTCCGCATATCCTCGGGCTTCCACCGGGCGGCGAGGATCACGCCATCGAGCCGTTCATTCGGAAGGAATTCATCGAACACGTAGGACATCATATCGGTGCAGCGTGGGTGACCTTTGGCTTCCAGCGTCGGGCGGCAGCCGCTGGACGTGGCCTGGAGAACGTTGATCTCCGGATGTTCCATCTGCACGGCGCGCCAGAGGTGGCCTGCGTGGCTATCGCCCACTACGAGGAAGTTCGGGCGGTCGGTTTCCAACGCGAGGCAGTGGTTGATGTCGAACGCGTCAAAGGACCCGTCCGCCTGATTGATCATGCAGCGGCCCGGGCGAAACTGCGTCTCGTAGGCGCTGAGCGATGTGTAGTCGAGAAAGGACGCGATGGTTTGCACATCGGGCGGCACGCTGCGCCAGCCATTGCCGGAGCGCCATGTCTCAAACCCGAGCCCCCCTATCGTCAGGAGAGCTGCAGCACCCCATGGCAGGATCTGCCGGGGCGGCGCAATCCGCAGGCGCTTATCGCGGAATGGCGCCTCGATGAAGACATAGCTTGCGATGGCCAGTGCGATGGAAAAGACCACCATCTCGAACATGTGCACGCGATCTGGCTGAGCGTGGAACTCGAGCCGGTAGAAGACGATGACCGGCCAGTGCCAGAGGTACAGCGAATAGCTAATCTTGCCGACGCCAACGAATGGCGACGTGGACAGGAGCGCTCCTACGCGGGTGTCGCGGGCGTAAGCGATGAGAAGCGCGGCCCCAAGGCACGGGAAGAGCGCGTTGTACCCGGGGAAGTCCATGCT
This sequence comes from Pseudomonadota bacterium, assembly GCA_039198765.1. Classification (GTDB taxonomy): domain Bacteria; phylum Pseudomonadota; class Alphaproteobacteria; order Caulobacterales; family Parvularculaceae; genus Parvularcula. Next base: position 4,660 of record JBCCTF010000167.1, read on the forward strand.
CGTGTCGAGCATGAAAACCGCATATCCGATCAAAGCTACCCCCAGCAGTGAGGCCATTTCGGCCATCCAACGCGGCAGCTTTGGGATATGCGCGGTCGCCACGAGCGCTCCGATGCCCAATTCCCATGCACGTGTTGGAAGCAAGTAGAACGTCGCGCTCGGCTCATTTGCCGTGCCCCAAAGGCAGACTGCAAAGGACGCAAGCACAAGCGCCAGCAATACCGGCGCAAAGCGCGCGCGGAAGAACCACGCCACCGCCATCATCACGAGCGGGAAGATCAGGTAGAACTGCTCTTCAACTGCCAGAGACCATGTGTGCAGTAACGGCAGGAACTCAGAGCTCCCCGCGAAGTAATCCGTCTGCTGCCAGAAGTAGATGTTGGAGAAAAAGAGCCCCGCTGCGACGACACTTGCTCCGAAATCCTCGAACTGAACGGGCAGCATCGTGGCGTAGGCAACAGCGTAAGTCGCAGCAATCATTACGAAAAGAGCCGGAACGATCCGCAGCGCTCGCCTCTTGTAGAATTCCAGTAGCGAGAAGCTTCCAGCCAAAAGCTCATCGCGAATGATCATTGTGATGAGAAAGCCGGAAATGACGAAGAAGACGTCGACCCCGGCAAAGCCGCCAGGAACTGCAGGTGATCCAACGTGATATGCAACGACTGGAATGATGGCGAGCGATCGTAGACCGTCGATATCTGGCCGGTGTTTCACTTGTACCCCCCAACTCGTAACAAATGATATGGTAAAGATACTACGAACACTCTGTTCTGAGAAAGTAACTCTGGGGCAGAAAATTTGGGGGTTAGCGAAACACTGTGTTTCCGTCTTGAAAATCAGCTACATGCATCACTTGCAGGCAGAACTGCGATTTTTGATGTGTGGAGCCGCCCATGAAAGCCTCGGCCAGCGACGGCCAAACGAGTTCTTAAAGTCTTTCACGCAGCGAGATGCCCCCATCCCCTGCCCTGTCATAGGCCATGGACGCGCGATGCGCTAGCGCTGAAATGGGTGACGCATCTGCGACAAGATCCGCCCGTCATTCATAACGACCCCGTTTCTTCCCACCTGCGAGCCCACAAAGTTGGGACCCAACAATCCAATCATGCGGGGCGGTAAAGCGCTCCCAACACAACTGTGTCGAGCGTGTTACTGGATGCGGCTTACATAGATGGCTGCGAGCAGCTGACATCCGCGGCCGCTGGGAAATGTAAGCTTCATAGTTGCGCGGTGAGCTACGCTTTCGCCTGTCCAGCAAACCTACTCCTGCGGAGGTTTTGCCGGCATCGATTGCCTGCAATCATGTTCAATTTGTTCATGACCGGCCAACAATTGTCAGAATTGACCTTGGTTTGGCCCAGCTTTTGCGGACTTCGGTTGGGACAGTGGACGATGTGAGACCAGACCGAGCGGGGGCTAGGCGGGGATCGCAGCGAGGGCTTGGAAAAGCCAAACACTATCCGAGAACCGAGGTTTCATGACCAAGATAAAGTTCAAAATACGGAAGCTATCGACAGTAATTCTCGCATCACTTGCGCTGTCAGGTGCTGTTTTGCCCCCATCGAATGCCAACGCGACCGAGGCTCTTGTCATCTCGCGTGACTATGGCGGAAGCGTCATGCAGCGGTTGAGGGAGCTCAACAATCTGCGCATGCAACGCACGCCGGTCAAAGTCGTCGGGCAATGCATGTCTGCGTGCACGATGTATCTGGGCCTGCCGCAAACCTGCGTGAGTGCGAACGCTGTCTTTGGCTTCCATGGACCGAGCCGCCGCGGTCAGTCGCGCGCGCTCACCAATTCATCGGCAGCAGAGCTCTTGGCGGCGCATTACCCCCCTGCCCTCCGGCAGTGGTACCTGCGCGAAGGCCAGTACGTGGCAAGCGATCGGGTGATCAAGATCTCCGGACGCGACATGCACCGCATGGGCGTGCCGCGCTGCTAGCTCCGACTAGTAGGACTTAGCGAAGAGGTGAGCTCGGCTTAGGCCGGGCTTGCAAGCTCGGCGATGATGTCGTCGTCGAGGTCGTCGCCCGTTGTCAGCGTGGTGACGATAATGTCCGCGGTGTCCTGGATCGTCTCATCCGTGATTACGCTCACGAGGATGTCGAGTTCCGGAAGCACCTCGGCGAGAGCGGCGGCAGAGAGCCCATCGCACTCCGTCACGATCAGCCCGATGATGCCCGCAAGCTGTGCGTCGGTCAGCGGCTGCGATGGCACTTCGAGGATCTCAATACGTGCATCGGCGATAAGCTGTGGGAGCTGGCCCTCGAGCAGACAGGCCACGCGCAGCTCCTGAAGGATCGCGTCGTAGCGGAGAGGCGTCACAGCCGCGCTCGCCACCATGGGCTGCGCCACAACACCGGCTGCCAGGACAGCAGACAGCATCCAGCTCTTCAAAGTCGTCCCTTTGGCCATCACCACGTTCTCCTTACTGTGCAAAGACAGTTCACCCGGGGGCTCGATAACACTGCTCCGCTGGGTTTCCAATTGCTTTCAAAACATTCACCAAGCTTGGCCCTCAGATCCCAAAAACAGGACACAAAAGCAGGCACTTGTCCAAATTGTGTCCAGCCCTGAAACGTTGCTTTGCGATCCCACGGCACACTCGGATGACAGTAGAGCGCCACAATCGGGGATTCGCCTTCAGGAATTGTAATCGGCGTAGTAGCCCTTGTAGCGCTGGAACCGCTCCCGCTGCTCTTCGTGAGACAGCATGGAAAGGATAGGCACATCGCCAGTGAGGGCGGACTTTATCTGTTCCATTGCGTAGCGGATATCGCGCTGGGTTGTAGAAGCGAACCGCGACACGAACATGATGAGGTCAGCCTGATCAGCGATGTAGCGTGCGTCCACCACAGGCAGGACGGGCGGGCTGTCAACGATCACCACGGCGGCGTGATCCCGCGCCACATCGAGCATCGCTCGGAACCGTTCCGACACCACAAGTTGGTCCGTCGGGATCTCACTGCGGGTGTCACCCAATACCGCGTTCAACGTCGATTTCGGGTCTTTGGAAAAAAGCGGCAGCTCAAGCTCTTTGGGATCGGACACGCTCAGATATTGCAGAAGCGAACTATTGGGCGTCACACCCATCTGGCGGGAGAGCGCTGGCTTTCGAAGGTCTGCATCCACAAGCACCGTTTTCA
>JBCCTF010000168.1:0-7786 GCA_039198765.1 Pseudomonadota bacterium
CAATCACATAGGGCTCGCGCTGCTGCCTTCTCAACATGCTGGCTTCCATCTCATTCCCCACGAAAAACCACCCCCACGGCGGTTACGGTTACGCTTCGAGGAGTGAGAATACATAACGCACTCTAAGAATGGCCTAAGGGGCAAAGTGAAGGACTGGTGAAAAGCGTGTGAAATTAGGACTCTATTGTAGGTGATGTGTGTCGCCGCGGTACAGAGACCTGCGTTTTGTAGCACTTTGGATCAGAAGGTTCAGTTTGCGACAGGACCTTCAGAGTTTCGGTAAAGGCTCGCGATCCGGTGCGATAAACGCCTTACGCGCTTCCAATGACCAAAGCGTCTCTGGCGAATAATGCCGCTCCAGCCAGTGCATCGAACCGAGGGGGCCAGCCATAAGATCAGTGACAATATCGGACACAGTGCCGTTTGCTTCAGCGGCGAGCGCCTGCGCCGCCGCCATGGAGGCTGCGGTGATGGTAGCATGGAACCCGTCGGTGTCGGAGTTCGGCGTGCCGACCTGATCGTTGTACCGGAAGATCGCTTTGCTGATCGCCTCCAGCGGCTCCTCTTCTTCGAGCGTGAAGACGAATGCTGTCAGCCAATGGGCTTCGTGGGTCCACTTCGCATAGGGCAGGGTGCACGACTTCAGGCCTTCAGCAACGGTCCGGGCTCGGTTGTCGATGGTGATGGTCGTCATATGCCGTTCGTCGCGCCGTTGGAGCTGCCGGTAGCAATTCTCTAGCGGAGCGAGGAGAATAGGCGAAGTCGTCTGGACCGTTATGGGGAGCGTAAACATGCTGAAGCAACTCGCACTCACCTGCGCCGTGACAGCTCTCGGGCTCGTCAGTGGCTGTGCTGAGCCAACGGACGTCCAGCGGATCGAGAACGTGCTCGAGACATACGACGCTGATCCGAACGGTGATCTGCAAGGCGTGGTCGTGATGCTCGAAGGCGAAGTCGTGGCCGAGCGATACTACAATGCCAGCGACGCAAAGACGCTTGTGGATGTTCGTTCCTCGGGGAAGAGCGTCACTTCTCTATTGTTCGGCATAGCGAGGGACCAGGGCGCGATCGGTAGCCTTGATGCGACGGTGTCGGAGTATTGGCGCGAGACTGAAGGCGCACCGATCGGTGCTGTGAAGCTGCGTGACCTGCTGACGATGCGGACGGGCCTCGATGCTGACGGCGATGATCCGTCCTCGGCGGGGTATGAGGACTATCTCGATGCCTCAGAAAACCCTCGGGCGTTTGTCCTCACGGTGCCGGTGAAGGAGCCGGCTGGGGAGACCTACCGCTACAACTCTCTCGCGGCTTACACAGCGGCCCATGTCATCCGGACTGCCACGAGTGAGCCGATAGACCAGTTCGCTGAGGACTATCTCTTTGGCCCGATGGGGATCAAAGACTGGCGCTGGATGCAGGATCAGGTGGGTGATGCCAAAGGGCAGGGGAACCTCTTCCTCAGCACCCGAGCCTTCGCTCAGTTGGGGCAACTGATTGCCGACGAAGGCAGGCACGAGGGCCAGCAGATCGTGAGCAAAGACTGGCTCGGTGAAAGCCTCTCCTCGATCGTGGATATCGGCGACGTGGACCCGTTCGCGACCGAATACGGCTACTACTGGTACCGACGACAGTACCCCTTCGGCGATAAGAGCCTCACCGTGTATTTCTCCTCAGGAAACGGCGGGAACAAAGTGATGGTGGTGCCTGAGGCGGGCCTTGTTGTGGCCGTGACATCGACCGCCTATGGCCAGGGCCGCGGTCACAGGCGGACGGAAGCCATCTTTGCCGAGGTCGTTGAGGCTATCGCAGGCGAGTAAGGGCGCTTGACCCTTGGGCCAGCCCGCGCCATGGCTCGGCGCTCCACGAACTCCAGAAGGATGGCCTCCTGTCATGCATGCTTACCGGTCTCACCATTGCGGCGCGCTGCGCGCTTCCGACGTTGGCGCAGAGGTGCGCCTTTCGGGATGGGTCCACAGGAAGCGCGACCATGGCGGCATCCTGTTCATCGACCTGCGTGATCATTACGGCCTGACGCAGATCCTGTGCGAGCCAGAGAGCCCGTTCTTCAAAGACGTGGACGCCGTGCGCGCGGAGAGCTGCATCCGCATCGACGGCAAGGTCGTCGCGCGGGCGGATGATGCCAAGAACCCCAACCTCGCCACCGGCGAGATCGAAGTTCGCATCACCAGCTTTGAGGTGATGAGCGCGGCGGGCGACCTGCCGCTGCCCGTCTTCCAAGAGCCCGAGTATCCCGAAGACATCCGTATGCGTCACCGCTACCTCGACCTGCGGCGGGAGACGATGCACAAGAACATCGTCCTGCGCTCCCATGTGGTGCGAGAGATCCGCCGAGGCATGGAAGATGCGGGGTTCACGGAGTATCAGACGCCGATCCTGACGGCGAGCTCGCCTGAAGGCGCCCGCGACTTCCTCGTGCCCAGCCGCCTGCATCCGGGCAAGTTCTTCGCGCTGCCCCAGGCGCCCCAGATCTTCAAGCAGCTGATCATGGTCTCCGGCTTTGACCGGTATTTCCAAATCGCGCCGTGCTTCCGTGATGAGGACGCGCGGGCGGACCGCTCAGCAGGTGAGTTCTACCAGCTCGACATCGAGATGAGCTTCGTTGAGCAGCAGGAGGTGTTCGACACGACAGGCCCCGTTGTCGCCGCCGCCTTCGAGGCGTTCGCTGGCGACCGGAAGGTCGATCCTTATCAAAGCTGGCCGCATATTCCGTATGCGGAATCCATGCTGAAATATGGCTCGGACAAACCTGACCTGCGCGTGCCGCTGGAGATGCAGGTGGTCACGGAGCACTTCAAAGGCTCTGGCTTCAAGATCTTCGCCTCGATGGCCGAGGACCCGGAGAAGCAGATCCGCGCCATCCCCGCGCCGCAGGGCGGCAGCCGGGCGTTCTGTGATCGGATGAATTCCTGGGCGCAAAAGGCTGGCCTGCCTGGCATGGGCTACATCATGTTCGACGACGGCGACGGCAAAGGCCCGCTCGCCAAGAACATCGGCCCCGAGCGCACCCATGCCATCCGCGAGCAGCTCGGACTTCAGGCAGGCGACGCTGCCTTCTTCCTTGCCGGCAAACCGGAGGAGTTCGAGAAGGTCGCTGGTGCCGCGCGGGTCGAGATCGCGACCCAGCTGCACGAGCAGGGCAAGACCATGCCCGACGGCTCGCCGATCTTCGACAAAGACCGCTTCGCCTTCTGCTGGATCGTCGACTTCCCCATGTACGAGTGGGACGAGGAGCACAAGAAGGTCGAGTTCGGCCACAACCCGTTCTCGATGCCCCAAGGCGGCGTCGAGGCGCTGGAAGCTGCGAACACCGACGCCGAGGCCCTCGCCCTCAAGGCGAACCAGTACGACCTCGTCTGCAACGGCTACGAGATGGCCTCGGGTGCGATCCGGAACCACAAGCCGGAAGTGATGTACGCAGCCTTTGCCAAGGCCGGCTACGGTCCTGAAGTCGTGGAGAACGAATTCGGCGGTATGCTGAATGCTTTCAAATTCGGCGCACCGCCCCACGGCGGCATCGCGTACGGCATCGACCGGATCGTCATGCTCCTCGCAGGCGTCGAGAACATCCGTGAAGTGACGATGTTCCCGCTGACCCAAAACGCCGAAGACCTCCTGCTCGGTGCACCGTCAGAGCCGTCGGACGAGCAACTCAAAGACGTGCATATCCGTGTGGTGAAGCCGATCGTTGAGGCGAAAGACTAGCCCTAAAGGCGAGACTGTCCGCGCTCTTGTGCGTTGCGGCGAAGTGAATTGACTTATTCCGTCCGAAGGGTGACGTTTACCACTCAGTTACTTTGTTGAGGGGTTCCCATGATCCGTACGATCCTTGCTTCCGTTGCAGCCGCAGCGGTTTCTATCGCGTCCGCGAACGCAGCGCTCACGATCAGCTTCACCGGCGCCGTTGGTGATGGTGTTACAACCATCACTTTCGACGGTACAACGACAGCATCACTTGGCGGCACCGTCCGTGAGACGGGCGAAGCAGGCTACAGTCCAGAAGATACGCTGCAGCCTTCTGGTGCCGGTGCGTTTATCAACAACTTCACCATCCAAGACCTGCTCATCAGCGTTGTGGGTAACCTTACGTTGTCTGTGGGCGGCACCACGGCGAACGTGACCGAGCTCTTCCTCGACGAAGACTTTGCGACATCCTCGCCCGACAACGATCTCGGCTTTCGCGTGGATAACGCACTCGGTTACTTCGCTGGTGATACGATCAACTGGGACGGCAGCGCGACATTCGCGCTCGACATCTCCGACTTTAATGCGGGCGCCTTCTCTAACGTTCCCGGCACGTTTTCCAACACACTTGGCAACCTCGGGACCGAAGGTGAGATCACCTTTATTGTTGAGCCAACGGTGGGTGGCGAAGTCCCCGTTCCTGGTGCGCTTCCGCTGATGCTCGCTGGCATCGGCGCCATCGTTGCGCGACGGAAGATGCGCTCCTAGCGTTTGAGGTTGTTCAACCGACGAATAATCAAAAGCCGGGTCCACTTGCCCGGTTTTTTGTTGAAGGGTCTTTTTTGATGTTCAGTCTGTTCGCCATCCTCGCCGCGGCCGCAGCGCCGGTTTCTGAAGAAGAGGCTGTGCTAAAAGTGGTGGATCAGTTCTTCGAGGGCTACTACGCCAAAGACCTTGATTTGATGCGCAGCACTCTGACGGAAGATGCGGCGGGTCGATCTGCTCGGCCTGGACCTGACGGCAAGATGCGCGTTTCGCCCGATGCTCCGGTGGCGGAGCTTCTCCAGCGAATGGAGAGCTATCCGGATATCGTCGAAGTTTATTGGGACGCTGAGGTCAAAATCGACGGCGCGCTGGCGCAGTTCTGGGCCCCTTATGTGCTTGAGGTCGGCGGAAAGCGCATCCATTGCGGGATCGATGCATTCACCCTGGTCAAGCAAGAGGGCGCTTGGAAGCTCCACTCGCTCGACTATACGGCGGACCCTGACGGTTGTGACCGTTATGGCTACACCCTGGAGCGGGAGGGGATGCGCCCGGCATCCCTGGTCTCCAAACTTTCAGGGAACTGATCATTGCGGCGGCGTTGAGGCCGACATGCTTCCCGTTAGGGAGAGGGGCAGGAGGATGGGAACGGGACGCCCTCTACTGTGAGAGGGGTGCTCGGCATCGGAGCAAGAGGACATCCCACACATCGGCCCCAACGGCGCCGCAATGACCTGCGCGGTGTTACTCAGTAGACGAAGCAAATCCGTCGCAGGCTGTGCTGTCGTAACCTTCCTTACACAGAAAGCTTTGGCACTGCTGCTGCATCTCAGCATCGTTGGCGTAGGCCTGACCCACAAGGGTGCTAGGATCAGCCATCAGTAGGCAGAGTTCTTCAAATTCCTGTTTCATCTGAGCCTCCATCGCTTGGGCATCTCCTGGATGCCATACCCACCTGTTCGAAGGCCAACGGGAAAAGTTGCACAGATGAATCGGGAAAACCGATGGCGGCGCTGCGCCCACAAAAAAAGCGCTCCGAAGAGCGCTTTTTCAAAAGAGATCGATCGATGTCGTGATCAGGTGCGGCGCTTGCGGGCAAACGCAGCCAATGCAGGCGCGAAGAGGAGCGCCGCGGCGGGAACGGGGACAGGGTTGCTGGCTGCTGCACCGAAATAGAATTCGTCCAAGACGAAATCGTCCGGGCCTTCGATCCCAAGGCCGTGGCTAAAGACCACCCGGGCAATCGGGGTCACCGACGTGATGCCGAGGAACTGAAATGTGCCTGGGTCGACCGCGGTTACGGAAGCGAGAAGATTCCCGCCTGCATCAAACGCCGAAAGAATGACGTCGCCATCGTTCACGTTGACGTTCGAAACAAAACCACCTGCTGCGTTCACGGGAACGTCGAACACCGCTGAGATATTGTCGTTATCGCTGGTGTCGCTTGATGTCACGGCGTTGTCGCCAGAACGCTTGAAGCTGCTGATAACGCGAAGATTTTCCGTGGAATCGTAGGTTACGCCCTGCACGTTGGTGCCATTGACGTTACCGCTCCCCCATACCGCGGCTTCAAACCCTTCGACTGTCAAGACGCCTGCATCCATCTGGAATGGAGCAAAGTTGGTATAGGTGGTGGCCGCGTGGGCTGCGCCCGTGGACAAAAGCGCAGCCGCGCTCATCGCGATGATGTTTCTCATGATATCCCCCGTCATTACATTAAGAGTGTGTTAATATCACACTTGGGATGAGCTGTCTACTTTGATTTTTGCGGCGAGGCGGGCACCGGGCCAATATACGGCTCCGCGCCGAGTTTCGCGATGAGGGGCTCGAAGTCACGCCGCCAGACCCGCTTGGTCACTGGGCCGATGTGGCGGTGGCGTACGATGCCAAGCTTATCGACGATGAAGGTTTCGGGCGCGCCGGTCACGCCGAACTCGGCCACCTCGCTTCCGCGCTGATCGAGGCCCACTTCATCGTAGGGATTGCCGTAGCGCTCCAGCCACTGCGCCGCGGCTTCGGGCGTGTCGTTCCACGCGAGGCCGTAGATCAGGACGCCTTCCTGCTGCAGCGCCAAGAACACCGGGTGCTCGTAAAGGCAGTTCACGCACCAGCTGCCCCAGACATTCACCAGGCTCACTTGCCCTTTCAGCACCGAAGGGTCGAACGGCCCCCGGTGACGGGGGATCGCCTCAAGCTCCAGTGCTGGCGCCGGTTTGCCGAGCAGTGCTGAGGGCATCGAGGTGCCGTCAATCGTCCGCACGCCTTGGAAGGCGAAGACGGCGACCATGCCGAAGATGATGAGCGGGAGAACGAGCAGGCGTTTGTCCATAACGCCTATCTGTGCGCTCTCGGGCCAAAACTGAAGCCTGCGCTGCGTTTCAAAGCGAAAATCCCACATGACCCCCTTGCAATGTGCCCGGACAATTCTTTTATCGAATAACATGATGCGCAACCCATGCGCGCAAGAAACAGAGAGGGCAAACGATGGATGAGATTGAAGAGCGGCGTTCTGGCGGTGGAGTTTGGAAGTTTCTGCTCTTCCTGATGATCGTTGCGGTGGCGATGGGGACCTACGCCGCGTACCAGTGGGGTGACGGATATATCGAGATTAACGGCCGCGGCATGGAAGATCTTGAGGTCTGGGAAGTCATCGGCGGCGTGATCATCGGCATTCTTGGCCTCATTGTCGGCCTGGCGGCCGGGGCTGTCGGCCTTCTCATCGGGCTTGCTGCGACCATCCTGGCGCTCGCGTTGGCGATGCTTGGGATTTTGAGCGGGCTGTTCATCACCGCAGGTGTGGTGCTTGGACCGTTCCTCCTCTTGGCCGCTGTCATCTTGTTGATGCGACGGCGGAAGAACCCTGAAGTCGTCTGATGTGGTTCGGCCTCCTCTGGTGGTGCTTTGACGACAACCTGGCCGCCGCGTTGGAGAAGCCAGGCCTGGGCGAGCTGCCGATTTGGGTGCCTTTCCTGATCGGCATCGCCTTCAGCACCACGGTGAACGTCTCGCAGAAGTGGAAAGAGAAGTAGGAGCAATTCTTATGTCACTCGGAAACATTGCCCTCGGCATCGTCATCTTCGCCACCGCGCTCTACGCCTTGGCCCTGATCATGGGCTTCATCGCGATCTTCCCCGTGGGTCTCCCTGGCCTCGTGGTGCTCGGCGTGGCTGGGTTCCTGATCGGTCTCGGTCACTTCGCGGCCAATGTTATGCTCCGTGGTCGTCACAAGCATGGCGCTTACTCCTTCACGTTCTCGACGTAGTGGCGGTCTTCTTTGTTCCGTAGGCGCTGCATCGTGACCGCACCGATCAGGAACCCAGCC
>JBCCTF010000169.1:0-7514 GCA_039198765.1 Pseudomonadota bacterium
CCTCAGACGATCGAACGGCGCCATGGATGAGTTCACAGTGGCCGCCACCGCCCAAAACCTCCGCAAAATGGCCAAGCACCTTCCCGAAACAGCGTGAAGAGGCTGTTGAGCACCCCATTCGAACAGCCTCCACCGCACCGCAACACGTTGTTTTTTCCACAGAATTGGCGGGAAGCGGGCATTCGCTGCGAGATCCATGAAAGTCTGCTTCAACCAGTTTAGTATGTATCGGCCCCGCCATATAATTCCACAGTACACTACAATTCTGGGATTCCTAGGCAACTAGACTGTCGCCCTCTAGAGTCTTGCTTCAGGGTAATGACCTTTGATTTCACTGTTAAAGAAACGACCTAGTGAGTCCGCGGTCATGAGACGCTCATGCATGAAAGCAGGAACGTTGTAGTATTGATAGATCCCACCGTGGTTGAACTGGATCTCGAGTGTCTCCAGCTCGGGGTCGTATCCGACCTCGGCCAAACTAGAAGATGTTACCGGCTGCCGTTCCATCAATCTACGCCCTAGTGTTCGTCCGTCTCCGGCGGTCCCCACTTCGGATCCTGTGCACGCCACACTGCGACCAGTTGATCATAATTTTCAACGCCCCGGGGGCGCTTCCAGCTGTCTGCGACAAGCGGATCTTCGCTGTTTGGGCGACGGTCTTTGGGTGGCAAGGTAACGCGGCAACGCACTGGTAGCCGCGCAGCTTCCCCTGTTATTATCGCTTCTCCTGTCCGAAGAACCGAGAGACTATCGGCGATACCGCTCAGGTTATCAGGTAGAGCGGCTTGTACCTTGCTGCGGTCAGTGGAATTAGTCAGGCGTAACGCGATGAAGGTGCCGCATTGTGAGAGAATAGTGTCGTCGATTTCCGTAGGCCGCTGGCTCACGATCATTGCGCCGATGCCGAACTTGCGCCCCTCTTTGGCAATTCGCTGAACCATCTCGCGCGCGGGGTTGTCGACTTCTCGACCAAGATACCGGTGTGCTTCTTCCATAACGACGAGTTGGGGCCGCTTTCGACCACCCTCTTCGCGCTCGCGACCCCAGAAGAGCGCCTCATACAAGATCGACAGAATCGCACCTATTAGATCTAGAAGAACGGCACTCGGGATGCCCGAAAGATCAAGCACGGTTATTGCCTTCTCGTGGCCGATCCAGCTCTCGAGAAGAGCTGAAAGGTCCTTCGGAACATGACCGGTCAGGTCAGGCTCCCATTCGCCGGGCTTGAGTAAGAACTCGAACTGACGATCGAGCATACGTGATCGCATGCGACCAAGCTGCTTGCGGATGCCGAGTACACCGATGTTGTTCTGATAAGGTGCCGTGTTCGTCGTCGTGTGCGGCTGGTACGTGGGCTGACTAAGCGTAGCTGCGTCGCCGGGGGCCAGGATCGCTGGCTGTGTCCTTGCCTGGTCGAGCCAAGTTTTTACTTCAGGTTCGATCAGCTCGAACCATAAGTCTCGCAAGCTGTACGGAATCGGACTGTCGACAGTCATCGAATTCAGGTCGACGCCAGGCAAATTGTTTGCCTTAGCTACCGTGCTTTTCGCGGCGAAGATCTTGTCGAGGATTGCAGTCGTTGCGCGATCATCCAACTTGCCACACAGGAAATTGAGGATCTCGGCTGGCTGCAATGCCCAGTATGGAATGACCAGCCGCTTCTCACCATCTCCGGGTGTGATCCGGAAAATCTCAGCTGTGTCGTTGAGGGCGCTCGCATATTCGCCGTGAATATCTAGCAGGAGAATGCGCGCGCTTGGAAATCCCGCTCCGCCCGGCGCCGAGACTGACCGCAGCAAGCTGGCGACGGTCGTAGATTTACCCGACCCGGTTGAGCCGAGCACTGCGCAATGGCGCGTGACTAGCTTGTCGAGGTCTATGCGGACCGGAATGCTCTCGGCGTTTGCAAGTCGACCCACTACCACCTGTCCAGCAAACTCCGCACCGTAGATCTTTGCCAGATCCTCCTCGGTGACCAGATGCACCTCATCGTTTACGTTTGGATACTGGCTGATGCCCCGCTCGAACGATGCCTCGACAATCTCGCCAATAAGCTGAACGGTCAGCCATCTTTCGCCGCGGTCAAGCGCATCGATCAGCGTCACTGGTGTCGCACTTGCCCCGACCTCGGATATGATGGCGTATAGATTATGATATCCTTGAGGTATCCGCACGAAGCTACCGACTTGGCCCACCCGGTAGCTTCGTCCTCCGATGATAGCAATGCCCGACGCAACGCCCTCGTACTGGCGCACACTTATGGTCGAACCAGCGACAGAGCCGACATGGCCGAGAAGAGTAGGGGCGTTCATCCGACCTCCGGTGCGGTAGTGGCTGTCGGCGGCGGCGTTCCCGTTGCTACTTCAGTTGGAGCCGGCTGTGTAGCAAATGCTTGAACCGAGCGTGATGCCGCGAAGAACCGGGCAAAAGGTTCTATTGCTCCGAGTATGAAGTTTCCCTCATTGTCGAGGTAAGTAGCCCTTATCGGCCCCCAGTCCTTGCTCGGAAGTTCAGCCGGAGCCTTCCATGCGCCGCGAATGCCGTTCACCTTGGCCTGGTCGCGCGCGTAAACGCTGAAGTTGGGTAGGCGGTGTGCCAGATCGCACGCCGGACCCTCTTCATCTAGGTGCTTATACTGGAACGCGAAGACACTGGAGGATGGATTCGCCGCGAGCGCCTCATCTAAACGGGCTGCAACATGTGCATCGGCAAATGAAAAGCCGATAGAAACTAGCAACGTATCGGGCGTGAGCAAAAACGTCCGAAGGCGATCGAACAACGCCGTGTAGGGTGCTTTCTGGGTCTGATCGTATTTCAAGTGTTCTGGGAATACGAGGTGACTTGCTGAGTTTTGGCCCGTTCGGATCACTTCGCCCTTCGCGCTCGCGCGCCAGCCGAGCGAGCCATGGAGCTTCCAGAGCCGTGTCCATCGTGCGGGCAGATCGCTGCGCGACACTGACACGGGGTCGAAGAACGGCTCTCGGCCGCCCGTGAAGCCATCAAAGTATGGCGCCCTTGCGGACTCCAACGCTTCTTCGAACAGCAGATCGTAGTTGGTTGTGAAAATCTCGACTGGATAGTCACGCGTTGTGCCTGTGATCCAGTTAACAAGATCTGCATAAGCTGAGCCGGTCTCTGGCAATCCGACGTCTACGATTTTGCCGATCTCGGTGCAGATTGCTTCTCCGAAAGCCGCAAAGCCGGGGCCATCGAGATCATGGACTCTGGCTGATCCGATCACCTGGCTCAGAGAGCGAACCCGCGAAAGGATTGTCTCGACGTCGTGCTGAGCGAGTTCGGATTTCAGGCCATCAATCTGTCTTTTGTAGCTTGGTGCAAGCGTCGTGAGAACTTGATCAGTGAGGCCCGCAACGGCCGGGATCAGTGGATAGGTGCCATCAGGCTTGGCCATGCCGGCACAAGCGCCAGCGCCAACCAACAGTCCGATCCGCTTGCGGCCCTGAGCGACGATCGTCCGTAGTGCCGCCATATGTTGATCAGGATTGTGCACACTGACAGTCAATCCACCCTCCCAAGATAAAAGCCTTCGCGTTTCCGCACTCAGCTATTTGCCCAATATTCCTCACTCTATGAAGCCAGTATATCGATATCCTTTGGTACGGCATTTTTTTGTTACGAGATCGGATGCGAAAGACTTTTCGTGCGGCTGAGTTTCGGTCATTTGCGCAAGGCGTTCAAGCTAGACGCACTTTCGCGACTAGAACCCTACCGTTTCCATGCATTAAGCGCAGCTTGCGTGACGCTTAGAGAGATTTCGGTTCAGGCTTTGGCGCTGCGTGAACTTTCTGGTCGTCGGCGATGCAGCCCAGAGCAGAGTTTGCGCATGGTATGCAGGAATGGCTGTTATGAGCCGATCTCGTTGAAAAAGTCCAAATGAGAGCATCCAGCTACAATATATGGTATAGTGCGCGCCTGGCGAGAGAAAAATTGTAGTATAGGAAGCGCCGACTTTCGAATTCTTCAACGAAATCGGCCGTCAAATTCCTCGAACTTCTGGTTTGTCGAGGGTGGCAAGCGCCTCTGACGCGATCTCCCTCACGATGTTGATGTCTCCGCCATGCGCCTTGTGCATTACGGCCATGCCGCGTGAGACGGCCACAAAAAAGCGCGCGAGCGCACGCGGGTCGCGTCCGCTCGTCAAGCGTCCGTCGACCGTCGCTTCGGCGAAGTAGCGCTCGAGCGCTTCTTCGGTGCGGGTGAACTGCGCGTCGATCCGCTCGGCGATTGACGGGTCCGCGTCGACGGCGTCCATCGCGACCGAGGTTGCCAGGCAGCCTGGCGGGTTCGCCGGGTCCGCCATGCGTGCGACGTGGACCTCCAGAAACGCCGCGATCGCCGCCTGGGGCTCCCGCTCGGCAAGCGCCACCTCGACACCCATCCGCCAGCGCGCCGCATAGGCGTCGAGGGCCATCAGCAGGATAGGCGCCTTGCCGCCATAGGCGTTGTAGAGGCTGCCCCGCTGAACGCCGGTCGCATCGGCGAGATCAGCCATCGACGTCGCCTCCCAGCCATGGCGCCAGAACCGCTCCATCGCTCGCTCGACCATCTCGCCTTCGTCGAACCGCCGCACCCCGACCATCGCGGCCTCCTGATCCTTCTTGTGTGGATGAAACTGTGTTCAAGCTTGACGGTCTTGTCAAAGACTGACAGTTGGGTATTTTGACAGAAGCGTCAAGAATAGCATCGATAACCCAACCAGGAGCACGATATGCCTCAGCTCGATCAGATACCGATCGCCATCGCAACCGCCACCACCCTTGCGACGGTGCCGCCCGCCGAGGCGGCGTCCGCCGCCCCGCTCGAGGTGCACAGCTACGCCAGCCAGGTGCGCGACGTTGACAGCGTCAACAGCCACTGGTTCGAGACCGAGGATGGCGTGGTCCTGATCGACGCCCAACGTCTGCTGCCCGCAGCCGAGCGCGCGCTCGCCCATCTCCGCGCGACCACCTCGATGCCGGTTGTCGCCATCGTCGTGAGCCATGCCCACACGGATCACTATGGTGGGCTGCCGGTCTGGCTGGAGGCGTTCCCCGAGGCGATCGTTTACACCGACGCCACGACGCTCGGCTCGATCCGCGAGGATCGCCGTGGCTTCATCGCAGCGCGCGGCGAACGGCACGGAAGCGACTTCGCCACGCAGCAGGCGCTCGATGCCGCTGTAGCCGACGCGGTGGTGCTGGAGGCGGGAGACTGGCTGGAGATCGGCGAGCGCACGCTCAGCCTCGACGTCTTGGGGCCGAGCGAGGCCGAGGCAACCCTGATCATCTCGATCGAGGGGACGGGCGTGACCTTCATCGGCGACCTCGTCAATGTTGGCGCGCCGGCAGTGCCCTTCGAGGACATCGACGCCTGGCTCGCTCAGCTCGACGAGATCGAAGCGCGCTTCCGCGATCACTCTCTCCATATCGGCCACGGTTCCTCGCCGGCCGGAATTGACGAGTTGGTCGAGCAGCGTCGCTTCCTCACCGCCCTTCGCACGCAGGTGGCCGGTGCGCTCGACGATGACGGCACGGCGGATCGGACGGAGTTGGACGCGATCGTCTTCGCGCTCGAGGCGGAATGGCCGTTTCTGCAAGGCGTCGCCGGGAACACCCGCCGCGAGATCCTCGCCTTCGCCGCAACCCGTGTCGCCATCCAGCTCGGCGGCAGCATCGACGCGGGAGACGCAAATGGCTGAGGCCGAGGGCTGCCACGCCGCACTCCACCAAACTCCAACAACGCACATCAGAGAGACGCAGATGACGCGAAGCACCGATGTTTCGGAATGCGCAGGGCGATCGACACGGCGCGAGATGCTGCAGATCGGTGGCGGCCTCGCGCTTGCGGCCGGCTTTCAGGGCACGACCGCCTCGGCGCAGACCAACGCGACCACGTTCACGGTGCAATCCTACGCCTCGGATCCCAAGGACGTCGATGCGGTCAACACCCATTGGTTCGAGACGTCGGAAGGCATCGTTGTCATCGACTGCCAGAGGCTGCTTCCGGAGGCCAAGCACGTGCTCGGTCTCGTCCAGCGTTTGGGTCGGCCTATCGCTGCAATCGTCATCACGCACGCCCATTCGGACCACTATGGCGGGCTGCCGGTCTTTCGCAGCGCGGCGCCGGATGCGCCCGTCTATGCTGTCGAAACCACGCTGAGGACGATCAGAGACGACACCCACGGGTTCACCGCCGCGCGGCGCCGACGCCATGGAGATCGCTTTCCGACGCCGGAGACCGTCGCAGCGAACGCGCCGACCCATGTCGTCTCGCATGGCGACCGGCTCGAGATCGGCGGCATCGCGATGGACGTCATCGTGCTCTCCGCAGGCGAAGCGGATGCGACTGCCATGCTCCATCTGCCCGAGCATGGCGTGATCTTCCCGGGCGACTTCGTCCAGAACACCAAGATCCCTGTGCCCTTCCACAGTCTCGAGACCTGGCTCGCCCAGCTCGCCGCCGTCGACGCCGCGCTGTCAGGCGATACCCTGGCCTATCAGGGCCATGGCGTGCCGGCGCCGCTCGGCGCTCAGATCGGGGAAATGCGCGTCTACTTGGAACTGGCCCGCGATCTCGTTCGAGATGGTCTGGGCGAGGCCGATGTTCTCTCTGACCATGACGCGTCCGCCATCGCCGAGGCGCTTGTCGAGCGGTTCCCCTTCCACGTCGCGGGTGGCGGCGCAACCCGGGACCGTGCCCTGGCCGGCGTCATCGCGCGGATCGCCGCTCAGCAGATGAGAGGCGACACGGCCGCTCTCCCGTTCATCGGATAGGGGCAACCCCCGGACCAGCGGCGCATCCCCCTCTGGTCCAGTCTGCATTCGGTAGACTTAGTGCCCGCAGCGGCAGCGACCGGCGGCCGCTTTCGGGCAGGCACGTACGCAATGCGGCAAGGCCGCTCAGGCGGGCTTAGGTCCGCCCACTCAGCTGCGCGTTTCGAGACAAGTGAAACCGACGTGTCCCGAGCGGCCCGTCTAGCTGTGGCTGGTGAGCATCTGCACTGAAGACCTTATAGGGAGCGCCGGACGCCAAAAGTGTGGATGGATCGGATCACCTCATGCGGCTCATGGAGGGGTGATTAGTTCACTGGTGAGAGGCCTTCGGGTCTGCCGTCTAGCTTCCGGTCGCACGAGAGATGACGAGGCCGACTTTGCGCATCTCGCTGACCATGCCGAAGTGGCGCGCACAAACGGGACAGGCGATACCAGCAGCTTCCGTCTCACCACGGACGACGGGTGAGGCCGCGCAATCGGGGCAGGCGAAGAAAACTAAGAACCTGGACATCATCGAGCCCCATCAAGGCAGCTGTCGCGCTGCTCAGCATTTTCAGCGGGGTTTGCGCCTTTCTGATGGCGCAGCACTTGGTCGGCTGCCGCTTACCGCAAGATAGCAGCAACTAAGTAAGGGTTTCCCCTTACAATGTAATTCGCACAAAATTCAGCGACCTATCGCTAAACATAGATATCCATTAGGAGAATCACCCTCAAATACTCAGAGTGTCGGCCACCTTCTTC
>JBCCTF010000170.1:0-7498 GCA_039198765.1 Pseudomonadota bacterium
CCTGGTGATGAGGTTCAGGGCGCTGTTCAGAACAGGTGATCCGGAAAAGCTCGATCCGTGGCTCGAAGCGGCTATGGCCACCGGCCTCAAAGTGATCATTGGACTTGCTTCGGAAAAGTGGAGAGCGCGATTGAGCTATTTCATCATCTCATATCGGATCGGGCTTTCATAGCCAGAGGCTGAATGTCGCCTGACGGGGTTATAAAAGCCGTCGATGTACTGAGCGATTTCTGCATGCGCTTGCCGCCGCGTCTGAAACGCTGTCCGCCAGATGAGTTCTGATTTGATGGTCTTGAGTTGGAGGGACCCTGGCCGAAGGCCGCGTAAGCCCGAACAACGGTCTCCACGACGGCGTTCTGCACTTTCAAACGGTCCCCCAGAACGTTTGATCCGCTTTCGCGGACCAGCTTGAACTCATAACAATTTCCTTTGCCTGACATGGATGCCTTTGCCCCGATTGCGGTCAGCGCGGCGCGGTCATCCATGGAACAGTATTGGCTGCCACGGTCCGCATGATGGATGAGGCCTACAGGCGGGCGCCTAAGTGCTACAGCCCGCCGCAGAGCCTCGAGAGCGAGATCTCGCTTGAAGCGATCGGACGTTGCCCAGCCGATAATCCGTCTCGAGAACAAGTCCATGAGTGAAGCAGATCAGAAAACGATCCAGTGAATCGTTTTCCTGCTGAACGCGAGATAGAGCCAGCCCTCGGCTGTCCAGATAGAGCTGATGTCGACCGCCCATTTCTGGTTGGGGCCATCCGCTGTGAAATCGCGATCCAGCAGGTTCGGGGGTTCCGAGGAGAAGCAAACGGGGATGGGGCCCCGTTTGCCCGAGGGACGGCCAAGCATGGTGGCTGTCTGTTGTTCGCTTGAAACGGCGCTTTCGCCTGGCTTGGAGGCCATTCCGGCTCATCAGCTTAGCAACTCGCCGCCGCCCAACGGAAAACCCGTCTGCCTTCAGATCATAGGTCATCCGTGGGCTACCATAGGTGCCGTTCGAAAGGGAAAAGGCATTCCGGATGTGGGCGAGAAGGATCATGTCTTCCCGTTGCCGAGCGCTCGCCGGGCGGGTCTTCCAGGCGTAAAAAAGCCGCTCTGAGATACGCCGAGTATACGGCACGCTCGTGAGACTGAAACATCCGCCTTCCTCGCCTCGATGAACAGATAAATCATCGCGTTCGGTAGGCGAATGATTCACTGGATCATTCGCTTGGCCACCTCACTCTCCTGCGCGAAGAAGGCCGTTGCGTTCGTTAGCTGCGTTTGCTCCGCAAACGGTCTGCCTCACTTAGGAGGTCGCGCTCCTGACGGAGAAGTTCGTTCTCTCGCTTCAACCGGGCGATCTCCTTCGCGGGATCTTCATGTGGTGCCTCGGTCATCAACGCGGCCTCGCGATACTATCGCCGCCAGGCGCTCATCGTCGATTTGCCAACGCCCAAATCCGCACAAACCTGCACCTTGGTGCGACCGCTCTCATAGCTCAGCCGAACCGCTTCGCGCTTGAACTCCTCCGTGAATACCCGGTTCCGTCCCGTCATCTGCATCTCCTAAATCAATAGAAGCGCTCTCCACTTTTCCGAAGCAAGTCCAACATGCCGCAACGACAGTGAGAACCGATGGTAGAGCCAGAGGGCATGCGCGATGACCTCAGGCGAGAAACGATGGCGCTTATAAGAAAGTGAGGTCGTGGTCGCGCTCAGGGAGCCGTAGGTTACCGTGACATTGCCCTCTCAACAGGAGGCCCGGAGACCTGCATTGTACAGCTAGCGTCTCTCAGCATCTTCAAGGCGTAACCCTTGGCATTTTAGCAGCTATCCACTTGACGCGCAGCGCTTGCATGCAAATGTATACGCTACGAGGTGGTCATGTCACGAAAAACGATCCCACTGTCGCTGCGGGTCAGCGACGATGATGCTGCTTTCCTGGCGAGCTATGCGCCGGAGGGTGCTTCGACGCCGTCGGAGAAGCTCCGACACCTGATTGCGGAGGCGCGCGAGCGTGCCGAAGCGAAGGCGCCGGAGGATGGGCGGACGGCTTCGGTGCATCTTCTTGAGCCCGCTCGCAAACGCTGGCGGCGCATCGAGGAAGAGACCGGGCGCCGATCGGACCTGGCGGCCAAGCTCTATGACCGGGCGCCGGAGCTCTTCGGGCTCTTGATGCTCGGCCCCCATGAAGAGGCCGAGCTGCCGAGTTTCGAGAGCGACTTGGCACGAGAAAGCGCACGGATCTTCGAGGATCTTCTGGCGCTGGAGGCCGGGGGAAACCTCAGAACGTACAAACAGGGGGCGCTGCAGGAGGAGCTTGGCCAAGCCAAGACTCTCTTTGAGCGGACCATTGTCGGACAGAAGAAAGGAGGCGCATGATGCGCGAGGGATTGATTGGGCGAGTGAAAAGGCTCGTCTCGGGAAGCGTGAATTCGGCCGTGGACGCCGTCGAGGCTGCGGCGCCGGAAACGGTGCTGAAGGAAGCCGTGCGAGAGATCGACACGGCTCTGGACGAGGTGCGGCACGAGCTTGGCAAGACGCTGGCAGACAAGCACCATGCTGCCAAACGGCTCGCTTCCACTTCCGAGAAACATGAGGAACTCGGAGAGAAAATCGAGTTCGCCGTCAGCGAAGGCCGGGACGATCTGGCCCAGGCGGCGATTGCAAGGCAGCTCGATCTCGAAGCACAGATCCCGGTGCTCGAAAGCGCCCTGAGGGACTTCTCTGAGGAGGAAACTGACCTCGAAGGCTACATCGCTGCGCTCACCGCCAGACGGCGAGAGATGGAAGACGATCTCGACCAGTTCCTGAAGGCTAGGGCGGACGCCGCGAAGGCTCAGGCTGGCGGCGCGACGGGTGGATCCGGAAGTACGGCCGAGGACCGTGCCCGTAAAGCCGATCGCGCGTTCAGCCGTGTGCTGAAAAATGCCTCGGGCATAGCGGGCACCGATCCCGCAGACCGCGAGACTGCCCAGAAGCTTGAAGAATTGTCGCGGATCGAGCGGGAGAACAGGATCAAGGAGCGGCTTGCCAAGGTGAAGGCCGTCCAGAAAGACGTTTGATGGAGTTTTTCGCACCCTACGCCGTGCCGTTTTCGGCGGCACTGCTTCTGATGCTGCTGCTCGTTGCGGCGGAGGTCGTCGGTGTACTGATCGGGTTTATGCCATCAGCCGCCATCGATAACGCATTGCCGGACTTCGACGCCGATTTGGACGTTGATCTCGATGCCAATGCCGGGCCCTTCGATGCGGACGCGCCGCAGATCGGCGACACGCCGGGCGGGCTCTCGCGGTTTCTCGGCTGGCTGTCGGTGGGCAAGGTGCCTGTGCTGGTCCTTTTGATGGCGTTTCTCGCGGCCTTCGGGCTGATCGGGATTTTCGGTCAGGCAGCACTGGTGGAGACGGCGGGGTTCCCCCTGCCGATGTTCGTCAGCGTGCCGCTGGCCATCTTTTCGGCCCTCTATCCGACCCGGTGGCTGGGGCGCGGTATCGCAAAAGTGCTGCCGAAGGAAACGACCGAAGCGACGTCCTCGGAGAGCTTCATCGGTCGGGTGGCGACCGTCACCACAGGCACAGCGCGCCGGGGCCTTCCGGCGGAAGCGAAGCTGACGGACAGCTTCGGCCAGGCGCACTACCTCCGGGTCGAACCGGACAATGACGACGAGACCTTCACGCAAGGGGCCGATGTTCTCGTCACAGGGAGAGCCAGGAGCGTCTACCGTGTCATCTCTCCGCCTTCGGAGTACTTGAACTGATGCAATTTGAAACGGAAACCAACTTCGTGCCGGTAGCGGCAGAGCAGGGGAGCAATTTTATGGGAATGCAGGAAATCGCTACGATCGCGGGCGTCGTCTTCGTCGTCCTTATCGGGATTGGACTGGTCCTGGCGCGTCTTTATCGCCGGGCCTCCAAGGAAGTCAGCTTCGTCCGTACGGGTATGGGTGGGCAGAAGGTCGTCATGAACGGCGGCGCGTTGGTCTATCCGGTGCTGCACGAGGTCATCCCCGTCAACATGAACACGCTGCGCCTTGAGGTGAAGCGGAACGACGGGCAGGCGCTCATCACGCGGGACCGGATGCGGGTCGATGTGCAGGCCGAGTTCTATGTCCGTGTGCAGCCGACCGTTGAGTCGATCGCTAACGCAGCGCAAACCCTCGGTAAGCGGACGATGCAGCCGATGGATCTGAAGGAGCTGGTCGAAGGCAAGTTCGTCGACGCACTGCGTGCCGTCGCGGCAGAGATGGCGATGGAAGAGCTGCACGAGCAGCGGGTCGACTTCGTCCAGAAGGTGCAGGCGGCCGTGTCCGAGGACATCCTCAAGAACGGTCTGGAGCTGGAATCGGTCTCGCTCACCGGCCTCGACCAGACGAACAAGGAGTTCTTCAACCCTGACAACGCCTTCGACGCGGAGGGCCTGACGAAGCTCACATCCGAGATCGAGGAGCGCCGCAAGAAGCGCAACGATATCGAGCAGGAGACTGAGGTCCTCATTGCACGGAAGAACCTCGACGCCGAGGCGCAGCGCCTCGAGATCCAGCGGGACGTCGAATATGCCCGCCTCGAGCAGGATCGCGAAGTGCAGATCCGCAAGGCCATGCAGACTGCACAGATCGCGCAGGAAGAAGCCGTCCGCAAGCAGGAAGCCGAGCAGGCGCAGATCGAGGCCGATCGCTCCATCCGCGAGGCGGAGATCGAGGCCAATCGCGCTGTCGAGGCCCGCGATATCGAGAAAGCCCGCCAGCTCCGCGAGCAGGAAATCAACAAGGAGAAGTCGATCGAGACGGCGGACGTCGAGCGGATGAAGCAGATCAAGCTCGCCGAGCAGGATCGCGATATCGCCGTCGCCGAGAAGAGCCGTGAAAAATCCGAAGCTGACCGCGTCGCCGATGAGGCGCGTGCTATCGCAGCGCAAGCGGCGGAGAGCGTGACGACTGCTCAGGCCACGGAAATTGCTGAGCGGGAGAAGCAGATCGAGCTGATCGAAGCCCGCAAAGCCGCAGAGCAGCAGGCCATCGCCCTGACGGTCGCTGCCGAGGCAGAGAAGGCCGCGGCCACGGATCGGGCGGAGGCGATCAAGATCGCTGCCAACGCTGAAGCGAACCGTGCACGGATCGAAGCGGAAGGTGAAGCCACTGCCGAAAAGACCCGCGCGGAAGCCATCGCGGCAACCTACGAGGCGGAGGCCACCGGCCAGACCCGCGCCAACGAGGCGGCTAACGTTCTGTCTCCGGAGCAAATCGCGATGCAGGTGAAGATCGCTCTCATCGAGGCGCTTCCGGAGATCATCGCGCAGTCGGTGAAGCCGATGGAGAACATCGACGGCATCAAGATCCTCTCGGTAGACGGACTGAACGGTGCAGGTGCACTCACCGTCGACGGCGAAGGCGAGCAAACCGTCGCCGCTGGAGGTGGCGGAAGTCTGGCGGACCAGGCGGTCGGCGCGGCCCTGCGCTACAGGACCCAGGCGCCGCTGATTGATCAACTGATGGGTGAGCTTGGCATCACCGGTGGCAGCCTCTCGGAAATGACGAAGCCGCTTGCTGGCCAAACCATGACCGGCAAACCCGTCAGCAACGGCGCAGCGGCCCCGGAAAGCAAACCCGGCGATAGCTCAGCATCGTGAGTGAAGGCTCCTCATGAGGGTCGGCTTGAGCGCCAACCCTCACTGATACCTGCGATCCAGGGGCGACCGAGGGCGATCTGGATGCACCCCATCGTGACGGTGTTTCAGGCGGTTCCTTTGAGCTCCTCACCTGCGTAGGGATGGTCTCTCACCAATCCTGCAAGAGCTTCGTGTTTCTGAGTATTGCTACGACTGCCGAGCCGGCGACTGATGTCGCGTTGTCTGAATTAAGGCTCTTCCTCGAAGTGTGTTGTGATTTGTTGGGACGTTAGGTGTTGGTTGGTAACGTTGTGAGATGGTCCGCGCTGCTAAGTTTTCGCCTGGGAAGGCTTTCGTCGTTTCGGCGATGAGGTTCACGGAAGACGGCTACGAAGTCGCGCTTGAGGATCGTCGTGGGGAGGGTTGCTGCCCGGCCTTGCGGTGCTCGGTCGACACGGTCCCATGGGTGGCACCGCCGGACGCTTCAGGATTTGCCGATTGCCGGCGTGGCGTGACGGCATCGCGTTGCCCTTAGGCGATGGAGATGCGGGAACGAGCATTGTGGTCGTCGGACGTTCACCCAAGCTAATGATCAAGCGCTCCATGTACGGAAGAGCTGGCGTCGCTCTCCTGAAAGCCCGCATGGTCTGACACGCCACGCAGAATGGGCGGAGAGACCATTCAAGCTCGAGACATCAATGCCTTCACTTCAAACAACCCAATCCCGAACGGGAACAGCAAAAACGCTACCTGCTCACTCACAACGACACACAGGCCATGGGCACAGGCCTCAAAGTGATCATGCGTTTTACCAACAGACTACGGAGAGACCAAGCTGCCGTGGAAAACGCCATCGCGATGCCTTGGAGCAACAGGCAGGCCGAGGGCCAGGTTGCACGTCTCAAAATGCTCAAACGCTCCATGTACGGACGGGCGGGAATTGATCTTCTACGCGCAAGGCTTGTAGGATAAGCCCCGCTGCAGACGCCGATACATGCCCAAAGGCGCATAAAAACTCGACAATCGTCGGAATCAGAACACCGAACCAGCGATCATTCGTCCCGACAGAAAGCGTGGCCCACGCCGACAAAGTGCAACACACTTCAAGGAAGAGCCTCAATTGCGACAACGCCACAATTGAGAATGCAAACGTGAAAGTATAAAAGCACATGTTAATGTGGCGAGGGAAAGTATCATTACAAAAAGCACAAGACCGAACTGCCCACCATTTTGAATGATGCAAGTGGCAGCTGTTATACCGAAGAAACTAATTCCAGCGTATCTAAGAGTAAGCCTAATCTTCTTTGGCAAGTCGGCCTGATTCAGCACAGTCGCATGTTGTTTTTGGGTAAAAGAGAGGCATAGAAAACCAAGTGTGGCACTCAATATTATGACGACAAGACCAAGCATAACTATATATTTGGCACAATCGTTGTCACTTGCGACCTTCTAAACGTATTTTGCAATGCTGAACAGATTGACTCAGTTTAAACGCGCTAAGAATTGCGGCTAAAGCAGATATTACTAAGGTAATATCCACCAATAGTGTAGTCAGATAATTCTTTGAAACAAGGAAGGCCGCTCCGTTAAGAGATAAGATTGTATTGCCAGCAACACACATCAAACTTATGACTGCTATGGTCCAGCATTGTTCGTGCCATGAGGCTTTCCCGCGTAGGGTGGCATGCAAGAAAGAAGCTGCCCATATAACAAAGAAAGCAACAACTTCGTAGGCGGCTTGTTTAGGCACTCCTGCTAAAATAGCAAAAGTTTTGT
Source organism: Pseudomonadota bacterium (assembly GCA_039198765.1). Lineage (GTDB taxonomy): Bacteria > Pseudomonadota > Alphaproteobacteria > Caulobacterales > Parvularculaceae > Parvularcula. The sequence continues at coordinate 7,361 of JBCCTF010000170.1, forward strand.
TAGTCAGCAAAAAAGCGCCACTTGCGAGTATTAGCCCCGTCGTCGACCCGACCGTCAACGCCCTGATAACTCTAACGCGTGTTGGCTTGTTGTGCTTTCTAATTCGAGCGCGCATCCAGAATATATTCCCCGAACCAA